>JAYURW010000164.1:0-2268 GCA_043756025.1 Novosphingobium sp. | reverse complement strand
CTCGACGATGAGCTGGCGCGGCACGATTGGGCCGGGTTTGCGCGCGCCTACAACGGCTCGGCCTACCGCGACAATCGGTATGACGAAAAGCTCGCCGCCGCCTATGCCTTGCACCGCGCGGGTTCACCCACTACCGAAACTCCGCGCCCGACCCTGCGGATGGGCGACCGCGGCCAGGCGGTGAAGGATTTGCAAGCGCTGCTCGGGATCGGGGCGGATGGGGACTTCGGGCCGAACACCAAGGCGGCGGTGATCAAGTTCCAGAAGGCGCGGGGGCTGTTTCCGGACGGGATTGTCGGGCGGGGGACCTGGGGGGCGCTGGGGGGGTGAATTTCATCGACTCTGTGCCACAGAGTCGATGGGTGCGCTTGTGGTTTAACCGTCTTCGCGTGGGTTCATCAGACTGATCGCAGCCCGGCCATGATCGTCAAACATGGCGGCGGTCGATTCTAGGTATATTTGCATCGGGGTTTTTACGAGCGATTCCGCTGCAAGCGAGCCACCCCGGATCAATGGGATCGACGGTGCCAGAATCTCAGTTTTGCCCAATTGGTTGCCTGCCTCAAGCCATGCCTCAAACAGCGGCAGATTGAGGAGATTTTCCCTAGTCGATTCGGTCGCCGCTTTCAGGATTGCATCATCAAGCGCATACCCGGTCGGCAAGATCGATCCTGTCTGGGTGTTGACTAGCCACATCAAGTCGCCCGCGCTGACGTAAAGCATGCCAAAGGCACTCGAGGCATATAGAAACGCCCCTTTTGGTAGCCACCGTGACCATTTGCCCAGGCTGATATCTTCGCGGAGCGAGGCAATTGACAGGAACCCCGAGCGGAACCTCCCGAAGCCGATGGACGCAGCGAGGCCCTTGCCACCCTCATGCACAGCAAGTTGTTTCGAGACTCGAGCGGACCGCGAGCCCGGTTCTGCATTCCCGTAAACCAATTTGAATTCAGCAGCGTTCATTGCAGATTGAGCCTGACGTTTAGCTGGGTGATAACCCTGGAAGGTCCGCTGATCGTATTTTCCAGGTGGGTTTGCAACAGCCGTGCCCGATGACGATTCTGACTGCCCAAGGAGGAATTGATCTGCGAGTTGGCTGGCGAACCCGTTGGATCAATATATCCTGCCAGCACCTGGTCCGGATTGTGCGGCGCGGCCATGCCGGTCCCGGCTATTTGGCTGCGATCTCCGTACTCTTGTCGCATTGCCGCTTCAGCTGGTGGTCGCACCAAATTCATTCCAGGAAGCGGGCGTCGCGATAGCCATTCGGAAACGACCATCGCGTTTACCCCAGACTGTTGCTCGCCTAGCTGCCGCAGTGCCTCGCGGCGCATTGTAGCGTATTGCGGGTGCGAAGGCGGAATGGCGTTGGGCATCGCGTAGTTCAGGGTAAATTCCGGCATCTGTCGGCGGGCGGTATGAAGGGTGATTTCCATCTGCCCGATCGAGACCAGTTCGTATTGCGGATCGAGCGCCTGGATGGCGCGGAAGCGGTTGCTGAGCGCCTGGAACCGAGGCCCAAGCGGTGTCACGCGGCTGGCCTGATCGCGGGCGAGTGATTCCGCTTCCGTCATGGTTGTCCGGATTAGCTGCATCATCTGATTTGCAACCGGGGCTGTGCCGAGCCTGGCCCAGATTGAGAACATGTCGAACACCTGCCGGAGCTTGTCGACGATTGGGACCATGTTCGGCCCTTCCATCGGTCTGGCATCGCGCGAGCCCGGCGGCGCATTGACCAGCGGCCGTCCGTCCGGACCAAGTATCGGGCCCGTCGTCGGAGTGAGATTGAGGTCGGTAACCAAGACCGGGTTGATGGTCGCGCGGACCTTCCATCGCCCCGCATCCTGAAACGCCTCGATCCCGGTCAGGCCGAAGCGGGCACGCAAGACAGCGAATGCCGCATTTAACAGCGGCGAGGTCGCACGGCCCTGGAATGACCGGGCGAGGCCGATTGCCGCAGCCGAGGCTTGGCGCAATCTGGCATTTGGATCGGCCGGCACACCCGCCTGCAGGATAAACCGCCCAAGCCTCCTCGCCTGCGTCACGATCCACTCCACCACCCGGTCCAGCGCGCGGTCGATCGGGGCGCGGATTCTGGCAATCAGGTTTGTTACCGCATCTGCCACCCGGCCCAACCCGGCGATCCGCGCGAGGAAGCTGATCACCAGCGTCAGCAGCCCGGCCATTGTCGTCTCGACCCGGTTGGCGGCGGGGCCGATATTGCCCGCCGCGATCGTTGCCAGTGCGTCGATGAAGCTGGCTGCAACC
>JAYURW010000163.1:0-11638 GCA_043756025.1 Novosphingobium sp. | reverse complement strand
CTAGAGGCACGGCCCGGATTGCCCGATCCTCTAATGGTAAGAGAGCGGTCTCTGACACCGTCAATCAAGGTTCGAGTCCTTGTCGGGCATCCAGTTTTTCAGACATCGGCGGTGGGTTTGCGGGTTGCATTGTGGCGACTCCGCGTTCTAAACCATCTTGGGTTTTGTCTTGTTGCCGCTTCTCCTGAAACTACAGGAGTTGCCGCTTTTTGGCGTTGAACTCCTCGTCAGTGATGAAGCCTCGTTCCTTCAGATCAGCCAGCTTTGCAAGCTCATCGAGGGACGATAGGCGTGAATTGGCCGCCATGACCCCCGGAGCTTCTCGCATCTCATTGGAAACTCGGGTCAGTGCAGAAGCTACAGCAGATCGCACGGTGTTTCGCTGGATGAGGTAAAATGCTATCGGAATGAGCCAGCCGACATAGGAAAAAAGCATCACAATGAGGATAATCCAGAACGCAAACGATGGCCGATAGGTAACTTCTGCTGTCAGCAGCCAGCCACTAGGGAGCTGCTTACAGTCAATAACGGTGCGGTCTGTACGATTGATCGAGCCAAAGGTGGCTTCAACGCCCTTAGCTACGATCATGTCGTGCTCAATATTAACCGAATCGGAAATCTTGCGAAATTGTGCGAGGGCCAGATTCATTACATCAGTGCGCTCAGCAGAGGTGTCGATCCGTTCGCTTACTTCAAAATGCATAGTGAGCTCCTTCAATGCAGTTGTTAGAGCAGCATAGTCGGGTTTTGGTATTGATGGTCAATACAAAACCACTTCGGTGCATCCGTTGCTAGGGGCGTGGCATAGTGTGTCCCGGGCTGTAGCCAAATCGTGCTGCTTTCCTACATCGGTGCAAACTGGCATGGTCGCTGGATGAGGGCTTTGACCCGTTCGGAAATGGTCGATGAGGGTAAGGTATCGCAGTAATTCAGAGCGATACGTCTTTTTCAGGGTCGTTTTAGGCAGGCTCTGACCCCGCTTAAACCGCCTTTCTGGCGCGGTTAGGGCGGTTTGTGTCGGTTCTGGAGGGATTTGTGCGGGCTTAGCCGCAATTCGGTGCAGCGCGGCGGGCCAAGCCGCCGATTTTGGCTGAATCGGGCCACCACACCGCTCCCCTTTGACAGCAGCCCGCGAAAGCCCGACAAGCGGCCAATGACTGAAGCAGAACAGGAAAAGCGGCTCCATCGCCGCCGCTTCTACAAGGCCGAGCAGGAAGCCGGGTTTGTTGAAGCACAGGATCACTCCACCCCGCAGACCCGCAGTCCGGCCTACAGCCTGGCGTTCCGCGACACTGACTTTTTGCTGCGCGAGGAATTGCGCCCGGTGCGGTTTCAGCTGGAATTGCTGAAGTGCGAAATGCTGCTGGAAGAGGCCAAGATCGGCTCGACGCTGGTCTGCTATGGCTCGGCTCGGATCCCCTCGCCCGAGGCGGCGGCGCAGCTGGTCGCCGATGCTCCGCCAGAACGCAAAGCGGTGGCCGAGCGACTGGCGGCCAAGTCCAAGTATTACGAAGTGGCGCGGCAACTGGCCCACATCGCCTCCACCTGCGCGATTGTCGAACAGGGGATGCGGCAGTTTGTGGTCTGCTCGGGCGGCGGGCCATCGATTATGGAAGCCGCCAATCGCGGCGCGGTCGAGGCTGGGGCCGAGACGATCGGGCTGAACATTGTGCTGCCGCATGAACAGGCGCCCAATCTGTTCGTCACGCCGCGGCTGGCGTTCCAGTTCCATTACTTCGCGCTGCGCAAGATGCATTTCCTGCTGCGGGCCAAGGCAGTGGCGGTATTCCCCGGCGGGTTTGGCACGTTCGACGAGTTTTTTGAGCTGCTGACGCTGATCCAGACCGGCAAGATGAAGCCGATCCCGATCCTGCTGTTCGGGCAAGAATTCTGGACCAAAGTGGTCGATTTCGAAGGGCTGGCCGATGAAGGCGTGATCAACCACGCCGACCTGAAGCTGTTTCACTGGGTCGAAACTGCCGAAGAAGCCTGGGCCGTAATCCGCGAGTTTTACGCGCTGGATTAGAGCCTGTTTCAGTGAAGCTGAAACAGTGCACCACCGGCCCACTCCCCCTCCCGGCCACCCATTTAAGGTACTCTCGTGGGTGGCCGGGAGGGGGAGTGGGCCGGTGGTGCTTCCAAATGGCTCTAGCCGCGCGCTTCGGTGTGGCCGAGCGGTCCGCTGCCCGCGCCAAAGCCCGGCGCCGCGCGCAGGGCCGAGCGCACGAACAGCCGGGCACGGTCGGTCGCTTCGGCCAGATCGAGCCCGCGCGCCAGATAGGTCGCAATCGCGCTGGCCAGCGTGCAGCCGGTGCCGTGGGTGTGGCGGGTGTGGATCCGGGTTCCGGCCATCACGTGCGGCGGCTGGCCCGGCAGCATCAGCACGTCCTCGACCCGCTCGCTTGTCGCATCGCCGCCTTTGGCCAAATAGGCGATCCCGCGCGCCTGCATGCCTTCGTGGCCGCCCAGCGCCGCCAGTTCGGCGGTATTGGGCGTGGTCAGCGTGGCAAGCTGCATCAGCCGTTCAAACGCCGCGATGGTTTCGCTATCGGCCAAAGCCGCGCCGCTGGTCGCGATCATCACCGGATCGAACACGATCGGCACGCTGAGCGCTTCGAGCCGGTCCGCCACTACTGCGGCAATCGCGGGCGAGCCGAGCATCCCGATCTTCACCGCATCGACCCCGATGTCAGAGACGCAGGCATCGATCTGCGCCGCGATCAGGTCTGGACTGAGGACTTTGACAGCCGTCACTTCCAGCGTATTCTGCGCGGTGATCGCCGTGATCGCGGTCATCGCATAGCCGCCCAGCATGGTGATCGTCTTGATATCGGCCTGAATGCCCGCGCCGCCAGAACTGTCTGATCCGGCGATGGAAAGGATGCGGGGTGGGGGCATCAGGCCTTGAACTTCCGGACCGAAGAAGGCGGATGCGCGGCGTGGTGCTTCACCGCTCGGCTGGGCCGGTCGATCAATTCGCCGCCGCAGTTGGGGCAGCGTTCGTCCAGCTTATCGGCGCATTCGCTGCAAAAGGTGCATTCGAACGAGCAGATGAACGCGCCGGGGGCTTCAGCCGGAAGATCGCTGCCGCAGCGTTCGCAATCGGGGCGCATTTCAAGCACTGGCAGCCTCCTGTACCGCCGCACAAATGGCCTCGACGACCTGTTCAACCTGGGCTGCATCGTCGCCTTCGGCCATCACCCGGATCACCGGCTCAGTACCCGATGGGCGGATCACCAGCCGGCCTTTGCCGATCAGCGCGGCCTCGGCCTCGGCAATCACCGCTTTGACCCGGACATCGTCGAGCGGTTTCCCTCCCGCGAACCGGACGTTCTTGAGCAGCTGCGGGACCGGATCAAACAGGTGGAGCATTTCGCTCGCCCGTTTGCCCGATTGGACCAATGCAGCCAGCACCTGCAGCGCCGCAACGGTGCCGTCGCCGGTAGTGCCGTGATCGAGCAGGATCATATGACCTGATTGCTCGCCGCCGACGTTAAAGCCAGCGGTCTTCATTTTTTCGAGGACATGGCGGTCACCAACTTTGGTCCGCTCAAGGCTGAGGCCCTGACCCGCCAGATAGCGTTCGAGGCCGAGGTTGGACATCACGGTGGCAACAATCCCGCCGCCAGTCAGCTGGCCGCGCCGCGCCAGTTCAGTGCCGATCAGCGCCATCAGCTGATCGCCGTCGACGGTCTGACCCTTTTCATCGACCACGATCAGCCGGTCAGCATCGCCATCAAGCGCGATCCCGATATCGGCCCCGCTGGCGACGACCGTTTCCTTGAGCAAGCCCAGATGGGTCGATCCGCACTTGTCGTTGATGTTGATCCCGTTGGGCGTCACACCGACCGCAACCACTTCGGCGCCAAGCTCCCAGATCGCCGAAGGGGCCACCTGATAGGCCGCGCCATTGGCGCAATCGACGGCGATTTTGAGGCCGTCTAGGCGGATATTGTCGGGCAGCGAACCTTTGACTGCGTGGATATAGCGCCCGCGGGCGTCCTCAATCCGGCGGGCCCGGCCAATTTCTGCGGCTGGGGCCAGAGCCAGTTCCTGCCCCAGCATCGCCTCGATCGCCAGCTCGTCTTCGTCCGACAGTTTGAAGCCATCGGGACCGAACAGCTTGATCCCGTTATCCTGATAGGCGTTGTGGCTGGCCGAAATCATAACGCCAACATCGGCGCGCAGTTCGCGGGTGAGCAGGGCAATCGCTGGGGTCGGCAGCGGCCCAGTCAGCACCACGTCCATCCCGACGCTGGTAAAGCCCGCGACCAGCGCGTTTTCCAGCATATAGCCCGAAAGCCGGGTATCCTTGCCGATCACCACCCGGTGGCGGTGCTTGCCGCGCAGAAACCGGGTGCCCGCCGCTTGCCCGACTTTCATCGCGGTGGCAGCGGTCATCACGCCAGAATTGGTGAGCCCGCGGATCCCGTCGGTGCCAAAAAATTGTCGTCCCATGCCCGCCCCTTAGAGCCAGATACCTTGACGAATTGCTATGTCGTCTGCGCGCGCTAATGTCACGCAGACAAAACAAATGAGGTAACAGCATGACACAGCAGCAGGCCGCCAGCGGCTTTCCGGAAATCCGGGTTCCGGCCGCGCTTACTTTTGCCGGGCTGGTGGCGGGTTTCGCGGTCGGGATCGGGCTGAAAGGCGGTGCTTTGCTCGATCCGGTGCTGGCCGTGGCCGAACCGATGGGAACGCTGTGGCTGCGCGCGCTCCAGCTGACAATCCTGCCGCTGGTTATCGGGTTGGTGGTAACCGGGATTTCGCAAACGCTGGCGGCGGCGGGCGGCGGCACGCTGGCGCGGCGTGCGGTGGGGATGTTCGTGATGGTGCTGCTGGCCGCCGGAACGATGACAGTCTTGATGGTTCCGGCTCTGCTGACGCTGTTTCCGGTGCCGGCAAAGGCGGTTGCGGCGCTCAGCGGCGGGGTGGCTGATCCGGGCAAGGTTCCCGGTGCGGCTGATATCCTGAACGCCATGATGCCGGAGAATATCTTTGCCGCTGCCGCCGAGGGTAAAATGTTGCCGGTGGTGATTTTTGCATCGTTGTTTGCGTTGGCGCTGACCCGGGTCGGGGATGGCCCGCGCCGCCAGATGATGCAGTTCTTTGAAGGGCTGGCAGGCGCGATGATGGTGATCGTCGGCTGGGTGCTGATGCTTGCTCCGCTGGGCGTGTTTGGCCTCGCCGTCGCGCTGGGGGCCAAGACCGGAACCGATGCGATCGGCGCGCTGGCGCATTATATTGTGGTGGTCAGCGCCGCCGGGTTCGTGGTGCTGCTCGGCGGCTATGTACTAGCGGTGACGCGGGGCGGGCGCAGCTTGGGCGAATTTGCCCGGGCGATGGTGCCGGTCAATGCCGTCGCAATCTCGACCCAGTCCTCGCTGGCCAGCCTACCCGCGATGCTGGTCGCGACCCGGCGGCTGGGGGTGCGCGAGGCAACCGCCGATTTTGTCCTGCCCATGGCAGTAGCGATTTTCAGGGCGACCAGCCCGGCGATGAACCTGGCGGTGGCGATCTATGCCGCCTACCTCACCGGGACACCGCTGACTGCCGCCGCGCTGATGGCCGGGGTGTTTGTGGCGTTCCTGGTGTCGCTCAGCTCGGTTTCGTTGCCTGGCACGATCAGCTTCGTGATCTCGGTCGGCCCGATTGCGATGGCAATGGGTGTGCCGATTGCGCCGCTGGCACTGCTGGTGGCGGTTGAAATGCTTCCCGATATCATGCGGACGCTGGGCAATGTGACGCTGGATGTGGCGGTAACCGCAGCGGTGGACCGAGACGCGGATTAGCCCATCGGTTTGGGCTCCCACAGCTCGATCTTGCGGCCGTCGGGGTCGATGATGTGGGCAAAACGCCCGTTGGCCTCATCGAGCACTTCGCCATAGGGCAGCACAGCTTCAGCGGCGCAACGCTCTAGCATGGCGGCCAGATTATCGACCATCAAGTTGAACATGACGTCTGATTCTGATGGCGCGAAGTAGCCGGTATCGGCGTCAAACGGGCAAAACACTGTCCCTGCGCCGGGGTGGGCAGCGGCCAGGACGGGGTCGAACACGGTGCCGCCCCAGCTGTCAAATTCGATCGCCAGCACCCGGGTATACCAGCTGCGGGTAGCCTCTGGATCGGCCGATTTGAAAAACAGGCCGCCAAGGCCAATCACGCGTGCCATTTTCCTGCCTCCGCTAAAGTGCTTTCTCGTAAATCGTGTATTCCTTGTTCACGGTGCTGTCGATTGCCTCGGCAATCGCGTTCATGCCCTGATTGTCATCCAGCACCCAGCCGATCTCGCCGCGGGTGGCGCCGTAGCGGTTGATGGCAGCGTGGCGGATATCCTCGATCATCATGAACGCCAATTGGCTGGCGAGACGGCTCGATTGGTGCTTTTTGAGCACTCCCATCAATGGCACTCGCATGGTTCGCGCTTTCGGCTTGCGCAGCCACCACAGAAGCTTGGCCCAATTGAACGGGAACAGTTTCCCCTCCATCGTCAGCAACACTTCGTTAAGGTCGGGTAGCGTCATCGTGAAAGCCACGGGCTCCCCTTCGTACTCGGCGATCATGATCAGATCCTCGCGGACGATCGGCTTGAACTTCTTTCCGGCATAGGCAATTTCGCGGTCGGTAAAGGGCACAAAGCCCCAATTGTCAGACCAGGCATCGTTGAGGATCGAGAGGATGATCGCGGCTTCGGCATCGAAATTGCGCTTGTTGACTTTGCGGACCTTGATTTTGGCATTGCGCTGGCCCGATTGGACAATCCGCTGAATTAGCGCCGGGAAATCGGTCGTGATGTCCAGCTCGAAAGTCCGCAGGTGCTTGGCCGGAACATAACTCAGCGCTTCGATATAGTGCTGATAGCGCTGCGGCTGATGGCCCATCATCACGGTCGGCGGATGGTCAAAACCCTTGGTCAGCTGGCCCGGTTCTTCCCATATCGACATCGAAATCGGCGCGAGCACGCGGGTCATTCCCTGTTCGCGGAGCCATTGTTCGGCCCGCCCGATCACGGCTGCTGCGACCGCTTCGTCTTCGGCCTCGAGCAGGCCCCAATTGCCAGTGCCCGGGCCCATGCCTTTTGCTGGATCCATCGCTGCCGCCAGGTGGTCGATATGGGCTGAAATGCGTCCGACCACTGCGCCGCCGCGATGGGCGAGAAAAAACTGGACCGTGGCATGGTCGAAAAACGGGTTTTTGCCTGCGGTCACCAGCTCCATCGCCTCACCACGCAGCGGTGGGACCCAGTTGGGGTCTGATCGGTTGAGCCGATAAGCCAGATCGACAAAAGCCTTCAGGTCGGCCTTGTTGACCACTGGGGTGATGGTTATCTCTGCCTGTGCCACGATGCTGCCTTTGTTTCAGGTCAATGCGACCCGCGTTTGCCCCCGGCACTAGGCCAAGCCGGGCTCCAATGGAATGATTTGATGACCGTTCAGGACACCATCGCAATGAACCCGCCCAAGTCTGCGGCCCCAGATGACATGGCGATGTTGCGCGCAGCGGTTGAGCTGACCCGCGATATTTCGGCTGCGCGGCCAGAGATTTACTGGCCCGATATGCTGGTTTCAGCGGCGGTCGGCTATGCCGGGATTGCCGGGGCGATCCTGCTCAGCGGCTGGCAGGCCTGGGCCAGCGGCGTGGTGGCGGTGTTTACGCTGTACCGCGCGCTGCTGTTCATTCACGAACTGACCCATATCCACAAAACCGCGTTGCCCGGTTTCCGGCTAGTCTGGAACGTGGCTGTCGGGGTGCCGATGCTGACCCCGTCGTACATGTATGAAGGGGTGCACACGCTGCACCATGCCCGGACCCGCTATGGTACGGCAGAAGACCCCGAATATATGCCGCTGGCATTGATGGAACCTTGGCGGCTGCCGGCCTTTATCGTGATTTCGATGCTGCTGCCAATCGGGCTGCTGATCCGTTCGGCCCTGCTGGTGCCGCTGGGCGTGATCATCCCGCCCTTGCGTAAACTGGTGTGGGAGCGGGCCTCGTCGCTGTCGATCAACCCCGATTTCCGCCGCCGCCCGCCAGAGGGCGAATTCGCTAAGATGGTCCGCTGGCAGGAACTGGGCGTGATGGTCTGGTCATGGGCGCTGCTGGCCAGCACGCAGGTTTACGGCTGGCGGCCGCTGCTGATCGGTCTGGCAGTCGTTTCGGCCACCGCTTTGCTCAACCAGATCCGCACCCTGGTGGCGCACCTGTGGGAGAATGACGGCGAAGCGATGACGGTGACCGGGCAGTACCTCGATTCGGTGAATGTCCCGCCGCCGGCGTTTCTGGCGCCGCTGTGGGCCCCTGTTGGGCTGCGCTATCACGCCACGCATCACTTGCTGCCATCGGTGCCGTATCATTCGCTGGGGGAGGCGCACCGCCGGATCACGCTGCATCTCGGCGCGGGTTCGACGTACGATCGGTCTAGCTACACCGGCTTCATGCCGCTGCTGGGCAAGATCGCACGGAGCACAATGGTCCGGCGTTAGGAACCTACTCCTCAGTCCGGACCAGCACCGTCTCGCCAAGCAGAAAGAACAGCATGAACGGCGCCCAGGCGGCGATCAGCGCCGGGTAGCCGCCGAAATTGCCCATCGCCAGCGCGGCGTTGTCGACCACGAAATAAGCGAAACCGAGCGCCATCCCAGCAATCGCGCGGATCAACAGCTGGCCTGACCGGGCGAGGCCAAAAGCGGCGATCGAGCCGAGCAGCGGCATCAGCATCGCCGACAGCGGCCCTGACAGCTTGTGCCACCATTTGCCCTCAAGTTCGGTCGTCCGCCGACCGGCCTCTTTCAGCGACTTGATCGAGCGGCCCAGCTCAAAGATATTCTCCCCATCGGGATCGACTTTGGCCAGCATGACCTGCCCCGGGGAAACGCTTTGCGCCACCACCTGACTGCTGAGCGGGGTCTGCACCGTAGTATTCACATCGAACTGCCGCGGGTTTTCCAGCCGCCAGCCGGGGCCGGCATAGCTGGCGCGGTCGGCGCGGACCTGCTCGACCACCATCCCGCCCAGATCGCGGCGGTACCAGGTGACGCCGCTCATCACGATCGCCTCACCCTCGCCAGTGATTTTGCTGGCGGTCAGGATATGCGGGCCGTCCTTCAGATACACGTTGGCGCGCACCCCGGTGTCCTTGGGGATCGGCTGATAGCGCAGCTTGCTCCAGGTTTTAAGCGTTCCGGTGGCTTTGGTGACGACGGTTTCGTTGAACACAAAGCTGACCAGCGAGACCCCGGCCGAGGCCAGCAGCAGCGGCGCGAGAATCTGGTGCGCAGAAAGCCCGGCGGCGCGCATCGCGATCACTTCGCTGTTCTGGTTGAGCGGCCAGAATGTAAACAGCGTCGCCAGCAGCACCGAATAAGGCAGGAACCGCGCGATCAGCTGCGGCACGTTGAGCGAGACGTAGTACCACAGCTCCGCCTCGCCATTGCCCGGCACAGCCAGGATATCGCCGCTTTCAGACAGCAGCTGCATCATCTGCAACACCAGCACCAGCAGCAGCAGCACGCCCAGAATCCGCCCGATGAACAGCCGGATCAGATAGAACGTCAACGTCCGTGAGGGGAACATTTCGCCCAGCATCACGCCATCCCCGCCTTGCGCGAACGCCGTTTAAGCAGCGCGGTGACCCGCTTGCCGATCATCGCAAAGAATTTCTCCAGCGCGCCAATCGGTTGGCCGCCGGGGACATAGGCGACCCGCCAATACATCCACACGATCAGCGCCGAAAACAGCGCGAACGGCCCCCACAAGATTACCTCAGGCGGGAACCGTCCCTGCGCCGCAGCGGCCTGCCCGTACTCGTTGATCTTGTGATAGGACACCACCATGATGATCGAAATGAACACGCCGAGCGGCGAGGTTGAGCGTTTGGGCGGGACCGCCAGCGCGACCGCCATCAGTGGCAGCAGCAACATCATCACCACTTCAACGAGCCGAAAATTCAGGCTGGCCCGGGTCTGGTTGCGGACCTTTTCGGTTACCTGATCGCTCCACCCGATCCGCATTAGTTCGGGGAGGATATATTCGCGTTCCTTGCCGCCGCGCTCGCGGAATTTTTCGATCGCGGGCAGGTCGATCGGCATATCGTGGCGCGAAAAACTCAGCACCCGGGGGCTGGCGCCGGGTTCGTCCTGAATGATCTGGCCGTCGGTCAGCCGCAGAATGATCGTGTTCGGGCTGCCCCGTAGTGACAGAAACCGGCCTTCGCGTGCCGAAATGGTCAGCACTTGGCCCTTGGGCGAGGCAAATCGCGCGAAGATCCCACTGAGCTGGCGGCCATTGTCCTCGCTCTGCTCGATCCGCAGCGCCATCTTGTCCTGTAAGGTGGTAAACTCGCCGACCTTGATCGAGGCACCCAGCGCGCCAGAGCGCAGCTCAAAATCCATCTGCTCGTACCAATAGCGGGCCTGCGGCTGAAGATAGCCGACGATCAGCAGATTGACCCCGGCCAGCACCAGCGTAATCGCATAGGGCACCCGCAGCAGCCGGGTATAGGACAGCCCAACCCCGCGCATAACGTCCAGTTCGCTGGTCGTCGCCAGCTTGCGAAAGGCGAACAGAATCCCCAGCAGCAGCCCCAGCGGGATCGCCAGACTGGCATATTCGGGCAGCAAATTGGCCAGCATCCGGAACACCACCGAAATCGGCCCGCCCTCATTCCCGACGAATTCGAACAGCTTGAGCATCTTGTCGAGAATCAGCAGCGACGCGGCAATCATAAAGACCGCCAGCATCGGCATCAGCACCAGCCGAAAAATATAGCGGTCAATGGCGGGAATTGATTTCACGAAGCGTTATTGGTCCGGAGCTGCGGAATGTCAGGTTGCATAACCGCCAAGCGGGCTAAGGGCAAAGCGCAATTGCCAGATCTTGCCGCGAGGCATCGCAGGACCGGATCAAGAGGCCGCCTAAGCCGGTTAAACTAAGCCTTCTCCAGCGTGCATTGCAGCGGGTGCTGGTTCTGCTTGGCGAAGTCCATCACCTGGTTGACCTTGGTTTCGGCCACTTCGTAAGTGAAAACCCCGCAAACCCCGACACCGCGCTGGTGGACGTGGAGCATCACTCGGGTGGCCTGGTCCAGATCCATGCTGAAAAAACGCTTGAGCACCATCACCACGAATTCCATCGGGGTGTAGTCATCGTTGAGCAGCAGTACTTTGAACTGGCTCGGTTTTTTCGGCTTTGTTCGGGTTTTGGTGGCGACCCCCAATTGATCCTGGCCGCCGCCGGTGCCGCCTTCGCGCTCATCATCAGAGGCGTGCGGGGAGATCGAGTTCAAGGCTGGCAGAGTGTGCATCATACCGAAATATCGCATTCTGGGGGTTAAGGACAAGTGGGCACGCAATGCAAAAGGGCCGGACAGCGATTTAACGCTGTCCGGCCCTTGGCAAAAAGCTCGCGGGGCCAGCGGAGAGGGGGGTGCCGGCCCGCGCGAGAAGCGGCTGCTGTTAGGCGGCCTGCTTGACCTTTTCGACAGCCAGGCTGACGCGGTTCTGGATCGGAGCGAAGGCTTCGCCGGCCAGCTTGACGGTCTTTTCCGAATACTTCGAACCCGAAGCAACGGCAGCGTCAAAGTTGCGGCGCAGCATTTCGCCCTGCAGCTTGAAGAAGTCAGCCGGGGTCTTGACCG
>JAYURW010000162.1:0-2281 GCA_043756025.1 Novosphingobium sp. | reverse complement strand
GATTAAGTTACACGGATGTCAGTAACGGAGAACCACCAATGGCCACCGCCGCCCCGAACTACTCCCACTGGTCCCAGCTGCAACCCAAGCATGCGCTCGACCATATCCCGGGCGAAGATGGCTGGCCGATCATCGGCACGACGCTGGAACTGCTGGCCGATCCGATCGGCTACGGGATCAAGATGCGGGCCAAATACGGCAACGTCTTTCGCAACAACGGCTTTGGCCGGCGCGGGGTGACGCTAATCGGGGCCGAAGCGAACGAGCTGATCCTGTTTGACCGTGACAAGCTGTTCTCATCCGAACAGGGCTGGGGCCCGGTGCTGCACCTGCTGTTCCCGCGCGGGCTGATGCTGATCGATTTCGATCACCACCGGATGGACCGCCGCGCGCTGTCGATTGCCTTCAAGCCCGGGCCGATGCGGCACTATGCCGACGCGCTGAACCGCGGCATCGCCGCGCGGACCGAACAATGGCGCGGGCAGGAAATGCTGTTCTATCCGGCGATCAAGCAGCTGACGCTCGATCTGGCCGCTGACAGTTTCATGGGACTGCCGCTCGGGCCCGAAGCGGACAAGATCAACAAGGCTTTCGTCGATATGGTCGCCGCCTCGATCGGGGTGGTGCGCAAACCCTTGCCGTTCACCGCGATGGGCCGCGGAGTGGCCGGGCGCAAGTTTCTGGTCGAATGGTTCACCGCCGAAACCCTGCGCCGCCGCCGCGAAGGCGGCGGGCAGGACATGTTCAGCCAGTTCGCCACCGCGACGCATGAAGACGGCGCGCTGATGCCGGTCGATCAGGTGGTCGATCACATGATCTTCCTGATGATGGCCGCGCATGACACGATCACCTCGTCGGCCAGTTCGCTGGTCTGGCTGCTGGCCAAGAACCCCGAATGGCAAGGCAAGCTGCGCGCCGAAATTCTGGCGGTGACCGGCGGCCCCGGCCGCCCGGTGGCTTGCGAAGACCTCGGCAAGCTTGAGCTGACCGAGATGGCGTTCAAGGAAGCGCTGCGGCTGATCCCGCCGGTGCCCAGTTTGCCGCGCCGCGCGCTGCGCGAATTCACCTTTCAGGGCTTCACCATTCCCGCCGGAACCGGGGTCGGGATCAGCCCTGCCAGCGTCCACTTGATGGCGGAGTACTGGCCCGATCCGCGGCGGTTCGATCCGCTGCGCTTCACGCCCGAAAACTCGGCAGGCCGCCACAAATACGCCTGGGTACCGTTCGGCGGCGGCGCGCACATGTGCCTCGGGCTGCACTTCGCCTATATGCAGATCAAGCTGCTGATGGCGCACCTGTTGACCCGCTACAGCATCGAACTGGAACCCGGCTATACGCCGGAGTGGCAGCCGTGGCCGATCCCCAAGCCGAAGGACGGGCTGATGGTGACGTTCAGCGCGCTTTAGAGGCCTGCCGCTTTACGCAATTCGTCGTTGATCCGGGTCTGCCAACCTTCGCCGTTGCGCTTGAACCAGTCGATCACGTCACGGTCGAGGCGCAGCGATACTGGCTGCTTGGGCTTTTCAGCTTTGGGGCGGCCTCGGCGAACCAGCGTCGTGCCAACAAAGGCATCGGCCTCGGCGAACCAATCGTCGTCGAGTTCGGGCTTGACCTCATCCCGAACGTCGGAACGCTTTCTCAAAATTCTGTTTTTCTCTGTCATTTGCTTTCCACATCGTAACAATGCGGCGCAGGTCTGTTCTTGGTGTCCAGATAACAATCACAACATCTTGGTCGAGCTTTCCGACTGAAATGTAACGCAACTCTTCGTCGCTATGTTTGTCATCCTGCCTTGTCAGATAGAAGGCATCAAAAACCTCGCCGCATCGTGCCATATCGAGGCCACGCTCGGCTAAGACCTGGTCGCGTTTAACGGGGTCGCATTCGATTTCCATTGGGTGGGCTCCAGAAAATGGGCGCTGTCCAGCGTTGCAAACAAGTCATTTTTCCGATTCCATTTCCTTCCGTGCCCAAGTGTTCGAATGCCGAGCGAGGGCACTGCTCAGCCATTTGGCGTATATACAGAAAAACTTGAGGTTGTCAATATTTGTAGATACAAAAATCGCCGCTCTAAAAATCCACCGCGATGCCGTTTTTCTCCCAGTCGCCATAGCGGGTGGGGTCGAGCGGGTCGGTGGGGGGCGAGGCCGGCTCGGGCTGGGGCGCGGGCTCGTTGGTCCAGTTCGTCGGCTTCTTGAACTTTTCCGGGCGGGTTGTGGCGCGCTGGGTCATCGGGGGTAAATGCTCCCGCTGGCTCTCGATTGCAATTGCCTCTAGGGGC
>JAYURW010000161.1:0-4942 GCA_043756025.1 Novosphingobium sp. | reverse complement strand
TGATCACGACCGCCGCGCGCCCTTGCGCTTGCAATGCCAAGGCCAGCCGCACCGCGACATCGCTCTTGCCGCTGGCGGTTGGCCCTGCGATGAGCGCGAGCGGCGGCAGTTGCGCCGACACATCAATCGAAGAGTTTGGGGAAGCCGAAGTGATCATCGCCCGCGTGATAGCAGAACCGGCGCTCTTGTCCGCTCATTGTGACGCGGTTGTCCACGCGCTGGAATCGCAAGGCGCGAAAGTGCTCGGCGCCGATCCGCTGCCGGGTTTGAACGGCGTGCTGCAGATCATGGCAGCTGATGGCGATTCAGCGGCGTTTCGCAGCGTGCTCGATAGGCATTTTGGCGTGAGCGATATGCTGATTACCGACCATCTGCCGCAAGTGCCGCAGGTGTTCGTCTCGGACATGGATTCAACCATGATCGGGCAGGAATGCATTGATGAGCTGGCGGATTTTGCCGGGATCAAGGAACAGATCGCCGCGATTACCGAGCGCGCGATGCTGGGTGAGCTGGACTTTGCCGAAGCGTTGACCGAGCGGGTCCGTCTGCTCGGCGGGCTGGGCGAGGACGCGATCCAGCAGTGTCTCGATCAGCGGATCCGCGATATGCCGGGTGCAAAGACCTTGGTTGCCACGCTGAAAGCGCTGGGTTGCACCACAGTGCTGGTGACCGGCGGCTTTCACCAATTCGCGGATCCGGTGGCGCAGCGGCTTGGGTTTGAGCGCGTGGTCGGCAACCGGCTCGAAGTTAATCAAGGCAAGCTGACCGGCGGACTTACTGGCGATATCGTCGATAGCGCGGTCAAAGAAGCGGTACTGCGCGGCGCGGTCGAGGCGCGCGAGGGCGGGATCAGCCTGGCCACTGGCGACGGCGCCAACGATATCCCGATGCTGCTCGCCGCGAGTTACGGCATTGCCTATCACGCCAAGCCAAAGGCCCGCGCCGCCGCCAACGGTTCAATTGACCGCGGGGATTTAACCGACGTGCTGCGGCTGCTGGGTATACCAGAAGGGGAGTGGGCCTAGGTCCGCCTGCCGATGCGCCAGGCCGCAATTCGCAGGCCGAGCGCGATCAGGCACAGCGTTACGCCATAGATCGCCTCAGGCCGGGTCAGCGGGGCAGCTAGCCGTCCGGCATAAGCCAGCGTGAAAATCAGCCAGATATAGTGGATCCCAAAGCTGTGGAGCCGCTTCCAATTGCGCTTGAGCTGCCGCATCGCCGCGTCGTTTGAGGTAATAACCATCACAAACAGCATCAGATAAGCCGTGCCGCCGGGGATCAGCGACACCAAGCTGCGCTGCTCGCCGCTGGCCTCCAGCGCCTTGATCAGCGCAAAGAGATGGATCGTATGGCAGGCGGCGAAGCCAAGCCCCCACCAGCGCCGATCACGCCAGATTGCGCGGGTCCAGCGGCTGGGCCATAGTCGGCCAAGCGCGGACGCAACGTAGGTCAGCAGGAATAGCAGCAGTCCGATCCGCGCCGTCCAGCGCGCGGCGCGGCCCCATTGATCGGCGGCATCCGCGCCGGTCGCAAGGCCTGCATACAGTGCTGTGCTCCCGGCAATTATGCCCAGCAACAGCGGCCAACGGCGAATCATCCTAATCTCCCCACCTATCCCTTGGCGCAGGTGCTATCGTGATTTGGTCGGCCCGGCCAGAGCCCCGCTAACTCCCTATTGACAGTTCTGTAAGTAATTAGCATTATCCGGCCACTATGAACATGATGACCGCCACTCCTGCCGCCCCAAACTTTGCTGCTGATGACCTGCCAATGATGCTGCCGGGCCGTCCCAAAGCGAGGTATGACCTGCCCAAGGCTTGGCGGCACTTCAAGGAATTGGTGAAGGACAAGGAAGACACCGCACAGGTGACCGAGATATTCCAGGCACTGCCATGGCGCGGGATCTATGATGCGGCGCTGGCTTTCCTCAATACCGACCGCGCGCAGGAAATCCGGCGCAAGGAACCCTCGCTGGTTGCTATCCTCGATGACCACGCGAGCTTACGGAAATACCCGGCGGGCAGTCTGGCCCACGTTTATTGCGATTTCATGGAGCGTGAAGGTCTGTCAGCACAAGGGCTGGTCGATGAACTCGACAAGAACCGCCCGGCGGATATGTACTGGGACGATCAGGTCAGCTGGTATTTTAACCGGATGCGCGACACGCACGATCTGCTCCACATCCTGACCGGGTTCGGCCGCGATGCCTTGGGCGAACAATGCGTGCTGGCTTTTACCTACAGCCAGCAGCCAAGCCCAGCGCACCTGTTCCTCGGCTATGCCGGCGGCCTCGAAATTCGCAAGCACCCGGTCAAGGTGCCAGTGTTCCGGTCGGTTCGTGAAGCGCAAAATATGGGCAAGGCTTGCCCGCGCTTGGTTGAATTATCGATCACCGAACTGCTGCCGCTGCCGCTGGAAGACGTCCGGGCCAAGCTGAATATCACCACTCCGCGCTATTACACCCAGGCCCACGCCATGTGGCGGGCCGAGGGCGTCAATCCCTATGACCTGATGGCCCCGGTCCAGCAGGCCGCCTAATCGGCTATAGCCAGCTTGAAATGCCCAGCAGCGGCTTACGCTGGACTGCGTGAGCGGGGACGGTCGCATCCGGGGCAGGATGGCCAACCACGATCAGCATCAGCGGTTTTTCGTCCGCCGGGCGTTGGCAGATCGCGTTGAGGAATTTCATCGGCGCGGGGGTGTGGGTCAATGTTGCTAGCCCGGCATCGTGCAGCGTCGCCAACATCATCCCTGCCGCGATCCCGACGCTTTCGGTGACGTAATAGTTCTGCCGCTGATCGCCGGGATTGGGTCCGCCCTTGCGCTGGCCGAACACCACAATCAGCCAGGGCGCTGTTTCGAGATAGGGCTTGGCATCGTCGGTCCCCAGCGGAGCTAGCGCCTCCAGCCATTCCGCGCTGGCTTTCCCGGCGTAGAACGCGTGCTCCTCGTCTTCCGCCGCCAACCGGATTTCGCGGCGCTTGTCAGCAGACGACACGACGGCGAAATGCCACGGTTGGTGGTTGGCCCCGGACGGCGCCGTTCCCGCCGCCAACACTGCCGCCTCGATCACTTCGCGCGGCACCGGCTTGTCACTAAAGAACCGGCAGGTCCGGCGGGTGCGCAGCAGTTCATAGGACGCCCGGGCCCGGGCGATTCGCTGCTCGTCGCTTAGTTCGGGCAAGTCTGGATAAGGCAGCTTGGCATAGTCGCTCATCGGTGCACCTCGCGGGATTTAGCCCTTGGCCTTTGCCTTGCCTTTGTGATCGCTGATCAGCCCGTCCAACTCGAGTATTCGGTTCCGCTCGGTGGTACCCTTGGCCAGGCCTTTGAGGCGGCAGGTCGCCCACAGCCGCTTGCGTTCGCTTTCCAGCGCCTTGAGGTAAAGATCGGCCATCAGGTTTCCATCCAATCGCGGAAGAAGCTATCACTTGCTTCGCGCAGTGCGGTGAGGGGGACGTACGCGATGGCGGCATATTCGTTTACAAGCTGCAACGCTTGTTCCTCCCATGTTGCGCCGAGCCATCGAACTTCGAGGCCCGCAGCTTTTGCATCGGCGATAATTCGCTTTGGCTCGATGCTGGTGACTACGTATCGTCCTTGCGACTCTCCAAAAGCCGCTGCAGCGCTAGAGAGCAATTGGATTTCATAATCTGGAAATTGCTCGCCGGTCCATGAGACGTCCGCGCCAATGCCACTGGCAAGCGCCATCTCGGCCAAGGCGACAGCTTCGCCGCCATCGGAGACATCATGAACAGCTGTAACGGTGCCCGCGTCTATCCAGCCCTCGATTAGCATGGCTGCCGTGCGCTCTTTGGCGAGATTAACAGTTGGTGGCGGTCCTGCCTCCAACCCTAATATCTCGCGAAGCCAGAGCGACTGGCCAAGATGGCCATCATTGAAACCTATTACGAGAATTGCTTCGCCAGCTGCCTTGAACCCAATCGTCGCCATCTTGGCGTAATCGTCCATCAGGCCGACGCCGCCAATTGCCGGGGTTGGCAGGATCGCGGAGCCGCCGCCGGTCGCCTTGCTCTCGTTGTAGAGGCTGACGTTGCCCGAAATGATCGGGTAATCGAGCGCCCGGCAGGCATCGCCCATCCCGCGCAGGCACTCGACGATCTGGGCCATGATCTCGGGCCGCTGCGGGTTGGCGAAGTTGAGGCAGTTGGTGATTGCCAAGGGCTTCGCGCCAACAGCTGAGATATTGCGATAGGTTTCCGCAACCGCCTGCTTTCCGCCCTCATAGGGATCGGCATAGCAATAGCGCGGTGTGCAGTCGGTGCTCATCGCCAGCGCCTTGCGGGTGCCGTGGAGCCGGACCACCGCCGCATCGCCGCCGCTCAGTTGCAGCGTATCCGCGCCAACTTGGCTGTCGTACTGCTCCCAGATCCAGCGCCGGCTGGCAAGGTCAGGGCAGGCCATCAGCTTGAGCAGGTCCGCGCCGATATCGGTGCTTTCGGGAATGTCGCCCAGCGGCGCGACATTGGCCCAGACCTTGTACTCCTCAAGGCTCAGCGCCGGGCGATCATACAGCGGCGCATCCTCGGCCAGCGGACCCAGCGGAATATCGCAGACCACTTCGCCCTGCCAGGTCAGCACCATGTGGCCGGTGTCAGTGACTTCGCCGATTACCGCGAAGTCCAGCTCCCACTTCTTGAAGATCGCCTCAGCCATCGGCTCTTTGCCGGGCTTGAGCACCATCAGCATCCGCTCCTGGCTCTCGCTCAGCATCATTTCGTATGGCGTCATGCCCGCTTCGCGGCACGGCACCTTGTCCATGTCGAGAATGATCCCGGCCTTGCCGTTGGTCGCCATCTCGACGCTGGATGAGGTCAACCCGGCCGCGCCCATATCCTGAATCGCGACGATCGCATCAGTCGCCATAAGTTCAAGGCAGGCCTCGATCAGCAGCTTTTCAACAAAGGGATCGCCGACCTGC
>JAYURW010000160.1:0-2295 GCA_043756025.1 Novosphingobium sp. | reverse complement strand
TGCCGATCACACTGAGCCACAGTCCTACGAAAATCCATTCGGGCGCGTGCGAACCGATTGCTTGCGACCCGACGATGAGCGCCCCCACCGCAGTTGCGCCAGCGCCGGCAGCGGCACCACGCAATGACGCAAAGGACAAGCCCAGCGCGACCGCCAGGAACAGCAAGGCAATGGGCAGGATCCCGGCGTTCATAAGCTTGGCGCCTGAATCAGGAAGAAAATCCCACAAGCGGCGATCAATCCGCCGCCCGCGCGCAGGGCTGCGGTGCCGTGGCGCAGCCCGCGAATACCGCCGATCGCGATGCCGGTCAGGTGCAGCAGCCCAGTGCACAACACGAATCCGGTCGTGTATCCGATCGGATCGGCCGCGGAAGGCAGTTCGACCCCGTGGGAATAGCCGTGGAACAGGCCGAACATCCCCACCACCGCGCAGGCAATCCACACCGGCGGTCGAGCGGCGAATGCGACCATCAGGCCGAGCGTCAGAACGGAGGCGGCAATGCCGGCTTCGACCGGCGGCAGCGGCACTCCGGCCATGCCGATACCAGCGCCGATCGCCATCATGTTGGGAAACAGGACGGGCAGAGCGATGATCAGGGGCCGGCCCAGGAAGGCGCCCCACAGACCGACCGAAATCATTGCCAGCATATGGTCGGCGCCGGCCAGCGGATGCAAAAAGCCCGATACGAAGCCCCCGGCGAGCCCCGTGCCCTCATGGGCCGCCGCGGTTTGCGGAAGGATCGCAAGCGACAGCACAATGGCGCCAACCAAAAGTGTGCAGTTGCGCGAAATGATCGCATCGAATGATGCATCAGACGCGTTGGTGTCGCATAGTCCCGAACGGTGCTTGAGCAGCACTTTCGGCGACGCGGCCGCCGCAGCAGGAGTAAGGAATAAATGAAGGTTCAACTGACCGGCCTCGCGCTAATTGTTGCTGCCGCGCCGGCAGCGGCACATGATTTCTGGATTCAGCCGCTGCAATATCAGGTCGGCGTGGGACAGCCGTTTGGCGCGACTTTGCTGGTCGGACATGGCGAGGCTCGGCAACGCTGGGGCAACGACGTGTCCAGGATTCCGCTGCTGCTCGACATTTCCGCCGGCGGCCGGATCGACATTCGCGCCAGTATGCGCCCGGTCGCAATGACTGATATTATGACGCGGCTGAAGACGCCCGGTTTGCACATCATCGCACTGCAATCCGTCCCCGCCCGTTCGGATCTGCCGGCGGTGCGTTTCAACCAATATCTCAAGGACGAGGGACTGCGCCTGCCGCTCGCTGCGCGAACGCGTACCGGTAGCACCAATGCCCCCGGCCGGGAACGCTACAGCCGCCGCGCCAAAACGCTGGTTCAGGTTGGCGCGCAGACTGCCGCCAACACCGGCCTGGCAACCCGACCAATTGGCTTGACGCTTGAAATCGTGCCGGGGAAAAACCCTTACGCGCTCGACCGGACACGTCGGCTCCCGGTCCAGGTGCTGTACAAGGGCAAGCCATTGCCCGGCGCGTCGATCCGGCTGACGAGACTCGAATCCGACGAACGCCCGATAGCGAGCAGAATCACTGATCGGTCGGGGCGCGCGACTTTCACCGTTCCACCCGTCGGCTCGTGGCTCGTCAACGTCATCTGGAGCGAGCCGATTGTCGGCGACTCTCAGGCGGACTTCGCCACGATCTTTTCCAGCCTGACCTTCGGCTACGCCGCGCGTTCCGCGAAGTGAATGAAATTGGGCCGAACGCATAATCACTTGTCACCTCCCATGCGAGCTGAAGTCATCCCTTAGTTAGGGCGCCCCGCTGCTTGGACTTTAAGGGACCTCGACGGGCTCCTTGGTTGGGTCCACCGGCGGCATATCACCGTCCACCACATTCATCGGCTCGGAATTCGGCGCGGCCCTGGCTGCCTGGTCGAACCGCGCCCCAAACTGACTTTCTCCGGCGCCCGAGCTGGCCGGCGGCGCCAGCTGGCCGTAGCGCTCGCTGTCGCTGTCGCTGTTCCGGCCGCACCCGGTGACGCTGACTCCGGCAAGCAAAAGCAGGCCGAGGACTAGCCCCGGCCTGCTCCTTTGTTCGCCTGAGTTCATGGGCGGTCTTGCGGTCGCGGCGAACCTCGAAGTGCTGGGTTCAGATAGGGAAAGCGGTCCATCACGAAGGTTGCGTTATTCGGGGCGCCATCGGTGTAAGCGACGAGGCCGGAAGGCGCGTCGGCCGGACTGCACAGCCCCAGCTGAGTCGGCGTCCCGTTGATCGGGATCGGATGACACAGGCGGCCCATTGCGACGCGCAAGACGATATCC
>JAYURW010000159.1:0-34211 GCA_043756025.1 Novosphingobium sp. | reverse complement strand
CCGGCGATTGCCGCCACTTTCGAGCGTCCCGCCGCGATCTCTGCCGCCAGTTCGCCGACCAACCGCTGCGGCCGGTCGCCCCCAACTACCTCGTGGATAGCGTGGACTGGATTCGCCCCGACCCGCCGGGCGATCGCGCGCGGCACATTGTCAGCGCAGCCGAATGGCGCGGAGTAACGCGTCGCCGATTGCTCGAACTGACGCACCCCCACGAGCGTATCGAGCGCGTGCGGCAGGCTGCGTTTGGCGTGAGCATCGGCGAAGGCGGCTTTCAGCGCCGCGGCGGCAAGGTCCATCGGCGAGCGTTCGAGGTAACCCTCCTCGCCAACCTGTTCGGAGACCTGCCCGACCCCGATGATCACGGGAGTATTATCGTCCATCACAGCACCTGCCCATCATCGATTGTCAGCGTCGTTCCGGTGACATGGCGCGAAGCATCAGAAGCAAAGAATAGCACCGGCGCATCCAGCGCAGTGATCGGCATCAACCGCCGCCGGTGGAACGAATTCAGATGCGCCTGTCCGGCCGGCGTATCAAACCAGTCGCCCTGAATTTCGGTATCGACATAGCCCGGCTGGATAGTGTTGACGTTGATCCCCTGCCGCACCCATTCGCGGGCAAATTGCCGGCCCAGATGCGCCACCCCGGCCTTGATCGCGGCATAGGCGGTTTCGCCATTGCCGGTCAGTTCCGCCGTGATCGAGCCGAGCAGCACGATCCGCCCGCGCTCGCTGTCCTTGAACCCGGCGGCGATCATCCGCTTGGCCCCCTCGCGCGCAGTCAGGTACAGCCCGGTGAAATTGGTTTCGACCACCGCCGCAATGTCTGCGACGGCCAGCTCGGTCGAGCGGCCGCCTTTGGCAATACCGGCATTGGCAATCACCGTATCAACGGTGCCAAACTTCGCTTCTGCCGCGTCATAGGCTGCGATAATCGAAGCCTCATCGGTAACGTCCATCGCCACGGCGAGCGCGCTATCGCCCAGCTCAGCCGCCAGCGCCGCCAGCTTGTCCACGCGGCGCGCGCCGATTACCACCCGCGCGCCCTCAGCGACGAACAGCCGCGCGAAATGGGCCCCAAAGCCCGATGAGGCCCCGGTTATCAACACGGTCCGACCGTTGAGTGAAAGTTGCATCGCGCGTTCTCCTGTCAGCGCCCCGTTTAACCGGGCGCTTAAATCACGCAAGTGCGAACCGCGCGAAATGATTCGCAACTTTGATCCCGGTCAAGGCAGTCGCGGCCACGGTGGTTGAGAAGTAAAGGCAAGGAAGCGTGCTTCCATCCGATCAACAATTCTCCCCACCTGGAGCGGCCCTCATCAAGACGGCCGCTCTCTTTTTTGGGATCACACAGCGGAGCTGAACCGGCGCAGCGCGTCCTGCCGGTAGGGATCGAACAAGGCCGCGATGGTTCGGGCATAGGGCAAGCCGCCCGGAGCAATCGTCAGCACGCCGCCGTCCAGCGCGGCCAGCCCGCGCGCCGTAAACGGGGCCAGTCTGGATTGTGCTTCGGCGGCCAAATCAGGTTCGAGGCGGGCTTTGCCGTAACACAGCAGCGCTTCGATCACCGCGCCGCGGCGCTGATCTTCGGCACTGCGCCGCGCGCCAAGAACGGCGGGCAACCGGTCTTGGGAGATCAGAATCCGGTACCGTCCGGCGTTCTTCTCGTTTTGAACCAGCAGGTCGGGATAACAGCCGATAGCCGAAGCCCCGAGCCCGACCAGAACCGAGGCGGGATCATCTGTAAACCCTTGAAAATTGCGGCGCAGGCGGCCCTGCTTGAGCGCCAGCGCCACCGGGTCACCCGGCCTCGCAAAGTGATCGAACCCGATGGGGACATAGCCCGCCGCAGTCAGCCGTTGGTAGCCGAACTTCGCCATTTCAAAGCGCGCGGCCTGTCCCGGCAAAACACTGCCATCGATCCGGCGTTGACGCGGCAGCAGATCCGGGACGTGGGCATAGCCGAACAGCGCGATCCGGTTTGGCCCCAGCTCCACCGCACGTTCGAGGGTGGCCGCAAGCTCTGTCAAAGTTTGACCCGGAAGTCCGTACATTAGATCGAAATTGAGCGAACTGACCCCGCCCGCGCGCAGCAGATCAACCGCCCGGACGATAGTGGCAGCGGGCTGAATACGGCCAATCGCCGCCTGCAACGCCGGATCAAACGTCTGCACCCCCAAACTGGCGTAGCGCACCCCGATCCAGCCGAGCACCTCGCCCCATTCCGGGCTGAGCGTGCGCGGGTCGAGCTCGACCGACCATTCGGGATTATCGAGCGGCATATGCAGGGTCAGCGCATCGATCAGCCGGACGAAGTCGGTCGGCGCGATCGCGTTCGGGCTGCCCCCGCCAAAGGCGACGCGGCGCACGCGGGCAGCGCGGCCCAGACGCACCCCGGTGATCGCAATCTCGCGGTGGAGCGCATCGAGGTAGCTCGACAGCCGCTGGGTCTTGCCCGCCGCACTGGTGTTGCAGCCGCAGTACCAGCAGATTTTTTCGCAGAACGGAATGTGGACATAAAGCGAAACGGCCCCGGTACTGGCCGCCAGCGCTTGCTCGACCTCCACCGCCCCAACATCTGGGCCAAATTCGGCAGCGGTGGGAAAGCTGGTGTAGCGCGGTACCGGTGTTTCCAGCAGATCGGAATAATAGGTCCACATGACTGCGCAATTGCCAGCTCTGGACCAGCGCTTCATTGAGCAGGCTCAATTCTGCCGCGATTATGGCAGCGGCTCGTCCTCTTCATCGAGCAGGATCCGGTTGGCGGCGCCGTCCAGATCCTCAAATTGTCCGCGTTTCAGCGCCCAGAAGAACGCGCCCAGCCCAAGCAGGCCCAGCCCTAAGGCAATCGGCAAAAGAACTGCGACGCCGTTCATTTCGCCGCCCTGACCAGCCGCAGCGAATTCGCCACCACCACCAGCGAACTGCCAGACATCGCCGCCGCCGCGATCATCGGATTGACATAACCCGCTATCGCCAGCGGCACCGCCAGCACGTTATAGCCAATCGCCAGCGCGAAATTCTGCCGCACCACCCGCATTGTCCGGCGCGCGGCGATCACGCTGCGCGGCAGGGCCAGCAAAGAGTCTCCAAGGAACACCAGATCGGCTGCCTGCCGCCCGACATCGCTGGCGCTGCCCGGCGCTATCGAAGCGTCCGCAGCAGCCAGCGCCGGGCCATCGTTCAGCCCGTCGCCAACCATCAGCACCTTGTGGCCCTGACTTTGGAGCGCGGCAATCGCATCGCGCTTGTCCGCCGGGCTGGCCGCAGCCCGCGCGCTCAGCCCCACTGCGCGCGCCACATCGGCAACAGCTGCGGCATTATCACCCGACAGCAGCGCCACGTCGAGGCCCATCGCTTTGAGCCGGGCCAGTGCAGCGGGAGCATCGGGGCGCAGCTGATCGGTCAGCGGGAGCAAAATGTCGGGGCGGCCTTCGATCCGCAGCGTGGTTGAAACCACATCGGCCTGATCGCTTCGCCCAAGCGAGACTTTGCGGCCTTTCCAGCTGCCCGACAGGCCAATCCCGGCGGTTTCGGCCACGCCATCGACCTGCGCCGCGCGGTGGCCCCGAGCCAGCAACGCTGCCTCAACGCTGCGCGAATGCGGGTGGCGGCTGTGCGAGGCGAGGCCCAGCGCAATCGCGGCGGCATCACCGTCCAATGCGGCAATGACTGCCGGATCAGGCACCGGCTGGCCCAGCGTCAGCGATCCGGTTTTGTCGAGCAGCACCCGGTCAATCGTGGCCAGCCGTTCAATCGCGCCGCCATCCTTGACCATGATCCCCTCGCGCATCAGCGCCCCGCTGGCCACCACTTGCGCCACCGGCACGGCCAGACCCAGCGCGCAGGGGCAGGTGATAATCAGCACCGCAATCGCGATCACCAGCGATTGATGGAACCCGGCCCCGGCCAGCAGCCAGCCAATGAAACTGAGCGCCGCCAGCGTGTGTACGGCCGGCGCATAGAGCCGGCTGGCCCGGTCGGCGATCCGGACATAGACCGAACGCGGCTGGTCCGCTGCATCCATCAGCCGGGCAATCTCGGCCAGCGAGGTATCCGCCCCCGCCGCCGTCACCCGGACATCAATCGGCGCATCAAGGTTAAGCGTTCCGGCGTGAACGATTGATCCGGTCCCGGCGGCGACCGGCGCGCTTTCGCCGGTCAGCAGCGATTGGTCGATCGCGCTGGCTCCGTCGATAATCTCCCCGTCCGCCGCCAGCCGTTCGCCCGCTGCGATCCGCATCACCATGCCCGGCTGCAAATCCACCGCAGCGATCCAACCTAGCGCGCCATCGGCTGCAATCACACTGGCCCCCGGTGCGGCCTGGCTGAGCAAGGCATCAACCCCGGCCCGGGCCTTGTCGCGCATCATCGCATCCAGCGTGCGTCCGCCCAGCAGGAACAGGATCAGCATCAGCACACCGTCGAAATAGGCGTCATGCCCGCCGGTCAGCGTTTCATAGAAACTGAGCGCGGTGGCCAGCACGATCCCGATTGAGATCGGCACGTCCATATTTGTCCGCGCGTGTTTCAGCACGGCGTAGGCCGACCGGAAAAACGGCGTGCCCGAATAGGCAATCGCCGGAATGCCGATCAGCGCGGAAATCCAGTGGAACAGGCTGCGGGTCGATCCTTCCGCTCCCGACCAGACTGAAACCGACAGCAGCATCACGTTCATGCTGGCAAAGGCCACGACCGCCAGCGGCGCGAGCAACGGCTTTACCGCTGAGGGCGCGCGGGCCAGCGCGTCCGAGCGCGGCTGGCTCGCGAAACCGGCCACTTCCAGCGCGACGATCAGCTGCGCCGGTTCAACCTCTGCGCCATGCTCAGCGCGAACTTGTTTTGCAGTCAGATTGACCCTTGCTGACGCCACCCCCGGCACCGCCAGCAACGCGCGTTCGACTTTGGCCATGCACCCGCCGCAATGCATCGCCGGGACGATCAGAACCGTCGTCTCGGTGGGTGTGCTGGCCAAGGCAGGCTGTGCTGCGTTCACCGCACGTCCTGCTCAGTCCGCCAGCGCAGTTCCGCCGCCGCAGCTTCAAACCGCACCCGCCAGCGGCCCGGCGGCAAGGCCCGTTTGGATACGAAGCGGCCATCTGCCTGCCGGGAAAATTGCAACGCCTGATCGGGCGTCTGGCCCAACGGGTGGCGCGCCACTGCGCTGAGCGTGACCCCTGCGCTCGGCGCTTTGGCAAGCAGGACGCTGAGCCGTCCATCGCGCAGCCGGATAACCTCAGCCGTCCAGCCCAGCGCCTTTTCCTTACGCGCTTGCTCCAGCCAGGTGTTGAATTCCTGACTGGCGACGTAGGAATTTTCGACCACCACGCCGCCAAAGGTTGAACTGGCTAGACGGGCCATCAGCAGGTTTACCCCGATCACCACGGCAAAAAACGCGACTATGATCGCGGTGAAATGCTTGCCGGTGAACGGGCCGGTAGTGAAGGCTTTCATTCCGGTTGCTCCTCAGGGTTTTCGCCAGCTTCGTTGGGCGAATCAAACCGTACTTCGCTGCCGTCGGTTTCGCCTTCGCCGTCCAGCGCTTTCAGGTTGATGCGGAATTTCTGCTGCGTGGTCCCATCGGGGGCAACGACATAGACCCGCAGTGGCTCCACCCGGTCCGCGCCGACTGTCAGTTTCAGCGCGCGGACAGCGCGGTCACGGGGCATCTCGCTGGTCCAGAACGTGCCGCCCGGCAGCCCTTCCAGACTGACCAGCATGACGCGCGGGCGGCTTTGCATATTGATCAGTTTGACCGTGTAATCGTTGCGCACGTCGCCGTTCGATTGGACGGTATAGGGCGGGTTGCGGTCCTTTTGGACCGTGATGTCGATCCGGCTGCGGGCGCCCAGCGCAAACAGCAGCGCCAGCCCAATCGCGCCCCAGACGCCCATGTAAATCAGCGTCCGGGTATGGAACAGCGCCTTGCTGATCGGGCGCGGGGTTTCGCCTCGGCGCTCGGCATCGCAGTCTTCCAGCGTGGCATAGTCAATCAGCCCGCGCGGGCGACCGGTTTGCAGCATCACCTTGTCGCAAGCATCGATGCACAGCGCGCAGGTGATGCAGGCGATATCGGGGCCGCCCCGGATATCATAACCGGTTGGGCAGACCGAAACGCACTGGTTGCAGTCGATGCAATCGCCGAACTGTTCGGGTTCCTTTTCAGCCTTTTTGACCGAACCGCGCGGTTCGCCGCGCCAGTCCTTATAAGTCACAATCAGGCTTTTTTCATCGAGCATCGCCGTCTGGATTCGCGGCCATGGGCACATATAGATGCAGATCTGCTCGCGCATGAATCCGCCGAAAATGAACGTCGTCGCGGTCAGCACGGCGACTGTTGCATAGGCCACTGGCGCAGCCTGTCCGGTCCAGAAATCCACAGTCAGCGTGGGCGCATCGGCAAAGTACATGATCCACGCGCCGCCGGTCCAGAAGCTGACGACCAGGTAAATCGTCCACTTAAAACCGCGCCGGGCAATCTTGCGCGGTCCCCACGGTGCTGCTTGCAGCCGCATTTGGGCATTTCGGTCCCCATCGATCAACCGGTCAACGTGCTGGAACAGATCGGTCCAGACCGTCTGCGGACAAGAATAACCGCACCAGGCACGGCCGACCGCGCTGGTCACCAGGAACAGCCCGACCCCGGCCATGATCAGCAGGCCCGCCACGAAATAGAATTCCTGCGGCCAGATTTCGATCCCGAACATAAAAAACCGGCGGTGGGCCAGATCGACCAGCACCGCTTGATTGGGCGCATAGGGCCCGCGATCCCAGCGGATCCACGGCGTGATGTAATAGACTGCCAAAGTCAGCGCCATCACCAGCCATTTGAAACGGCGAAAAGGGCCGTCTACCGCTTTGGGGAAGACGACCTTTCGCTTTTCATAGAGGCCGGAACTCTGGCCGATTTTGTCAGGGCTTTGCATTTCCGTTTCCGCTGGCCAGAGGGACTGGCACCGCCGCCGTAAAATCTTCGCCGCCGCCCAGCGAGTGCACATAGGCCGCCAGCATCTTGATCGTCACCGCGTCGAGCTTTTTGCCCCAGGCTGGCATCACTCCGGAATGAGCCTTAGTGATCGAGGCTGTGACCTGATCGGGCTTGCCGCCAAACAGCCAGACCGCGTCGGTCAAGTTCGGCGCGCCAAACTGGCGCAGGCCTTTGCCAGCGGAGCCGTGGCAAACGGCGCAGTTCGTCGCAAACACCGCCTGACCGCGTGCGGCAGCGGCATCGCTGGGCGCCTTGCCCGACAGTGAGCGGACATAAGCGGCTGTGTCGGTCACTTGCGGTCCGGTCAGGATGCCGTCGCGGCCAAAACTGGGCATCTGGCTGGCCCGGGTCGCAGGATCATCAGCCGCGCGGATGCCGTGCTGCAAGGTCAACTCGATCTCGTGAATATTGCCGCCCCACAGCCAGTCATCGTCCTTCAGGTTGGGATAGCCCAAGCTGCCTGCCGCGCCCGAACCGTGGCACTGGACGCAGTTCTGCTTGAAGGCTGCCGCACCGCCCGCAATCGCCAGCGGCATCAGTTTTTCGTCCTTGACCAGTACTTCGAGCGGCGTGGCAGCAATTGCATCAGTCGCAGCCTTGCGTCCGGCCGCACCAGCAGCCATTTCCTCGGTCAGCTGGCCCCGGCTGGACCAACCCCATAACCCTTGCGAGCCCGAGGACAGCAGCGGGATCGACGGATAGACTACCATATAGCCAATCGCGAAGACGATGGTCAGATAGGTGGTCACCACCCACCAGCGCGGCAGCGGGTTGTTCAGTTCTTCGATGCCATCCCATTCGTGGCCGACTGTTTCGACACCGGTTGGTTCGTCGATGTGTTTACCGGGCGAGGACGGCTGGTCCTTAGCGTTCGTCATGTTCGCCGCCCTCATGCTCGTCGTCGGAGAAGATCATATTCGCAGCTTCTTCGTTGTTTCGCCGCGCACTGGGCCGAAACGGCCAAGCGCACAGGATCAGAAAGGCCAACACCATCAGCGCCAGCCCCCAGCTGTCCGCAAAGTGCCGCATGGCTTCGTAGGTTGAATGCCCGTTCACCGGCCGCGCTCCTGCTTAAGCACTTCCTGCGCCGCCGGTGCGTTGACATCGACCATCGTCCCCAACACCTGCAGATAGGCTACCAGCGCGTCCATTTCGGTCAACCGGTCGGGCTGTCCGTCAAAATCGCGCACTTGCGATTTGGGATAACGCTTCTGCAGATCGGCACTGTCGGCCATGGGATCGGCCTGAATCTTCAGGTCCGCATCGGCCTGTTTGATGTCGGTTGCCGTATAGGGAACTCCGACCCGGTACAGCGCAGTCAATGTCGCGCCCATAGCGCCAACCGGGAGATCACGCTGCGCCAGAAAGGCGTATTGCGGCATCACCGATTCTGGCACCACGGCTTGCGGATTGGTCAGGTGCTGGACGTGCCATTCGTCCGAGTACTTCAGCCCGACCCGGGCGAGATCTGGCCCGGTCCGCTTTGAACCCCATTGGAACGGATGATCGTACATCGATTCCGCCGCGAGACTGTAGTGGCCATACCGTTCCACTTCATCGCGAAACGGCCGGATCATCTGGCTGTGGCAATTGTAGCAGCCTTCGCGAACATAGATATCACGCCCGGCCTGCTCGAGCGGGGTATAGGGCCGCATCCCCTCAACCTTCTCGATCGTGTTATCGATCCAGAACAGCGGAGCGATTTCGACGATGCCGCCGACGGCGACCACGACAAAAGCCGCGAACCCCATCAGGGCAACGTTGCGCTCCAGCTTTTTGTGACGGACCCAGGGGTCTTTTTTGGTTGTATCGGTCATTGCTTGTCCCCCCTTTACTGGGCCGGAGCTGCGGTGAGCGGCACGTCGCGGGCGGGATCATGGGCCGCGCTGCGTAGCGGTTCTTCGATGCGAAGATTGCCGATGATCGTCTGCCAGATGTTGAACGCCATAATCAGCCCGCCCGACAGGTACAGCAGCCCGCCCAAGGCCCGGAACAGATACATCGGGAACTTTGCCGCGACAGTTTCGACGAAGCTGTTCACGAGATAGCCATCGGCACCGTACTCGCGCCACATCAGGCCTTCCATGATGCCCGAAACCCACATCGCCGAGGCGTAGAGAACGATCCCCAGTGTCGCGAGCCAGAAGTGCCAGTTGATCATCCGCAGCGAATACATCCGGGTCCGGTTCCACAGCCGGGGCGCGAGGTAATAGAGCGCCGCGAAGGTGATCATCCCGTTCCACCCCAGTGCGCTGGAATGGACATGGCCGATGGTCCAATCGGTATAATGCGACAGGCTGTTGACCGATTTGATCGACATCATCGGGCCTTCAAAAGTGCCCATCCCATAAAACGCCAGGGCAAATACCATCATTCGGATGATCGGATCAGTGCGGACCTTGTCCCAGGCCCCGTTCAGCGTCATCAGCCCGTTGATCATTCCGCCCCAACTGGGCATCCACAGCACCACCGAGAACACCATTCCCAGCGTCTGCGCCCAATCGGGCAGCGCGGTATAATGCAGATGGTGGGGACCCGCCCAGATATAGAGGAAGATCAACGACCAGAAATGCACGATCGACAGCCGATAACTGTAAATTGGCCGTTCGGCTTGCTTTGGCACGAAGTAATACATCATCGCCAGAAACGGTACGGTCAGGAAGAATGCGACGGCATTGTGCCCATACCACCACTGCAGCAGCGCGTCCTGAACACCGGCAAAAGCCGAATAGGAACGCGATCCAAACGGTGACACCGGAATTGCAAGATTGTTGACGATATGCAGCATCGCGATGGTGATGATGAAAGACAGGTAAAACCAGTTGGCCACATAGATATGCGGTTCGCTGCGCTTGACCAGCGTCATCACAAACACCGCCAGATAGGCCACCCAGACCAGCGTCAACCACAGATCAACGTACCATTCCGGCTCGGCATATTCCCTGCTCTGGGTGATCCCCATGACATAGCCGGTTGCGGCCAGCACGATGAACAGCTGATAGCCCCAGAACACGAACCGGGCGAGGCCGGGCAAGGCCAGCCGGGCCCGGCAGGTTCGCTGGACGACGTAAAAGCTGGTCGAGATCAGTGCGGTGCCGCCAAAGGCAAAAATCACCGCCGAAGTGTGCAGCGGTCGCAACCGCCCAAAGGTGGTATATTCAATCCCCATGTTGAGCACCGGGAAAGCCAGCTGCAAGGCGATGAACAGGCCAACCAGGAACCCGGCACAGCCCCAGAAAGTGGTCAGAATTACTCCGGCCCGGATCAGATCATCGTCATAGCGGCTTTGATTGATTGCTGGTTTCAGTCCGGCCGCCGCCAATTTGTAGTCGGTATTGCGAAGGGCGAGCACCAGCCCGGCAATCGCCGCCATGGCAAAGATCGCCATATGCACTGCAAACCCCGTATCGACGGCGTTTACGAACATCACGATTGCGGCCAGAAGCGCGACCAGCCACCAGCCGGCGCGTGCTACTAAAGATTCCATTGGCCCCCTCCCCATCTAAACGGGTTACTTCAGGTCAACCTGCGGCGGCTGATATTGTTCCCTCTAGGCCGCGCGCCGCATTGCGGTATTGACCCTGATCAAATTGCCGAGGCAAATTCGATTATTCCCGAAAAACTGCCAAAAATTGCGCAGTCTTAATGTTTGCAGATGCAGCATGGGGGACATCGGTGCTGTCGCCGCAGCCTTTGGCGGTGTCACTATGCGGATGAGCCCGGCTTTCGCGAACGAGCCGGGGCGTGCCGCCGTTCAACTTTCACAGCCGAACGCGGGATCGGCTTTTTCGCTCTAGCCCGCTTCGGCAACCAGCGCGGCGCGATCAAGGATCACCACTTCGCGGCGCGAAGGCAGGTCGATCAGCCCATCGGCTTTGATCCGGGTGAACTGGCGGCTGACAGTTTCGATTGTCAGTCCCAGAATATCGGCCACTTGCTGGCGCGAAAACGGCAGGGTGAAGCGTTTGAGCGGCAGACCGGAAATCTCGCTGCAACCGGGTTCGACCAGTCTTTCGGACATTTCAATCAGGAACGTCGCCAGTTTTTCACTCGCCGATTTACGCCCCAGCAGCAGCATCCAGCGCCGGGTCCGGTCGAGTTCAGCCAGCGTGCGTTGCAGCAGCTTGTGTTCCAGACTGGGGTGTTCGCGCGCGAAGGCATCAAAATCGCGGCGGGCAAACACGCAAACCCGCGCCTTGGTCAGAGCGGTAACCCCGTGACCCGAAGTGGCCCCAAACGGGCGGCCGATGAAATCGGACGGATAGACCACCCCGACGATCTGCTCACGCCCATCCTCGGTTCCGGTTGAAAGTTTGAGCACGCCTTCGATGACATTGGCGACGAGGACCGAATCCTCGCCTTCCCACATCAGCGTTTCGCCCGGCTCGAGCGTGCGGCGCCGCGCAATCATGTTGAGCGCTTTCAGCTCCTCATCATCAAGCGCCGCGCAAATGGCGCGATTTCGGACAGCGCAGGTATCGCAGGCGGACATGAGCTTGGCCTTGGCCCCCTGCCCGGCAAAGCGCAAGTCAGATGATCTCTGCTAGATCCGCCAGCGCCGCCTGCAGTTTTTCAATCGCCTGCGCTTTCAGTTGGTGCACACGCGGCACCGAAACCGTCAGTGTTTCGGCGATTTCGGCCAGATTAAGTTCTTCGACGAAGTAGAGCTGGACGATCAGTTGCAGCCGATCCGGCAATTGCCCGATCGCCGCTGCGACACTTTCGCGGAGCTGCGCATCGGCCAGCAGATCAAAGCTGCCCGGCCGCTTATCGGCGTAGGCCAGATCGCTATCCGAATACGCCTCATCAAGCGATTCAAGCCGGACTGGCTCAGCCGCACAGCGCAGACCGGCCAATTCTGCCTCACCGATACCCATGGCTGCGGCCAGTTCCGCTGAACCGGGATCGCGGCCCAGTTCGCCGCGCAGCCTGGTCTCAGCCTCGCGCAGCGACCGCCGCCGTTCGGCTCCGCCGCGCGACAGCGGCAGCTGCCGCCGAACCAGATCGACCATCGCCCCGCGCACCCGCATTTTGGCATAGGCGGCAAAGCCATCCTCGCCCGGTCCGGCATGGCGCTGGGCGCATTCGGTCAGCGCGACCATCCCGGCCTGCATCAGGTCTTCCAGTTCGATCCCCTGCCGCCCCCCGCCGTGCATATGCCAGGCAAGGCGGCGAACCATCGGGACGAACCGGCGGATCCGGTCGGCATTATCCCCGCGATAAGCGGCAGCGGGATTGGCCCCTTTGACGAGATTCCTTGGGGTCAGGCTGTTCTGATCGTGGATCATGCAAAAGCGCTTTCGGGTTCGCGGATGGGAGCCGCTAGCGGCAGCGCTGCGGGCGGCGGCGCTGGGGCCCCGATCACGGCGACAACTTCGATCGGTTGGGCCGGCGGCAGTTCTGCAATCGAGATCACCAGCACGTCCGGTGCGCGCATCCGCAGCAAAGCGGCCAAAGTCCGGCGCGCGCGCGGCTGGACCACCAGCGCCAGTGGCGGCGCGCTATTCCCGCGCTCGGCCACCAGGGCTGCGATGTATTCGCCGATGTTGCGGGCCAGATCGGGTTCGATAACCGGCTGACCGGTCACCGGATCACTCAGCCCTTGGACAATCGCCGCCTCCAGCTGGGCATCCAGCGTCAGCACCGGCAGGCGCGCTGCCGGGCCGCAAATCCGCCCAACGATCATCCCGCCCAGCTCCGCCCGGATCAACTCGATCAGCCGGTCATGCTCGTGGCTTTGCTGCACGGCAGCGGCCAGCGCTGACAGGATCGGCAAGGGGTGTCCAATCGGCAGGCCATCTTCGAGCAAGGCCCGGAACACCCGGGTCAGCGCGGCCAGACTGAGCGGCTGGGGATGCAGCGTTTCGACCAGCCCGGCCGAATGATCCTTCACCGCATCGAGGATCGCTTTCATCTCGTCCGGGCCAAACAGCGCTTGCGGCCGGTCACCCAGTAGCTGGTTGAGCTGGGTCGCGACTACGGTCGAGGCGTCGACGGTCAGATAGCCCTCGGCAATCGCCAGATCGCGCGTGGCCGGGTCAATCCACAGCGCCGGGCAGCCAAAACTGGGGTCGAGTGTCGGCTCACCGGGCAAGCGGCTGCTGGGCCGCACTTCGCCCGAGTCAATTGCCAGCACTTTATCAGCCCGCAACGCCCCGCCGCCAATCGGCACTCCGCCCAGCAGGATCCGGTAATCGTTTGGCGCCAGATCCAGACTGTCACGGACCCGGAACTGCGGCACGACAAAGCCAAAGCCCTGGCTGAGCTGCTTGCGCACCCCGGTAATCCGCGCAACCAGCGGCGATCCGCGCCGATCATCGACCAGATGGACCAGCCCGTATCCCAGCTCGATCGTCACCAGCGTATGGTCCGAAACATCGGCCAGCACGATCCGGCCCGGATCCGGCGGCGGTTCGATATCGGTAATTGGTGCAGGCCGCGCGGCGCGCTTGTTTAGGCCGTACCAGAGCCAACCGGCCAGCCCAGCGGCGGGCAAGAAGATCGTCTGCGGCATCGCCGGGATGGCCCCGATTGCGCCGAGGATCACGGCGACCGGCAGCCAGGTGCCGGGGCTGGACAGCTGCCCGCCGATCTGTCCGGCCAGATCGCGGTTGTCTGAAACCCGGGTGACGATGATCGCCGCCGCGATTGACAGCAGCAATGACGGAACCTGCGCGACCAGCGCATCGCCAACCGCCAGCGTGATGTATTTCTCCGCAGCTTCGCTTGCCGACAGCCCGTGACTGACCATGCCGAGCACGAACCCGGCGATGATATTGACCCCCAGGATCAGCAGCGCGGCGATCGCATCGCCTTTGACGAACTTGCTGGCGCCATCCATCGAGCCATAGAAATCAGCCTCGGTCGCCACTTCGCGGCGGCGGGCTTTGGCTTCATCTGCGGTCAGCAGTCCGGCCGAAAGATCAGCGTCGATTGCCATCTGCTTGCCGGGCAAAGCATCAAGCGTGAACCGGGCTGAAACCTCGGAAACGCGGCCCGCGCCTTTGGTCACCACCACCATGTTGATAATCATCAGGATCATGAACACGAACAGCCCGACCGCGAAATTGCCGCCGACCAGAAAGGCCCCGAACGCCTCGATCACATGGCCCGCCGCCGCGCCGCCCTCGTGCCCATAGACCAGCACCACCCGGGTCGACGCGACATTGAGCGCGAGCCGCAACAGCGTGGCGAATAGGAGGACCGACGGGAACGAGCTGAAATCGAGCGGCTTTTCAGCATTCATCGCCGCCATCAGGATCGCCACTGACAGCGCGATGTTGAGCACAAAGAACACATCGAGCAGCAGCGCCGGGGTCGGCACCACCATTAGCCCGACCAGCGTCAGGATCCCAGCCGGCAGCGCGAAGGCGCTGATGCTGAAGCGCGAGAACAGCCCGGTCACAGCCCGAACGCCTTCAGCTTGCCATAGGCGCTGCGGACATGGCCGGGCATGGCGGCGGCGGTACCGCCGAATGCGGCAGATAGCGTTTCGGCCATGGAGGGGCGTTGTGTTGGGGAAAGCCCTTCCCCGCTGGTGAAGGGTTGGGATAGGGGTTCTAGGCTTGCGTTGTTCCCCCAACCCCAACTCCTCCCCACCGGGGTGGGGAGCAGCGGATCGGGGCCAAGTTCATCCCGCATTGCCCGTTCCATTTTGCCGCGCAGCAGGCCCATCACTTCGCCCAAGCTGCGCGGTGCGCCGCCGGAGCCGTAAAATATCCCGCGGTTGGCATCTGCCGCTTGCGGAAACAGCGCGGCGGCGCTTTGGCCTGGATCAGCGCCCAGTTCGGTCAGAAATTTGCTCGCCCCGCCTGCACCCAAAAAGTGCGCCAGGTACAGTTCAGCCGCATCCGGCTCGCGGCCCAGAACTCCGACCAGAGCGTCACGGTTATCGCTGGCCAGTTCCGCCGCCATCAGCGCCGAGGCATTGGGATCAAACCGCAGTGCCATGACCTGCTGACGCAGTGCCGGGTCTTTGACCCTGCCCCGCTCAATCGCTGCCCCGGCCCAGCCATAGCCATGATCGGCGCCGTGTCGGTCCAGCGTAGTCAGCCAGGTGCCATTGGTGAACTGATACAGCCCAGCCGCGCTGGAAGTACCGGCCTTGGCGTTCGGATTCAGGCTCGACTCCAGCTTGGCCTGCCCCAGCAGATAACCGAAGTCGATCCCGGTCGCCGCTGAGGCCCGCGCAATCGCGGACCTGACTTCAGGCCGGGGCGCTGGCGCGGATGCGGTAATGGGTGCTGCGTCGCTCAAACCAGGCTCCCGATGCAAAAGGACATCGGAAGTTGTTCAGCAAGGGTCGTGCCAGTTTAGCTCCGCGTCCCCGCGTAAGTGTAAGCCGAAAGCCCCGGATTCCCCGCGCGGTACAGCGCCGGGCTGCCGGTCAGCACATCTAATCGCGCCGAAACATTGGCTGCGATCAGGTTGCGAACCTGACGGTTGACCTCGTTCAATCGGCGCGCGGCATCAAGCAGCCCGCGGCATTCCTCGTCCGCTGCGAAGCTTGCCGCAAACGGCCCGCAATCATCAAGCGTGCCGCACAGCGTGACCTTGTCATTCGCGCAGCCCATGATTGCATCGAGATCAAGCCCGGCAAGCGCCTGCCGTTCGGCCTGCAACACGGCAATCATCTGCCGCAAATTCTCCCGTAGCGCGGCTGAACCACTCATTTTCCGCTCCTCAGCAGCATTCCTGCTGCAATCATCGCATCGGCAACTTTGGCCGGGACAATCGGATAGTGCCCATCTTCGATCGCCTGACGGATTTGTTTGACCCGCTCGGCATCAACCGGCGGCTGGCCCGGATCGAGCGCGCGGCTGCGCACAACTGCCGAATGGGCGTTGGCGACTTGCGCCGCGCGTTCGCTGCCAACCGGGGCCGGATGCGGTTTCTTCAGCTCCACCGCGCCTACGGCGCGGGCCGCATGGAAACCTGTGGGCCGGATATCGATGGGAGGCATAGTGCCGCTCCTTGATTGCTGATCCCATCCAAGGACGGCAGCCACCTCCCGGTTTTAAGGGGCTGCGGCAAGCGTCTGCCGGATCAGGGCAATTCGATGCCGACAAGGCCCGGACGCAGCACCCGGGCGCGTAGCACCGGGGCACCGGGGGCCTGCGTGCGGACCTTGATCCACGCCCCCTCAGCCCCAGCCTCCAAAGCTTCGCCGGGCTGCGAGACGGCAAAGCCTTCACCCCGGACGGACACCGTAATTGCATCGCCGCGCGCGATCAGCGGAGCAGCGGCGGCTGCGCTCTGGGCCGATCCGGCCAGCGGCACATAGAGCTTCCACCCACCCGGCATCGGGCAGGCCACTTCGACCGTATCGCGCCGCCCGCCATACCAGCCGAGCGCCAATTGGGTGCGGCACGCGGCGAGCTTCAAGCGCCGGTCAACCGGCATCGCCGCCCCGCCCGGTGTGCCTTGCGGCGCTCCGGTGAACTGGACAACGGCGCGGTCAATCGCGCCAAGATCGGCGTGGACAGTCTGGGCCAGTGCAGGCGCTGCTGTCAGCGCGGCGATCAGCGTGCCGGCCATAGTTGGGGTGCGGGTCATGGGTTGGTCTCCTTAAGTGACCCGCTGTGCAAGCGCTGTGCCAGCACCGGAAGTGACTGGTCATAAGTCAGTGCCGCGATCAGCCCGCCAGCGCCCGGTTCGATCAACACCCGCACCGGGCGCCCGGCTTCTGCCGCCAGCGCAATGGCTGCCGCAGCTTGCGCTGGCGGGGCCATGATCGTCAGGCGCAGGCGCGGATCGGGGGCAGCACTGGCCAGCCAGTCTTTTAGCGCAGGCACCCCTGCTCCCGCCCGCCACAGCGCCACCGGATCGCCCAGCGCGGGCAAAGTGACCTTTGGCGGCAGCGGCGCGTCGACCGGTTCCTGACTAGCCGCCGACGCAGTGACCATGAACAGGATCAGCGACAAATCGGCCAGCACGGTCTGCCAGCCGCTGCCTGCGCGCGCGATCATAAGTCCCCAAGCGGCGCAGTAGCGAGCCGGTCCGGCCGGGGCTGCGACCGGGATTGGAGCGGACAGGCATCGGCGACTTGCGCCGCCAGCCAATCGATCAATTCCTGCCGCGCGCGTTCTTCATTCATGGCGGCGCGCTCGATCATCCGGGCCAGCGGAGCCAGCACTAGATTGGCGCTGAGCAGGCCATAAAGCGTGGTAATCACTGCCATCGAAATCGCCCCGGTGATCGCACCTTGCCCGATCCCATCGGCAGGCAACTGACTGAGCGAAACCAGCGTTCCGGCAAGGCCAAACACCGGCGCCAATTCTGCCGCTTGCGCCAGCGTGCGGACCGCGCGGGTACTCTGCCCCAGCCGCCGGGCCTTGTGCTTCTCATGCGCAGCCATCAACGCCGCGACACTGCGATTGCCGATCAGAGCATCGGTCGCTTCGTCAAATTCGCTATCGCCAAAGTGGTGCGGAACGGCGCGGAGCAAGCCGTCCTTGTGGATTTCCTGGACCTGCTGCGCCAGCTTGGAGCGGGCTGCTCCGGCATCGAACTGGCTGCGGCCAAGTTGCCGCAGCTTGATCAGCGTAATCCGGCAATCACCGGTTCCCGCGCGTAACACCGTCGCCAGCAAAGTGCCGCCGAGCACAATCGCGGCCGATGGGCCATCGACAAGGTTCATCAGGTTCATCGCGCGGGAAACTCCTTCAAGCCGAAGAACGGCGCCGTGCGGGGCTTTTCAGGGGCGGGCCAAACTTTGCCGCCGCCCGGCAATGCCTTGCCGCTCCGTTGCGCACAAATCCGCACAAATCGGCCATTCGCGCAGTTGGCACAGTGCTTGCGAACACCCTTCACGCACACTTGCGATTGGAGATGCCGATGGGCAGCCTGTTTGGAATTCATGGAGCCGCCCTGCAGCTGCGATCGCAGCGGCTGGGGCTGATTACCAGCAACATCGCCAATGCCGGCACCCCCGGCTACAAGGCCCGCGACATCGATTTTGGCGCAGCGCTGAAAGCCAGTGGGTCGGGCATGACCCCCGATGCCGCCGCCAGCGCCGCGACCCGTTACCGCGTGCCGGTGATGCCGTCGCTGGATGGCAACACGGTTGAAATGGCGACCGAGCAAGTCGCCTTTGCCGAAACCGCGACCGGCTATCAGGCCACTCTCAGCTTTATCCGCGGCCGGGTCGATACTCTGACCCGCGCCTTGAAGGGCGACTAGCCGTGAGCGGTCTAAGCCTGTTCGGTGTCGCCCAGCGCGGAATGTCTGCCCAGCTGGTGCGGATGAACGCGGCGGCTTCAAACCTCGCCAATGCGGGGTCGGTGACCGGAACTGAGGCCGAAGCCTATCGCCCGATCCGCCCGGTCTTTGCCGAGCAATACGATGCCGCCAGCGGGCTTTCCACGGTCAACGTCAGCGGGACGCTGCGCAGCACCGCTGCGCCGGTCAAACAATATGCCCCGGACCATCCCTTGGCCGATCCCGAGGGCAACATCTGGACCGCCCCGGTCGATGAAAATGCCGAGATGGTCGAGATGCTCGACGCCTCGCGCCAGTACCAGAACCTGGTCGAGGCGCTGTCCACCGCCAAGCAATTGATGCTCGAAACGATAAGGATGAAATGATGCTAAGTTCAATCACTTCGGCGGCATCCAGTGCCGCTGCCAAGCCGGTCACCCAGAATCTGGGCCAGGCTGACTTCATCCGGCTGATGACCACCCAGATGAAGATGCAGGATCCGACCGACCCGGTCGATAACAAGGAAATGATCGCGCAAATGGCGCAGTTCTCCTCGCTTTCCGGGATCGAGAACGTGAATAACACGCTGAAATCAATCTCGGCCCAGCTTGACGCGGTGCTGTCCGCGCAAACGCCCTCAACCCCAGTCTAGGAGAACTCCATGTCGTTCTACACCTCGCTCAACGGCCTCAAAAACGCGCAGACCGAACTGTCGGTCATCGCCAACAACCTGGCCAACGCTGAAACCACCGGCTTCAAGAAAAGCCGGATCAACTTTGCCGATATCGTCTCAAGCTCGGCCTCAACCAACCCCAGACTGGTCAAAGGGATCGGCGCCACGGTCGCCTCGATCGACCAGAATTTCTCGCTCGGCCCGGTTCAGCAGACCGGCGCAGCGCTAGATCTGGCAATCGATGGCGAAGGGTTCTTCACCAAAGTCAGCCCGATCACCGGCAAGACTTTTTACACCCGCAACGGCAACTTCACGCTCGATGGCGCCGGCTTCATCACCGACGCGAGTGGGGACCGATTGCAGTCGCTGCCGGTCGATGCCGCAGGCAACGTCACTTCGCTGACCCCGGCTGATACGGTACTTCCGCTGGTCAACGGCGCGGGGTCCGATTTCGTCGGCGTGATCGTCAAAGTCGATGGCTCGGTTGTGGCCTCTTACGCCGATGGCTCCACGACCTCGGTCGGCAAATTGGCCCTCGCCGCGTTTGTGGCTTCGGGCGGGCTGCTGCAGGTCGGCAACCAGGATTGGCAATCGACCGGCATTTCCGGCGCGGCCACTTACAATCAGCCCGGCGCGGCCCGGTTTGGCAACATCATGTCGGGCAGCCTCGAGCAGTCCAATGTCGATATTGCCGAGGAAATGGTCGGGCTGATTACCGCCCAGCGCTATTTCCAGGCCAACGCCAAAGCGATCGATACCGCCACCCAGCTCTCGCAAACCGTCATCAACCTGCGCACCTAAGGGCTGACCCATGGACCGCATGATCTGGACCGCCGTCAGCGGCATGAACGCATCGATGGCGCGGCAGCGGATGATTGCCAGCAATATGGCCAACGCGCAGACTACCGGGTTCCGCTCCGAAGTGATGGCGCAGACCCCGATGACGCTGACCGGCCCCAGCCTGCAGGTCCGCTCGATGAGCGATGCTGCGGTGCGCGGCGCGCGGATGGCGGCGGGGCCAATGGTCCCGACCGGCCGGGCGCTCGATGTGGCGATGCAGGGCCAGGCTCTGCTGACAGTGCAGGCCCCCGACGGCACCGAAGCCTATACCCGGCGCGGCGATCTGAGCGTCTCGCCCACTGGCCTGCTGACCAACGGCGAAGGCTTTCCGGTGATCGGCGAAAGCGGGCCGATTTCGGTCCCGCCGGGCAGCGCTGTCAGCATCGGGGCCGATGGTGCAGTGCTGATTTCAAACCCGGCAGCGCCCGAAACCCCGCCCCAGCAGGTCGACAAGATCAAGCTCGCCTCATGGAGCGGCAGCCGGATCGAAAAGGGGCTGGACGGACTGTTCCGCGTCTATGGCGGCGGCGTACTGCCGGCCGATGCCGAGGCCCGGGTGACCTCTGCCACGCTGGAACAATCGAACGTCCGGCCAGCCGAAGTGCTGGTCGAAATGGTCGAGGCCCAGCGCCTGTTCGATATGCGCACCAAACTGATCGCCACCGCCAAAGAGCTCGATGAAGGCGGCGCCAGTCTGATGCGGCTTTCCTAAGCAAAGAAGGATAAATCCATGCCCACTTCCGCCCTCCACGTCGCCCGCACCGGGCTTGAAGCGCAAGATGCCCGAATGCGGGTGATTGCCAACAATCTCGCCAATATCGGCACTACTGGATACAAACGGGATCGCGCCAATTTCGCCACGCTGGCCTATCAGGATAACCGCATTGCCGGGCAGCAGAGCAGTAATGAGACCGCCTATGCCACTGGGCTCAATCTGGGCACTGGGGTGTCGGTGCAATCGACCACCTCGATCACCACTCAGGGCACGCTCAGCACCACCGGCAACGCGCTCGATTTCGCGCTCGATGGCGATGGCTATTTTCAGGTTCAGCTGCCCGGCGGCAAACTTGGCTATACCCGCGCGGGCAATTTCAGCCGTTCAGCCGAAGGCCAGCTGGTCACCGCGCAGGGTTACGCGCTGCAACCGGCAATCGCTGTTCCAGAAGACGCCGCCTCGATCACGGTCGGGCCAGACGGCACCGTTTCGGTGACCACCTCGGCCAGTTCCACCCCAACTGAAATCGGCCAGATCACCGTGGCCAGCTTTGCCAACCCGGCCGGTCTTCAGGCGCTGGGTGACAACTTCCTCGCCGAAACTGCAGCCAGCGGCGCAGCGCAAATTGGCGCGCCGGGTGACGGGGTGCGCGGATCAATCCGGCAAGGAATGCTGGAGGCGTCAAACGTCAACGTAGTCGAGGAATTGGTCGACATGATCGAATGCCAGCGCGCCTATGAGATCAATTCCAAAATGATCTCCTCGGTCGATGAAATGCTCCGCAACGCCAACCAGACGCTGTGAGGCCAGATATGACCAGCACCAACCCCTTCGTCATTGCGAGGGACCGCAGGTCCCGCGGCAATCCATGGCGGCGCAGCACGGCCCTGGATTGCGTCGCTGCGCTCGCAATGACGAACCTTATGGTGGTTTTCTCGGCCAGCGCCGGACCCAAGCCCAAGCCCGGCTTCGAGGCCGCCCTGCCCGCTCCGCCGCCGCCGCCGCGCGCCGCCGATGGCGCGATCTTCAACGCCAGCGATGGCTATGCCGCGCTCTATCAGGGCCACCGCGCCAGCAAGGTTGGCGATCCCGTAACAATCGTGCTGACCGAACAGATCACCACTTCGAAAGCAGCCGGATCAAAAAGCAGCAAGTCCGGCGGTTTCGGCTTCACCCCGCCCGTCACCGGCCCGCTCAGCTTTATCAAGCCGGCCAGCCTTAAGATGTCGGGCGAAACGTCGTTCAAAGGGGATGGAAATGCCTCGCAATCGAGCACGCTCGGCGGAGAGGTTTCGGTCACCATAATCGAAGTGCGGTCCAACGGGACTGCGCTGGTTCGCGGGGAAAAGCGCTTGATGCTCAGCCAGGGACAGGAATGGGTCCAGTTCGCCGGGATCGTGCGGCTGGCCGACATCGATTCCGACAACCGGATCGCTTCGACCCGGGTCGCTGATGCGCGGATCGAATATGCTGGCAACGGCCCGGTCAGCCGCGCCAGCCGCGAAGGCTGGCTGTCGAAGTTTTTCAACTTTATCAGTCCGTTTTGAGGGGAATGTGATGCTTCGCCTCATGATAATTGCAGCGCTGCTGCTCGGCTCGCTCGCGCCCATTCCGGCTAAGGCCGAACGGTTGCGCGATCTTGGCACGTTCCAAGGCGTGCGGACCAACCAGCTGACTGGCTATGGCATCGTCGTCGGCCTGTCCGGCACTGGGGATGACAGTCTTGAATACCTCACGCAGGCGATGCACGGCGTTTCGGGCCGGGTCGGCGTGCAGCTGCCGCCGGGCGTAAACCCGGCGCTGAAGAACGCCGCTGCGGTCATTATCACCGCTGAACTTCCCGCCTTCGCCAAACCCGGCCAACGAATTGATGTGACTGTCTCGGCGATCGGCAAAGCCAAAAGCCTGCGCGGCGGGGCCTTGATCATGACCCCGCTGTATGGCGCGGACGGGCAGATCTATGCCATGGCGCAGGGCAACCTGGCGGTCGGGGGCTTGGGCGTTTCGGGTGCAGACGGATCAAAGCTGACCGTCAACGTGCCAACCGTCGGCCGGATCGCCGATGGTGCCAGTGTCGAGCGCGCAGTGGCGACCGGGTTCGATACCGGAGCCAGCCTGCGCTGGAACCTGTACCAGTCCGATTTCCTGACCGCGACCCGGGTTCGCGATGCGGTCAACCGGCGCTGGCCGGGCTCTGCCACGCTGGTCGATGGTGTCACCGTCTCGCTGCAATTGCCGCCCGATTCCGACAGCCGCGCCAGCCGGATGGCTGAGATTGAGATGATCGACGTGACCCCGGCCGAAGCCCCCGCCCGGGTAGTAATCAATTCGCGCACCGGCACAGTCGTGATCAATTCCGCCGTGCGGCTCTATCCGGCAGCGATCAGCCACGGCAAGCTGACCGTGCGGATTGATGAAAGCCCGACCGTGGTCCAACCCGCCCCGTTCAGCCGCGGCCAGACTGCGGTCCAGCAGGACAGCAAACTCGAGGCCGCACAAGAGGGCGCCCACGTGGTCTACTTCAAACCCGGGGCCAGCCTGGCCAAGCTGGTCGATGCGCTCAACCTGCTCGGCGTCAGTCCGCCCGATCTGGTCGCGATCCTTGAGGCGCTGAAACAGGCCGGGGCGCTGAAAGCCGAAGTGGTGGTGATATGACCCCGATTTCCTCCCCAATGCTCGCAAGCGGCAGTCTGACCGCCAGCCACGGCACTGACCGGGCGCAACTGGCCGGGGCCGCCAAACAGTTCGAAGCGATCTTTCTGCGCCAGATGCTGGCGGCCGCGCGCAAAGCCGATTTCGGCGGCGAACTGCTCGGCGGTCAGGCGCTTGATACCTTTCGAACCATGCAGGACGAGCACTTCGCCGATCTGGCCGCGCAAAGCGGGGCTTTCGGGTTCGGCAAGCTGATCGAGGCGCAGCTTACCGCCCAGCTGGGCAAGGAATAGGCGATGGCTTCTGACCTCATGACCATTGCTACGTCGGGCATCCGCGCCGCCCGGATCGCGCTCGATGTGACTGCCCACAACATCGCCAATGCCGGTACATCTGGCTATGTCCGCCGCTCGGTCCGGCTGAGCGAACTGGCTTCGGCGAGCGGGTTTGGCCAGACCGGCGATCTGTCGTTTTCGGGCGTGCGGACCGACGGGATGATCCGCAACGTCGATGCCTTTCGCCAAAGCGAAGTCCGCCGCACCGGCGCAGATGCGGCGCGCGCGGGGTCCGAACTCAGCGCTTATCAAAATGTCGAAGCGGCGATCGAGCAATCGGGGCTGTTTCCAGCGATGACCGGATTGGAGCAAGCGCTGCAGCAGCTGGCGACTGACCCCGTCAATCCGTCGCTGCGCACCGCCGCGCTAGAGCAAGCCCGGACTCTGGCGCGGACGTTTAACCTGGCCGAACAGGGCCTGACAACAGTCGCCAATGGCTTGCAATTTGCCGCGACTGACGGAACCGCTCAGGTCAACCGGCTAGCCGGTGAACTGGCCCGGACCAACCTGCAACTGGCCCGCTCGACGCCCGGCACTGCCGACCATGTGTTGCTGCTCGATCAGCGCGATGGATTGCTTGGGCAGATGTCCGGCTATGCCGATATCGCCACCAGCTTTGGCCCCGATCAGACCGTCTCGGTGCGGATCGGGGGCGCATCCGGCCCGCCACTGGTCACTGGCGGAACCGTTGATCCGCTGGCGGTAACGATTGCCGGAGACGGCACCTTGTCGTTCGCGAATGGCGCTGGGGCCGTAACGCTATCGGGCGGGACTTTGGCTGGACAAGCCCAGGGCCTGGTGCTGGTTCGCGACAACCGCACCGCGCTGAATGCCGTAGCAGCGTCGCTGATTGGCGCGGCCAATGGCGCACAAGCCGCTGGCGCGGCGCTTGATGGAACACCCGGCCAACCGCTGTTTTCAGGTAGCTCGGCGGCCGATATCGTTGTCGCACTGACGTCTGGCGCGGGCCTTGCCACTGCTCCCGGTGGAGCGGCTGCGGGCAGCCGCGATCCAGCCGGGCTGGCCGCATTGCGCGGCGCGCTGACCACCGCCGATGTCTCGGGCCAGATCGACGCTTTGTTGTTTCAGGTTTCCAGCGCCACTCAGGGCCGCCGGATCACCAGCGATGCGCTGGACGCGATTGCCGGATCAGCCCGGATCGCACTCGATCAACAGGCCGGGGTCAACCTTGATGAAGAAGCCGCCAACCTGATCCGTTTTCAGCAGGCCTTTCAGGCCAGCGGCAAAGCGATCCAGATCGCAGCCGACCTGTTCGATACCCTGCTGGCGATCCGCTAGCCGTCCCGGAGCAAGACCATGACCAGTGTCAGCACCAGCGCCTTTTATGAACGCTTCAACCTCGATCAGTCCGCGCTGCGCGGGCGGGCTGAGGCGTTGCAGGCGGCAATCGGCAGTGGGCAGCGACTGGGGCGTTCCTCGGATGACCCCGTTGCCGCCTCGCGGTTGCGCAGCTTGGGCCGGGCCGATCTGTTTGCCGCCGTGGACCTGTCGATAGCGGCGCGGGCCAGCAGCGATCTGGCGCTTACGGATTCGGCTTTGCAAAGCTTTACCGAATCGCTGATCCGGGTGCAGGAACTGGCGACACAAGCCGCCAACGGCGTGCTGACTGCCGCGCAGCGCAGCGGGATTGCCACCGAAATCAAGCAGATCAGCGGCGAGCTGGTCCGGTTGGCCAACACCCGCGACAGCGCCGGCCACGCGCTGTTTGGCGGTGATACGGCGGGCGATGCCTATACCCTCGATGGCGCGGGCAACGCGGTCTATATCGGTACCGCCAGCGCCAGCGAATTGCCGCTGGGCGATGGGCAAAGCGTCACCCGCGGGCTGACCGGTCCCGAATTTCTGAACTTTGGCGCGACCAATTTGTTTGCACTGGTCAAGAACCTTGCGGACGATCTGGCCGGGGCGGCGGCCGATCCAGCGCAGGCCGCGCGCGACGCTCTGGGTCCGCTCAGCACAGCTTTGGAAACGATCACCACCCAGCAGACCGTGGTCGGCACCCGGCTCAACTGGATTGACATCAACACCGAACGCCGGACCCAGATGGGCGAACTCCGGTCGCAGGAACAGGCCGATGTCGGCGGCACCGATCTGACCGAGGCGGTCTCCAAACTGCAGCAGGCCATGACCGTGCTCGAGGCCAGCCAGGCCAGCTTTGCCCGCCTGACCTCGCTCAGCCTGTTTTCATACCTGCGCTGATCCGCGCATCACACGTCTCGCAGCTTTTTTTGGGGGTAGCCACCAATGTACGCCGCAATCGGCATCATCATTCTGATCGTCATGGTCTTTGGCGGCTTCGCGCTGACTGGCGGCGCGTTGGGGCCGGTTATGCACGCGCTACCCCACGAAATGCTGATCATCGGCGGGGCGGCGCTGGGTGCGCTGGTTACGGGCAATAACCTGCACGGGCTAAAGGCGTTGTGCGGGGGTTTTGCCAAAGTGTTCAAAGGCCCGCGCCACAACAAGCAGGATCATATCGACGCGATCATCCTGACTACCAAGCTGATGAAACTGCTCCGCGCCGAGGGCCCGGTTGCGCTGGAAAGCCATGTGACCGAGCCGGAAAACTCGGCAATATTTTCCGAATTCCCGCGTCTGCTGGCCAATCATCCGCTGACCTCGTTGATCTGCGATACGCTGACCTTGATCGTTGTGTCTTCCGGCACGCTGGAAGTCCATGCGGTCGAGGAGGTGATGGACAATGCGATGAAGCAGCATTTCCACGAATTCCACGAACCACAGCATACCTTGCAAGGGCTGGCCGATGCCCTGCCCGCGCTCGGGATCGTCGCGGCGGTGCTGGGTGTGGTCAAGACCATGGGCTCGATCGACCAGCCGCCTTCGATTCTGGGCGGGATGATTGGATCTGCCTTGGTCGGCACGTTCCTCGGGGTTCTGCTGGCCTATGGCATCGTCGCCCCGATGGCCGGGCGGCTGAAACAGGTGATCGAAGCGGACGAGCAGATTTTCCACGCGATCAAGCAGGTCATCATCGCGTCCTTGCACGGTTGGCCCCAGCCGCTGGTGGTCGAAAGCGCCCGTTCTGGTCTGGGCCATGATTTCCGGCCGGGTTTGAGCGAGTTACTCGACGCGCTGCGGGGGCGCTAAATCATGCCGCCGCCCAAAAAAGCCAAAGCCGAGCCGCTGCGGCCGATCATCTTCAAGAAAGTGACGGTGGTTGCCGCCGGGCATCACGGCGGGGCGTGGAAAGTGGCCTATGCTGATTTTGTGACCGCGATGATGGCGTTCTTTTTGCTGCTGTGGCTGCTGGGTGCCACCACTGAAAAACAGCGCAAGGGGCTGGCCGATCACTTCACCCCGACGCTGGTCAAATTGAAAGAAGGCAGCGCTGGTTCGAACGGCGTGCTGGGCGGCAGCTCGATCACCGATGTCGACAACTATCCCAATCGCGCCGGGCAGACCGGAACCAAAGCGATGACCATTCCGCGCGATACCACCGGCGGGCCAAAGGAAGGCGCGGAACGGATCAAGAAGCGCGAATCGATGGAGAAGAACCTCGCCGCGAAACTCGCCGCCAATCCAAAACTGGCGCGGCTCGCCAAGCAGGTCCGGCTGGTCGACACCACCGAAGGGATCCGGATTGATCTGGTCGACGATGCCGATTTCTCGATGTTTCAGCTCGGCACCACGGTGTTGACACCGGACGCCGCCGGGCTGCTTCAGGCGATTGCCGAGCTGTTGGTCGGCGAGCAAGGCGGTATTTCGATCCGCGGCCACACCGATGCGCTGCCGTACAATGGCGGTGTCGGCGCCAACAACTGGTCGCTTTCTGCGGGCCGGGCCGAAGCGACCCGTCAGGCCTTGCTGCGCCAAGGCCTCACCGAAAGCCGCTTTCGCAAAATCGAAGGCGTCGCCGACCGCGAACCACTGGTGAGGGACAAGCCAGAGGATCCCCGGAACCGGCGGATTTCGATTTTGTTGATCCGGTGATCAGAGCTTGTGGTTCAGCGCCGCGAGATCGCGCGCCATCCACGATGGCCGAAAGCCTTTGCCGGCCAGAAAGCGCTTGAAGTCGGCCTTGTTGTCAAAATGCTGCAGCTGGCGGTGGTAGTAATTGATGTACTCCAGCGCGGCGAGAACCGCACTGACGGTGGCGGCCACGCGGTCTGCGGTGCCGAGGGCCAGATCGGCGCTAAGCCAGCCTGCCAATGCTGTGCCGCAACCCGCCAAAGTCAGGATCAACGCGGGGTACTGCAATCGGGCTATCCTATGCAGCAACTTGGCCCAGCCAGTCGTTTGCCCTTTCAACTGGCGAACCTTGCCCCGCCAATACAGCGCACCGATAACCAACAGCATGACCATCGCCGCCAGCGGCACCAGGCTGACCCAGCTCAGTTGCCCCCCGCTCATATAGGCGATCAGCAGCGGCAAGATGACCGCGTTGCCCGCCTCCATCTTCCAATAGGGCTCAAGACGCGCCAGAATATCGGCGCGGGTTCGGTTGGTGGCGATCATGTTGAATCCCTTAGCCATCCGCCTCAATCCACCCAATCGCGGCTGCGTGCTACGGCTTTGTTCCACTTGCCGTAAAGCGCGGCGCGCTGATCCTGCGCCATCGCTGGGTGCCAGCGCTTGTCTTCGCCCCAGTTGGCAGTGATATCGGCTGTAGAGGCCCAATAACCGGCGGCAAGGCCAGCGGCATAGGCAGCTCCAAGTGCGGTCGTTTCGATCACTTTGGGGCGCACTACCGGCACTCCGAGCAGGTCGGCCTGAAACTGCATCAGCAGTTCGTTGACCACCATTCCGCCGTCGCTGCGCAGTTCGGTAATCGCCACGCCCGAATCCGCAGTCATCGCATCGAGCACTTCGCGAACCTGAAACGCTGTCGCTTCCAGCACCGCGCGGGCGAGGTGGGCTTTGGTCGCAAACCGGGTCAGCCCGGCGATCAGCCCGCGCGCGCTGGCATCCCAGTGCGGGGCATAGAGCCCTGAGAACGCCGGAACAAAATAGACGTCGCCGTTGTCCGCGACACTGGCCGCCAGCGCCTCGATCTCGTTCGCGTTTTCGATCAGGCCGAGGTTGTCGCGCAGCCATTGAACCAATGCGCCCGAAATCGAGATCGAGCCTTCCAGGGCATAGACCGCCGGTGCCGCGCCCAGCTTGTACCCCAGCGTGGTCAACAGGCCCTGAGTTGAGGGGAACGGCCGCTCGCCAGTGTTCATGAGCATGAAGCAGCCGGTGCCATAGGTGTTCTTGGCCTCACCCGGCGAAAGGCAGGCCTGCCCGAACAGCGCGGCTTGCTGATCGCCCAGAATTCCGGCCAGCGGAACACCTGCCAGCGTGCCGGTGCAGGTGCCGTAGACCTCGCTCGAGGACCGAATTTCTGGCAGGCACGCGCGCGGAATTTCGAACGCCGCCAGCAGCTGCGCATCCCAATCGAGCGTCTCAAGGTTCATCAGCTGGGTGCGCGAGGCATTGGTCACGTCGGTCACGTGCCGCCCGGTCAGCTGCCAGGCCAGCCAGCTATCGATCGTGCCGAACAATAGCTCCCCCGCCGCAGCCCGGGCCCGCGCGCCAGGCACATTATCAAGCAACCAGCGCAGCTTCAGGCCTGAAAAATAGGTCGCCAGCGGAAGGCCGGTCTGGGCGCGAAAGCGGTCCTGCCCGCCGTCTGCCGCAAACGCGGATACCAGCTGATCGGTGCGGGTATCCATCCAGACAAGCGCATTGTGCACGGGTTGGCCGGTCGTCTTGTCCCACAGCACTGTCGTTTCGCGCTGGTTGGTGATCCCGACTGCGGCAAGATCACTGGCGGTAAGTCCAGCCTCGGCCAAAGCAGCCGCAATCACTACCTGGGTGTTGACCCAGATTTCGCCCGCATCATGCTCGACCCAGCCGGGCTGCGGCATGATCTGGGCGTGTTCAATCTGGGCCGAGGCGATGATCGCCCCGCCGTGATTGAAAATGATAAAGCGGGTGCTGGTGGTGCCTTGATCGATTGCACCGACATAGCGTGACATATTCTCTCCCCGTTCCGCCCGTCATGGCGGGCCGAACTTCGGCTATGGCAGTTTCGCCGCCCGGTTCCAACCGCCTGCACCGCTGGACACTTGCCAAGGCGGCGATTTGTGGCATTTTCAGCGCGATGTCACTCTCCCGCCGCCTGCTTACCCCGATCCTGCTTGCCGTGCTGGCGCTTGGCCTGGGCGAAATGCGGCTGGCCGCACAGGATGGAGTGGCCCCGGCGCGGGCATCAGTCAACGCAGTTAGAGACGCTACGCCTGCCCCGCCAAAGGCGCAAAACGCCAGCATCACCGTCTCACCCGATGGGCAAACCGTCTATGTAGTTGGGCTGCTGCTGGACGGCACGTTCCACCAGTTCGACGCGGTGATGCTGAAGGCCCCGCGGGCGCGCCGGGTCCACCTGTCATCAGCTGGCGGCTATACGCTGGAGGCCCGGTTGATGGCTTCGCTGGTGCGCAAGCGCAAGCTTGACACCTATGTCGAAACTTATTGCGCATCGGCCTGCACCCAAGTCTTTGCAGCGGGCCGTTCGCGCGTGCTCGGCCCGGCCGCGCAGCTGGGGTTTCATCAAGCTTCCTTGATCGACGACAGCAGCGGTGAGACGATCACCCGCGCCCAGACCGACCACAAATTGACTGCGACGACCGTCTTTGGCGTCAATGGCAACGACACCCTGCGGCTGGCTTATGAACTGGCCGGAACCGATCCGGACTTTATCGACAAGGCGTTGAGCCACAGCCACGAATCGATGTGGATGCCCGGCCATCAAGAGCTGCTCTCCGCCCGGATCGTGACCCGCGTGGCGACCGCGCCAGAATGGCCGCTCCCGCCCGGCGGCGGCGGCACCCGCGCTGAAGTGCGCTCGCGGTTGCTGCAATTGCCGCTCTGGTCAGCCGCGTTTGAGAAAATCCCTGATGCCGCTGAGGCCGGAGTTGACGAAGTTTGGCGCGCTTTCAACAGCGGCGCCAGTTTCGAACAAGCGGCGTTGGCCGGGCGTGCAAAGCTGGTGGTGAATGTCACCAAAGCGCTGGCCGAGGCACCCGACCCACTGCTTGATCGTTCCCTGAAACTCTATGCCAATTCAGCTCGGATTGAACGGGCCCGCGGCTATCCCGGTTGCAAATCGGTGTTGGGCGTAGTGCCGCTCCCCAGCAGCGAAGCCGATCTGTTCTATGCCCAGCAGGAAGATGTGCTGATCGTTGATTTCCTGACCAGTCCGGCGCGGGCCAAACGGATGTCCGGGGATGAAGCGACCCGCTATTTCACCAAAGAAGTTGTCCCGCTGATTGCGCCGCTGTTCCGAATGGGATCAACCAACGGTCTGGAAGGCAAATGCCGGTTAGGGCTGCAGATGTTTGAGACGATTGATGCGATGCCCGTGAAAAAGCGGATCAAGGCCTACCGCGCTTTGCTTTCCTTGCCGGGGATGGCCGATATTTGACGGTCTGGCGCGTGGCTCCGCCGCTGCTGGCGAAAAAGCGCTGGGTCCGGTCGAGTAGCATCTGCGTTTCCAGATAAAGCGCCGCCATTGTGAGCGCGTCGGTCTTTTCGGCATCCCAGCCCTGTTCGATCAGCCAGGTGGTGAGCCGCTTCTTGTCGGCGCCGACAATTTCTGTCTTGCCGACCAAGCCTGCGCGGTTGGCGGCGAAATAGGCATCAACCTTGTCCACCGCGAAACCATCGACCGCCAGCACCTGGCGCAGCCCCTCACCCAGAATCGCAGTCAAGGCATAGCTTTTGGCTGATTCCGAACGGCCGATCGACCAGGCAAACCGGTCAAGGCACTTGTCGTGCGCTTCTTCGATCAGCCGATCGACAACCTGAACATTTTTGGAAGACTTGCTGAATTTCCCCCCGCCAATCGCTTCGCTGGCGAACAGCAGCAGAGCCATCTCGCGGTCTTCGTCGGACATATAGTCATAGACGCAGCGTGCGGTATTGCCCGGCAGTGGTGCGGCGGCGGTCATGGCCGGCTGGGCAGGCTGGGCAGGCTGGGCGAAGAGTGCGCCCGGGACTGCGGCAAGCGCCAGAATGGCTGCCGCTGCCAATGTTTTCCAGAACCGTGCCTTACGCTTCACCATCCGCGTGCTTGTGCCGCGCTTCGCCCGCGCTGTCGAGGCAGACAAAAGGGCCCGGCGGGGGGAAACCGCCGGGCCATGCCTGATAGGGACAGGCAAGTGGATGTCGGAACCGCTTAGCGCAGCAGCGACAGAACGTTCTGCTGGCTCTGGTTGGCCTGGGCGATCATCGCGGTCGAAGCCTGCGAAAGGATCTGGGCTTTGGCCAGCGCGGTCGTTTCCGCCGAATAGTCGGCATCTTCGATCCGGCTGCGGGCGTCCGACAGGTTGGTGGCATTGCTGGTCAGGTTGTTGACCACCGATTCAAGCCGGTTCTGACCCGCACCCAACGAAGCACGCGAGCTCGAGATCGTATCCAGTTCGGTGTCGAGCGTGCCGAGCAGCGTGTTGGCCGCCGTTGCGCTCGAAACGTCATAGGAACCAGCAGCGCCACCGCTGGCAGCCAAAGCGGTCAGATCGGCCATGGCTAGATCAACCGTATCGGCCCCATTGGCGCCGGTCTGGACGGTTACTGCGGCCGTGCTGGCATCGAACAGTACCACTCCATTGAATTCGGTGTTGGTAATGACCTGATCGATCTGCGCGGTCAACTCGTCAACTTCGGTCTGCATATAGACGCGGTCGGTGGCGTCCTGATAGGTGCCCGACGAAGACTGCACCGCCAGTTCACGCACGCGCTGGAGCATATTGGTAACTTCATTCAGCGCGCCTTCAGCGGTCTGGGCCAAGGCAATGCCATCGTTCGAGTTGCGGATCGCCTGACCCATGCCGCGGACCTGCGCGGTCATGCTGGTGGCAATCGCCATGCCGGCGGCGTCGTCCTTTGCGCTGTTGATACGCTTGCCGGTCGACAGGCGCTCCATCGCAGTACCCAGCATCTTGTTGGCGGAAGTTGAAGCATTGGCAGCGCGCACCGCGCTGATATTGGTGTTGATAACGGCCATTAAGGGTCTCCCGTGGATAGTCCCGTGACGCAAGCCGATCCAGACCATCCGGTGCGGCTGCCACGGACTAGAGCGGCGGCGGCGGCGGGAAATTAAGGGCGAGGTTAGCGGGCCGGTGTGGCAAGCCCATCGCGGAGGCATTTGGCGCACCCAGCAAATACGGGTTAACTCGTGCCCTTAAATTACCGATCCGTTTGACGTTCCGCGCGCAGAAGAGCTCCACGAAGCATGGTTAATGCGAAGGGGATTTTCGATGGGCGGACTGGCAGCAAGCGATGCGGTGGCACGGGCGCACGCGCCATTGGTCCAGCGCGCCGCCGCGATCCTGGGATCAGCCATCGGCAGTTCCTGCCCGGCCCTGCGCGGCAAGGGTGAGGCGGCGGCGCCCGGTCCCGGCCCCAATGTCTTGCTCGAACGCGGGCCGGTGAATGCGCTGCGCCGCGAAGGCCCGCGCGGGCATTTTTCCCTGACCTATCGCGACCCCTCCGCCGACGCGCCGCTCGCCGCGCTAGTTGCCGCGCTGACCCCGCCCGGAATGCCAATCGCTGCCGATCCTGAAACGCTCTCGATTTTGGCTTTGGCAGACCGGCTGGCGGCCAGCGAGATCCCGGTGCTGATTGGCGGCCCGACTGGCACCGGCAAGGAAGTGCTGAGCCGCTTCATCCACAACCGCTCGCCCCGCAAGGACAAGGCCTTTGTCGCAGTAAACTGCGCGGCAATGCCCGAAGCGATGCTCGAAGCCTTGCTGTTCGGCCACAAAAGAGGCGCCTTTACCGGGGCAAGCGAGGCCAACGAAGGGTTTTTCCGCGCGGCCGATGGCGGCACGCTGCTGCTCGACGAAATCGCCGAAATGCCGCTCTCGCTTCAGGCCAAACTGCTGCGCGCGCTGCAAGAGGGTGAAGTGGTGCCAATCGGCGCGACCCAGGCGATCAAGGTTGATGTCCGGGTGATCGCCTGCGCCAACCGCGATCTGCCGACCGAAGTTGCCGAAGGCCGGTTCCGCGCCGATTTGTTTTACCGGCTCAACGTATTCCCCTTGGCGCTGCTGCCGCTGCGCGAACGCACCGAGGACATCGCCCCGCTCGCCTTTGCGATGGTGCTGCGCCACGCCGCGCCGAACCAGCCGCTGCCGTGGATTTCGGACAGCGCGCTGGCCATGCTGCGGCTGCACGGCTGGCCCGGCAACGTGCGCGAACTGGAAAACGTCATCCGCCGTGCGCTGCTGCTGGCGGATGGCGCTGCCGAAATCACCCCGGCGCAGATCGTGTTCGACAGCCCGGCCCGGCTGGTGACGCAGCCCGGTCAGCTGACCGCCGCCGCTGATCTGGCAACTCCCGGGCGCTTATCCAATATCGTCCAGCTGTCCGAGGCTCGCGCGATCCTGGCGACGCTCGATGCCTGCGCCGGCAACCGGCTCGATGCCGCGCGTCAGCTGGGCATTTCGGAACGCACGCTGCGTTATCGGCTGGCGGCATTTCGTGAAGCTGGTCTGGCCAGCGCGGGAGGCCGGCGATGAGCGGCATCGCCCCGCTGACCGGCGGCGGGATCCAGCAAATCCTGGCGCTGCGCCAGCAGATCCTCGACCGGTCGAGCCTGCTCAAGGACGTCCACACCGCCGCGCAAGCTGCGCCAACTGCTGCGTCCGCGCCCACTGGCACGTTCGGCGATGCGCTGGCTGGCGCACTGCACGGGGTCGCCGCCGCGCAGGCCAAGGCCGAAACGCTGTCGGCCGGGTATGAACGCGGCGAGGTGACCGATGTCGCCAAGGTGATGCTCGCCCGC
>JAYURW010000158.1:0-2336 GCA_043756025.1 Novosphingobium sp. | reverse complement strand
GGGGAATTCATGCCAACGCTGGACTGGATCGGCAAATCAGCCGTGGTCAATCATCACCGGGAAGTGCCGACGCGGCTGCTGCACTGCGATGGCGCGCTGTCGGCGGGGGATGCCGACGCGGGCAATCTGCTGGTCGAGGGCGATAATCTGGAGGCGCTGAAAGCGCTGCTGCCTTATTATGGCGGCCAGGTGAAGTGCATCTACATCGACCCGCCCTATAACACCGGCAATGAGGGATGGGTTTATAATGACAATGTGAACAGCCCCGAAATCCGGGCGTGGCTCGGCAAAGTGGTTGGGCGCGAAGCCGAGGATCTGTCGCGCCATGATAAATGGCTGTGCATGATGTATCCCCGGCTCCGGCTGTTGCGGGATTTTCTTCGCGAAGATGGCATCATTTTCATTTCAATAGACCGCTATGAGTTCCACAACCTCAAACAAATTTGCGATGATATTTTTGGCAATGCGCAGCATGTCGCCACGTTGGTCTGGAAACGGCGCGGCAATCCAGACAGTCGCAATGTGAATGGCGTTTCTGAGGATCACGAGTATGTACTGAGCTATGGCCGGACGGCCTTGGCAAAGTTCAAAGGTGCGGAACGGGATACCACCAAATACACCAATCCCGACGGAGATGCTCGTGGCGCTTGGATGAGCGATAACCTGACAGGACTAGCTGGGCCGGCCGAACGCCCGAATCTCCACTATAGCGCCGTGAACCCTGCGACCGGAATTGAATATCCGCCGCATCCAACAAGAGGCTGGGCGGTAGCTCCTTCGACGATGGATCGCCTCATTGCCGAAGGGCGCATTCTGTGGCCCAAAGCCGCAACTGGTCGCCCCCGCATCAAGCGGTTTCAGGCTGACATTCAATCGGAGCATACTGGTTTTTCAAGTATGCTGAATGCGCCAACCAACGAGGTTGGCACGAAGGAAATCAACCAGATTTTCGGGGAAAAAGTCTTCGCGTTTCCAAAGCCAACTGAATTTGTGAAAACGCTGATCCGCCAAGCGACCAACGAAGGCGATTTGGTTTTGGATTCCTTTGCTGGCTCTGGCACAACAGGTGTGGCTTCGGATCGAATTGAAGGCGGACGGCGCTTCGTGCTGGTGGAGCTTGATCCGCAAATCGCCCGCAATGTGACGGCAGAACGATTGCGTCGCAGTGACCTCAAATCAGGCTTTCGCTATTGCACCCTCGGCAAACCCCTGTTCGATGAATGGGGCACGATCAGCGAGGGGGTCAGCTTTGCCGATCTCGCCGCCTTCGTGTTCTTTTCGGATACGGGCAACCCGATTCCTGCCAAGGCGACGGGCGATACCTCGCTGCTGGGCACATTCCAGAACCGCGCGGTGCATCTGCTGTGGTCGGCGGAGAGCGCAGGCGTTGCGAATGCCAGTGCGGGCAATGTGCTGACGGCGGAGACGCTTGCGGCGCTGCCCTCACCCTCGCCCGACTTCGAGGGCGCGGCAGTGGTTTACGGCGAAGGCTGCACCGTAACACCCGAACGGCTGGCGGGGGCGGGGGTGAGTTTCAAGCAAATCCCCTATCAGGTGATCGGCGCATGAGCGGGCCGCCCTTCGCCCCCAAAGATTATCAGCTCGATACGCTGACGGCACTTACCGACTGGTTGGCCGCATCGAGCGCCAGCGGTGATCCTGATACCGAATTCTACAAGGCGACGCGGCGGGCCTATCAGCCGGTCGAAGGACTTCCCGGCGTTCCCTACGCCTGCCTGCGCGTTCCCACTGGCGGCGGCAAGACGCTGATCGCAGCATATGCGGTGGCGCGCGCGGCGGATGCTTTCCTGAAAAGCGAAACCCCGTGCTGTATCTGGCTGGTGCCCTCCTCCGCTATCCTTGAGCAAACGATCCGCGCGCTCAAAAATGTGAACCATCCCTATGCCCGCGCACTGGCCGAACGCTTTGGCCCCAACGTGCGCGCGATGACGATCGACGAAGCGCTTTATGCCGGTCGCCCCGATTATGACGGCGGCGCGACGATCATCGTCGCAACCATCCAGTCATTCCGGCAGGAAGAGACCGACCGGCTGAACGCCTATAAGGATAATGGCGCGCTGATGGATCATTTCAGCGGGCTCGATCCGTCGGTTCGGGCAAAGCTGGAGGCTGGGCCAACGGGTGCGCCGGTGCATTCGCTCGCCAACGCGCTCAAGCTGCGCCGACCGATGGTGATCGTGGATGAGGCGCATAATAACCGCACCGCGCTTTCCTTTGTCACGCTGGCGCGGCTCGATCCGTCGCTGATCATCGAGCTGACCGCGACGCCTGCTGCGGATTCCAATATCCTGCACCATGTCTCAGCGGCGGAACTC
>JAYURW010000157.1:0-12168 GCA_043756025.1 Novosphingobium sp. | reverse complement strand
TCGAGGTTGAGCTTGCCCAGCATCCCGGCGCCGGCATCCCACAGCTTGGCGGAGACGGTGCTTTCGTATTCGGGCACGAAGCCTTCGAGGATGTGGCTAGCCGCAGTCGTCTGGACGCCCTTGGTGGCGAACAGATCCTTCATCCCAATCGGAACGCCGCCCAGCTTGCCCAGCGGCTGGCCCGCAGCGCGCTTGGCATCGGCGGCTTTGGCCGCTGCGATAGCGTGATCCGGCGTGGTGACGATGAACGCGTTGAGCAGCGCGGCGGCGGCGACATTGGCGTTAAACGCCTCGGCCACTTCAACGGCGGAGAAGTGCCCGCCCGCCACGCCATCACGGATCGCGGCGACGCCTAGATCAGTCAAATTGGACATCATTCAATCACCTTGGGCACGCCAAAAAAGCCGTGTTCGGCCGCCGGGGCATTGGCCAGCACCGCCGCGCGGAGCCCGCCGCCCGTGAGCGGGTCGGCGCCGATTACGTCTTCGCGCAGCCGCAGGTGGTTGGCGATCACTGCCGTCATCGGCTCGATCCCGGCCACGTCCACCTCGCCCAGCTGTTCGACCCAGGCGAGGATCCCGTTTAGTTCGGGGACCATCGCCGCCAGCTCGGCCTCGGACACCTTGATCCGGGCCAGCGCGGCGATTTTGGCCACGGTGGCTGTATCGACCGACATTTTCTCAACTCACTTTAGCAACACAGGAATTTACTGCGGACCCGGCATGACTTGCATTTCAGCGGGATCGGGCATTCCGGGCGGAAGGTCAGGAGCAGGCTTCTTGCCGCTCTTCTTGGCTTCGGCTTCAGCCGCCTCTGCCGCTTTCATTTGTTCGGCCCGCATTTCGGCTTCGGCCTGTTCGCGCGGCTGAATTTTTAGCAGTTCAATCTCAAAGGTCAGGTCGGTGTCAGCCGGAATGCCCGGTGCGCCTTCTTTGCCATAGGCCAGTGCGGCCGGGATCACGGCCTTGTACTTGCCGCCAACCTGCATCTTTTCCAGCGCCTTGACGAAGCCGGGAATGATCCCGGTCATTGGCAGCTTGGCCGCCTTGCCTTCATCGAAAGTGCTACCATCGGGCAGAGTGCCCTTGTAATTGATCGTCACCACATCGGTTGCGCCGGGCGAAGTGCCCTTGCCAGCCTGCACCGTGGTCACATCAACGCCGGGAGGCAGCGAAGCCCAGACCACGCCGCCAGCGGCCAGTGCAGCGGCGGCAACGCCCAGCCAAAGCTTGGTCAACGCGCCCTTGGCAATCGGGGCAAGCGGTACGCGGGTGATTTCGGTCATGGATATCCCTGTCTGGTCGATTAGCGTCTGGTCGATTAGCGTCTGGTTTAAGCGCCCCGCAGATAAGCGAAAGGGCGCGGAATTGCTCCGCGCCCTCATGGCTTATCACACGCCTTGGTTCAAGCGTGAAACCGGGCCTTACTTGACCCCGTCGCGTTCCATCCGCTTGCGCTCCATCTTGCGGGCGCGGCGTACGGCAGCGGCCTTTTCACGGGCGCGCTTTTCCGACGGCTTTTCGAAGTGACGACGCAGCTTCATCTCGCGGTACACGCCTTCACGCTGCAGCTTCTTCTTGAGCGCGCGCAGGGCCTGCTCGACATTGTTGTCGCGGACGAGAATTTGCATAAACCGAACCACCTCATAGGCAAAAGACCAGAACCCCGCTGCAGACCGGTGCGGGGGATTGCCTTCTGAATCAAACAAACGAATCAAAACGAAAACGCGCCGAATCCCTTACAGGAACGGCTCGAACCGGCGGGCGGCTAGCAGAGTCGCACCCCCAAGGCAAGTCAGGAAAGCCCGAAAGAGCCCTGAACAATCCCCAAGGCATTGCTCCATTCCCGTTCCGAATCGGAGCCAACTCGCCGTGCCGATGCGAAACCGGTGTGGTATTTGATCAGCAATTGCAATCCTAAATGGCTTGGAACCGGGGGGAAGGTTGCAGATGCACAATCGCCGAAATCGCCGTGCTGCCGCGCCCTGCCCTGTCCGAGCCATGGCCCCGGCCTTTCCCACTGACGTCGCCGTGCCGCCGCATCGCGGGGCCTCGATTCGCCCGGCAACGCCAGCCCCGGCCAAGCCCGCCGCGCAGCCTTCGATAGCGGTGCTGTTCGCGGTCCCGCCCCGGCCCAAACCCGCTGCCAAAAAACGCAAACCCGCCGCCGTCCGGCGCAAGGCCCAGCGCACGGCCAAGGCCCGCGGCAAACTGCCGCCACGCGGGCCCAAGCTGATCCCGGCGTTGGCCCTGCCCGGTCAGGCCGAACCGCTGGTGCAAGGCGCGCCTATTGTAACGGGCCGGGCGCTGGCCCTGCACCGCAGCGGCGGATTGCAGGCCCGGTTGGCCGACTGGATCAGTGCCCGGCTGCAAGCGGTATGGGACCGGCTGGGCGGCGTGCCGACCGCGCGCCCGGCCCCGCGCCGCGCCCGGCTTGACCCGCAAGCCGAGGAATTGCGCCGTCTGCGCGCAGAAAATGCCCGGCTAAAACGACAGATGGATGCCCTGTTGGCGCAGCGTCCACCAGCCACCGTCCCCCGCCCGGTCAGCAAAGCCCCAAGCCCAAGCTGACCGGGCAGCTCTGCGGCGGCATCGGCGCCGACCAGCCCCATCAGCCGATGCCGCCGCTATTTGCGCCCTGCGCCATTCTGTGGTGAGTGACGCCGCTAAGGGGGCACAATGCACACCAGCTTTACACTTGCCGACTGGGCGGTCCTGGCGGGCTATGTCGTGCTGCTGGCTGCAGCCGGATGGCTGACCACTCGGCGCGGGATGAAGGCCGAGGATTACTTTCTGGCCGGGCACCACGCGCCGACCTGGTTGGTGGCAGTTTCGGTGCTGTCGACAGTGCAATCGGCCGCGACCTTTCTGGGGGTGCCCGACAATTCCTATCGCGGGAACTACACTTACTTGGGCGGCGTCGCGGGCGCGCTGATCGCGGCCTGGATTGTCGCCAATGTCCTGATCCCGCGATTTTATGCGCTGAAAGTGACCACGGTTTACGAGCTGCTGGAAACCCGCTTTGACGCCACCGCACGGCGGGCAGCGGCGGTGATGTATCTGATCGGGCGGATCTTCGCGAGCGGGGCCCGGCTGTACCTTGCGGCCATCGCGGTTTCGATGATCCTGTTTCTGGATATGACACCGCAGCACATCGCGCTGGCCGCCTTTGCGCTGCTGCTGTTCGGGCTGGCGTTTACGCTGATGGGCGGGCTGGAATCGGTGATCTGGAGCGATCTGGTGCAGGTCGTGCTCTATGTTGGCGCGGCGCTACTGGTGGCTTGGCATCTGTGGAGCGGGCTGGACCTGACGCTGGGTCAGGCGATTGACGCGCTGCGCCATGCTCCCGGCGGCAAGGACAAACTGGCGCTGATTAACCCGACGCTCGATCTGTCCGCGCCGTGGGGGCTGTTTGCGGTGCTGACGGGGGTGATGCTGCTCAATCTGGCCAGTTCCGGCCTCGATCAGGACATCACCCAGCGGCTGCTGGCCTGCGAGGACGCCAAGAAAGGTGCGCGCTCGCTTTATGCTTCGGTGTGGTTGTCGTTGCCGGTGATCCTGCTGTTTCTGGTGATCGGATCGCTGCTGTACCTGCACTATCAAGGCGGCGCCGCCGGATCGTTCCGGGGGGAGAAAGTGACGGTGTTCATGCACTATATCCTGACCGAAATTCCGCCCGGACTGCGCGGGCTGGTTACCGTTGGCGTGATTGCCGCTGCCGCGATCAATTCAGGGCTGATCTCGATGTCAGCGGTGCTGGTCAACGATCTGTACCGGCCGTTTGCAGGCGTCAGGGCCGAAGCGCATTTTGTCCGGATGGGCCGGATCGCCAGCATCGCACTGGGTGCCGCGCTGTTCGGCATGGCGATCCTGTCGTATTATTGGCAGCGCTATGCCGATAGCGCGCTGCTCGACTTTGTTTTGGGTGTGATGGCATTCGCCTATTCCGGGCTGATCGGGGTTTACGGCGTCGCGCTGTTCACGCAGCGCGGCAATTCGGCCAGCGTGATCGCAGCGTTCGTTGCCGGGTTCCTGACCGTGCTCGCGTTCCAGCCGTTCGTGATCGACAGCTTTGCGCTGCCATTGGCGCTGAAGGGCGTCGCTTTCCCTTGGCAACTGGTGCTGGGCAGCGCGATCGCGGCACTGGTTTGTGCGGCGGGGCGGCCGGTGCAGCGGGCTTGAATACCCACAGGCTGCACAAACCCTGCACAAACCGGTCTAGCGCGGGGCAAACAAAGTTGAGGCCGCGCAATGGCAATGCTTAAACCGTGCTTGAAATTGCCTCAAAAACCATATTGTTTATATAAACCAACTGTTTAAATATGAGCGACCGCCAATGGTTGCGCCAGTCCACAGTTGTCCGGGCCCGTTCGCTGCTGCCATATTCAGGCGCTGTAGGAAAGCAGCCGATGCCCACGCCACGGCGGCAAGCAAAAGGGCGGAACGCGCTGCCGCGTCCCGCCCCGGTTTTGCCTTAGTGCCCTATCAGAACCGAACGGTCACCCGTGCCCGATAGCTCTGATTGCGGAAGTCGTCGCGCATGACGGTGCTATCGGCTTCGAGCGCGATTTCAGCCTTGGCGCCCAGATCAATCGCGATCCCGCCGCTGACTTCGGCCCAATCGTTGTCAGTCCCGGCCAACGCGAACGGTGCAATCGCCGTACCCCCGGCAAAGCCTGCGCCAAAGGTCGTTGGCTGGTCCATAAAGTCATGGACGTAGTTGGCTTCGAGGTAGGGACGGACCGTGCCGCCCTTGCCGCTGAAGCTGATCCCGGCCCGGCCTTCCAATGCCTTATAATCTTCGCGGAAATAGGCCATCGCCATGGGCCCGCCGCGCTCTGCCGAAGCATCAAAGCCGATATTCTCATACCGCACCGAAATCCGCGGCACGACCGCGAAGCTGCCGCTCTTCGCCAGATCAAAGCCCAATCCGGCCTCTGCCGTGATCGCCAGCGAGTTATCGTCCAGCGTCAGGGTATAAGGCGTCGCGACCAGCGTGACCGTGCGGCTGCTGTTGGTCGACAGCAGTCCGGCACTGAACCGCAGATCGGCGTGCAGTCCCTTGCCGTCGCCCAGCACGGCATAAAGCGAGCCCTGGATCAGGCTTGCTCCGGCCGATTGCGGGGCGCCGCCAGTGGTGCCGTCAACCTTGGCATAGGATAGCCCGAACCCAGCCGTGGCATTATCGCCCAGCGTGGTTTCCAGACCGCCCGCCACAAACCAGCCATCGAACGTATCGCGCCCGCTGGAGGCCATGGCCGGCATCGGGGCCGAGCTGCCATTGAGGTATCCAGCCGCCAAGTACCCGCTCATGTTGTCGGGCAGCTGGGCAGCGGCCATGCTGCCTTCGGTATCATAACCCAACCCGGCATCGGCAGGGGCTGCCATCCGGGCCACCCCATTGCTGCTGGCGAGGTTGAGCGGGCGGCCAATCATCGCCAGCTTGCCGCTGGCGTTGCCTAGCTCGATCGCGTGGATCCGTTGGCGATAGAACCGGTCAATCGTGCCGGTCGCAACCACACCCGAAGCGGTGCGCAGGCTTTCCGTGCGCGGCGCTGCGCTTTCAAAGAAGGCGCGGATCGCCGACTGGCTTTGCAGATCGAGCGGGCCATAAAGCCCGGCCAGCGGGCCTGACGAGCCAGCCCGGTTGCCGTCCATTAGCGCCGCATAGCTGGTCTGCACTGCTGAGCTAGGATCAACCACGCTGGCATAGGTTCCCGCCGTGATCTGCACCGCCACCGCATTGGGCGAATAGATCAGCGTCGGGCGCAGAATTGCGCTGAGCGAGGCACTGCCTGAAAACGCCCCGGTCACGCCGTTCTGTGCGGTCAGGAACGTATAGGTATCCCCGGCCCGCGGCATTGAACCGCTGGTGATCGAGAACATCACGGTGCCGCCGACGTTGGCCATCCCGCCGGTTGCACCAACCGCCTGAACCACCACCCGGTCGTTGGTCCCGGTATTGCCGATGTCGATCATCAACGTGGTGCCCGAAGCAAAGATAGTGTTGCCGCGGAACGTCAGCGTGCCGACTGTGCCCGCTGTCCCGACCGTTCCGGGTGAGATCGTTCCGGCCGCGCTGGTAAAGAACGGCGTGGTGATGATCCCGGTGCCGTTAAGGCCGCCCGTCATCATGAAGTAATCGCCCGGTGTGGTCAGCAGCCCGTTGACCTGCATCGTCCCGGTCATCTGAGTGATGCTGATCAGGCTGGTCAGCGAACCGGCTGACCCGATGTTGAGCGAGGCCCCGGCATTGGCGATGGTAAAGCGGTCAATCACCACGGTGGAACCCAGCGTGGTGGTGCCCGCTGCGCCCAATGTTACATCGAAGTAACGCGGCATGACCCGAGCAACCCGGTCACCATTATAGTTGTTGGGCACAAAGTTGGTGGCACCCGGCAGGCCATTGGCCAGCGTTGCAGCCGGGATCGCGAGCGTGCCAGCTTGCGCTTCAAGCGTTCCGCCGGTCGGACGGCCCGAACCGCTGGCCACCAGCCCACCCTCATCGAGCACTGCTGCTTCGGGTGCCAACGCCATGTCGGCTTGTCCGGCGTTATTGCCAGCCGTGCCGATCGGGTTGCTGTTGCTGTCAACGTTTCCTGACGCGACATCAAAGCACTGCGAGCTGACGCTGTCCTGGAAACAGGCCTGACCAAAACCAGGCGTTTCGGTGTTGCCGGTGCCGGGGCTGGTCGGAATGCCATTGACCAATTGGCCATTGACGATGATTTGATAGCTGGGATCAAGGTTGGTTACCCAATGGGTCGGATCGGTCCAATCGGCATTGCCAGCAATCGAGCCAACATAGTGGAACGGGTTGTTCTGCGCGATCCAGTCCCAATACAGGTAAAGCGGCTGATAGAACGCCGCCGTGCCATAGGAATTGGCCGGTTGCCCGTTGTAAAAGCGGGTGTAGCCGCCCGACAGCACACCCAAAATCACCGACTTGGCAAAAGTCCGGTCCAACACCAGTGGACCGCCCGAATCGCCGCCCGAAGTCTGCCCTTCATTGGGCTGGGCATTGTCGCGCCAGGCGTTGAAATCATAAGGCGAGGCCGAAGCAGTGCCGCGGCGCGGATCGTCAAAATCGATCCAGTACAGGTTCTGCGGGTTGTTGACCCCCGGAGCGCCGCCGAACAGGAAGTTTTCAAATTCATCGAGGCTGGCCAGCGCGCCAAGGGTATTTTCAGCAATCCGGCGGCGGAAATCGATCCCGATCGCCCCGGTTTCACCATCACCTCTATTGCCATAGCCCATGATCGCAACGTGATAACCGGTGCCGTTTGCCGTGATCGGCACGGCCGGCAGCTGCGAGAACAGCATGGCCCAGGTTGGCACATTGGCCGCCGGGGTATCCAGCGTGGCAATTGCGATATCGCCATATAGGAAGCTGGCCGCGTTGGGTTCAACCGACAGCGGATTATAGGCGACATAGTTCGAGTTATAGAGCGACTGCGCGACATTGGTCTTGCCCACGCCCGGCCCGGTGCTGCCGCCGTTGAACCAGTTAAGCAGTTCGTCCGGCTGACCCGCCGCATTGGCGCGGTTATTGGTTTCAAACCCGAAAGCAATCGGCGTGCCGCCGCTGTTGTTGCCATAAGCACCTTCAGCGCGGCTGTTGACGCAGTGCGCCGCGAAAATCACTGTGCGGGCATTGATCAACGTGCCGGTGCACAGTCCGATCGTGCCGCTGTCATTTTTGACGAACATCTGGCCAACGCCAGTGACGTTGACCGGATCGCGCGCGGTGGTTGGCGTGCCGGGGTTGGCGATCAGGATCTGCGGATCGGGCGCGGTGACATTGATCGTCCGGACCTGCGCCGCATTTACCGGCTGCCAATAGGTTGCCTGCGAAGCGCGCTGAACGCTGACTTCCAGCCCAGCCTTGCCCAGCAGGTCTTCGGCATCGGGTGCCGCCGACGAATCGGCCAATACCGGCGATGCCGACAGTGCCACAGCCAAAGCGGCGAAGCTGGATCCCGCGCAGACAGCACGGTTCAGCCGATTACGAATCGATTTGGTAAATTTCATGGTCGCAAAGCCCCTGTTTTGCTCGAATAGACAGCTGATAATCTGTTTTTTTGCGACCTTGCAATCAGTTCTGGCGCATTTTCGGGGTAGAGTGAAGTTTTTTGCTAAGACAATCACTTGTTTTCGGCATTTGCTTTTTGGATTGCGACCTTTGGTTAACGCAAAGCGTTCTCGCGTTTGACCATGACGCAGTGTTTGCGGGCCAAACCGCGGGCTTGCTGGCCTTGGGTCTGTCACCTAAGGAGACCGCGATGTTCGCGCCCGGTTTTCTTCACGCCTCGCTGCTGGTCGCTTTTGGCGGCGGGACCGGCGCGTGGCTAAGGTTTGCCGCGGGGCGGCTGATCCCTTCTCCGCAATTTCCGTTCGCGACACTGGCAGTCAATGTGCTCGGCAGCTTCGCAATGGGGCTGCTCGCGGGCTGGCTGGCGCGCAGCGGGCAGGCCAGCGAAAACTGGCAGTTGGCGCTGGGCGTGGGCCTACTCGGCGGCTTCACCACCTTTTCCGCGTTCAGCCTCGAACTGGTCCAACTGGCCCAGCGCGGACAGATCGGCCAAGCGGCCCTATACGCTGCACTTTCGCTGGCTGGCGGGATTGCCGGATTGCTGGCTGGACTCGCCCTTGCAAGGACTTTGGTATGACTACCCGCGGCCTCATTCCGGCGGATACCGTCCGCCAGTTCACCGTTCAGCACGACGATGACGGGGTCCGGTTGGACCGCTGGTTCAAACGCCATCTGCCGCAAATCGGCTTTGCCACGGTCAGCCGCTGGGCCCGAACTGGGCAGATCCGGGTCAATGGCAAGCGGGTCGATGTGGCCGACCGGATTTCAGCTGGCCAGGTGTTGCGCGTTCCTCCCGGCGGCGATGCACCGGAACGTAAAGCGACCGAACGCAAGCCGCTGACCGAAGAACAGCTGGCACTGGCGGATTCGATGGTCATCACCCAGGACCGCGCCGCTATCGTGCTCAACAAGCCGCCGGGGCTTGCCACCCAAGGCGGCACCGGCACGTTCCAGCACGTCGATGGCCTGCTCGATGCCTATGCCCAGGAAGGCCCGCGGCCGCGGCTGGTCCACCGGCTCGACAAGGATACTTCCGGCGTCCTGCTGATCGCCCGCACCGCTGGCAGCGCGTCGTTCTTTTCCAAACGCTTTTCGGGCCGCACCGCCCGCAAGATCTATTGGGCGCTGGTGATTGGCGTGCCCGATATCGAAGAAGGCCTGATCGACCTGCCGCTGGGCAAGCAGCCCGGCTCTGGCGGTGAAAAGATGATGGTCGACCAAACTGGCGAAGGCCAAACCGCGCGCAGCCGCTACCGCGTGATCGACCGGGCCGGGAACCGCGCCGCGTGGGTTGAACTGCAACCTCTGACCGGGCGGACGCATCAGTTGCGGGTCCACATGGCAGCGATTGGCCACCCGATTGTGGGCGACGGCAAATACGGCGGGCCGGATGCGTTCCTGTCGGGCAGCATCAGCCGCAAGATGCACCTCCACGCCCGGCGCTTGCTGATCGACCATCCCGATGGCGACATGATCGACGTGAAAGCCGATCTGCCCGAACATTTTGCGGGCAGCCTTGAACAACTCGGCTTTGACCAGAGCGAAGGCGACGGTGAGATCGAAGTGTTCGAAACTTCGGTGCCCAAGGAGGTCCAGAAAGCGCAGGCCAAGGCCCACGCCAAGCAGGTCCGCAAGGAACGCCGGGGCGAACGCCGCGGCCGCGCCGATGGCACCCCGGCGACTCGCAAGCCGCCCAAAAGCCGCGGCCCAACCAAAGGCAAGGGATCGCCCAAGCCGGGCAAGCCCGCCGCAGCTGCCAAACCCGCAAAGCCAAGCAAACCGGCCAAGCGCTGATGCACCCCAACGCCACCTTTCGTCATCAGGACCGCAACCTGCTGGACCTGCTGATCGAGCAGATCGGCTTCGGGATGGTCTTTGCCCAGACCCCCGATGGCCCGCGCGTGGCGCATGTGCCGCTGCTGTCCACCGGCAGCGGATTGCTGCAATTCCATCTGGCGCGCGGCAATGCGCTGACCAAGCATCTGGAGGGCAGTACTGCGCTGATCGTGATCAACGGCCCCGACGGCTATGTCAGCCCGCGCTGGTATGCCGAACCGGCGCAGGTTCCGACCTGGAACTATGTCGCGCTGGAACTGGAAGGCCGGGTCCGGCGGCTCGATCCCGAGGCAACCTTGGCGCAGGTCACCAACCTGTCCGATCAGCACGAGGCTCGGATTTTGGCAGGTAAGCCCTGGACGATGGACAAGCTGCCACCCGAAAAGTTACGCGGACTGCTGGCGGCGATCGTCGGGTTCGAAATCGAAGTACAAGGCTGGCGCGAAACGCTGAAGCTGTCGCAAAACAAGGATGCAGCCGAGCGCGAACGGGTAGCCACCGGATTGGACGGCGAAGGCAGCCCGGCCATTGCCCAGCTGATGCGCACACTGGCGCAATGACCCCGCGGCTGGCCTTGTTCGATTGCGACGGCACGCTGGTTGATGGGCAGGCCGGAGTGGTGGGCGCGATGGAAGCAGCCTTTGCCGAGGTGGGCCTACCCGCGCCCGACCGTCATCAAGTCCGCCGGATCGTCGGCCTCAGCTTGCCGCAAGCGATCCGTCTGCTGGCACCCGCCGCGACCGAGGCCCAGCGCAGCGCCGCCGATGCCGCCTACCGCGATTCGTTCCGCGCGGCGCGTGAAGCAGGCTCGTTGGTCGAACCGCTGTACGACGGGATTGCTGATTTGATTACCGTGCTGGCGAGTGAAGGCTGGCTGCTCGGCGTTGCCACCGGCAAAAGCCAGCGCGGGTTGGAACATTGTCTGGCGATGCACGGCCTCAGCAGCCATTTCGTTACGCTGCAAACCGCCGATAACCACCCATCAAAACCGCATCCATCGATGATCGAAACCGCGCTGACTGAGACCGAGGTTGCCCATGAAAATTGCGTGATGATCGGCGATACGGTGTTCGATATCGCAATGGCGGTGACCGCCGGGGTCCGCGCAATCGGGGTCGATTGGGGCTATCACACGGCGCAGGAACTGGTTGAGGCCGGGGCCGAAGCCGTGGCGCGCGATCCAGCGCATCTGAGGGAACTGCTGGGATGAATGCGGACGAAATCCTGGCCCGGCGGCGCTTTACGATCCTGTCGTTGGTCCGCTTGTCCGGCGCCGCGTTTCTGACAGTCGGCCTGCTAAGCGTGGCGGGCAAGATCGTTGTTCCGCAAGTCGCCGGGTTCGTGCTGGTCGCCGCAGGGTTGGCAAATTTCCTGTTCGTACCGCGCTGGCTGGCCCGAAAGTGGAAATCGCCCCGGCCATGAAGCGGTTTTACAAGGAAGCAGCTGCCGCGGCAGAGGGCACCGGTTGGCGGGTTTTGCTCGATGGACGCGGAGTGAAAAGCCAGGGCGGGCGGGCCCAGACCGTCCCGACGCAAGCACTCGGCGCTGCGCTCGCCGCCGAATGGGCCGGGCAAGGCGCGGAAATCGACCCCGCCGGGTTCGTGCTGCGCGATCTGGCCGACTATGCGATTGACGTGATCGCCGCAGACCGCGCCGCCGTGCTGGCCGATCTGCTGCGTTATGCTGAAACCGATACGCTGTGTTACCGGGCCGAACCGGACGAGCCGAGCCACACCCGCCAGCTGGAATTGTGGGAGCCGCTGTTGGTGGCCGCCGAAACCCGCTGGACGGTTCAGTTTGAACGCGTCGCCGGGATCATCCATCGGCCCCAGCCGGATGCGACCCTGCGGCGGCTGGAGGCTGTGCTGGCACCGCAGGATGACTTCACGCTTGCCGCGCTGGTTACGCTGACCACGCTGTCGGCCTCGTTGGTGATCGGTCTGGCCGCACTGGCGCGGGAAGCGGATTTGGCGCTGCTGTGGCGCGCGTCCGAACTCGAAGCCGATTGGCAAATCGAACAATGGGGCCAGGACGACGAAGCGGAATTGCGCGCAGTGCGGCGGTTCGCGACGTTTTCAGCAGCCGCCCGGTTTGCGGAATTGGTTCGGAAATAGCGCCGTTCCAAAATCCTCCCCCTCGGGGGGAGGTGCCGAGTGAAACGAGGCGGTGGGGGATCGGGGCGCAATGCCTGCGCGCTCCCCGCGGGGGGGGGGGGGGGGGGGGGGGGGGGGGGGGGGGGGG
>JAYURW010000156.1:0-35974 GCA_043756025.1 Novosphingobium sp. | reverse complement strand
TGGCCTAGCCACGCTGCGCCCAAAAGAAAAGCGCGGTGCCCCGGATGGGACACCGCGCTTGTTCGGTGGACTGAATGAGGTGCAGGATTAGCCGATGTTGGCGCTGACCATGCAGTACAGCATTGGGATCGAAAGCAGCGTGTTGGTGCGGCTGGCATAAAGCGCACGCGGTGCAGCAGCAGCCTTTTCCTCAGCCGTAGCTTCGGTAGCGCCCAGGTTCAGGATTTTCTTCTGGGCAGGCCAGATGATAAACCAGACGTTGAAAGCCATAATCAGCGCCAGCCACATCCCCAGACCGATCAGGTTTTCCGACGCCGTCGCTCCATTAAAGGTCATCGCACGGTGACCATAACCCTTGATAACGGCGAGGACGAGGCCGGTGACCACAGTCAGCAGCGCGCCATAGCGGAACAGGAGGAACACCCGGGGCGCGATGTGTCCGGTGATCGCGCCCTTCTGCTCGGCCGGGATTTTCGGCATAGTCGGGACCTGGACGAAGTTCAGATAGTACAGCAGCCCGATCCAGACGATCGCGAAAAACACGTGCAGCCAGGACAACACGTTAACGGGCTCAACCCCGTAATCGGGATCGGCGAAATAGAACATCACAGCCAGCGCGAGCACTAGCCCGGCGAGCAGCACCATGTGTAGATTTCCGAAAAACTTGGCCATTTACGTCCCCCTAATTTGAAGCATTGTTGTGTTGGTTGGCCCGATCAGCGATCTGCTGGGCCGACAATCGTGGTATCGCGCGTATCGCGGGCTTTGTCACCCTTTTCGCACTCCGTTTTCACTCATGCGGCGGATCGCTCAGCACGTCGGCTTCGGCCTCTTGCATCAGGCCGTGCTTCAGCAGCATCGGCAACTGCGTAAAAGTGAACAAGAACGACAGCGGCATGAACAGCCACAGCTTTAGCGAAATCCACGTATCAAAGTTGCCGTTCTGGACGTTGAAAAACTGGCGCAGCGCCTCATTCAGCGCCGCCAGAACGAGGAAAAACACGCCCCAATTGCGCGAAAGCTTGAGCCAGCCCTGTTCATTCAGCCCCTCAAATGCGGCCTCAAGCAGATATTTAAGATAGGCCTTGCCGCGCCACACTCCGACCAACAGCACCGCGCCGAACAGCAGATAGATGGCGGTCGGTTTGATCTGAATCCAGAGCGGATCGCGCAAGATAATCGTCAGGCCGCCAAAGCCGACAATCAGTACAGTGGAAAGCCACAGCATCGGTGAAATATGCTTGAGCCGCCACCACGACACACCCAGCGCGATCAGCGCCGCAACCATGAACGACATGGTGCTGATAACCACCGCGCTAACCTCGGCGACCGCATTTTTCTGCTCGGCAGATGGCGAGAAATAACGATATGTCAGAAAGAACACGATCACCGGGCCGTAATCGACCAGCAGATTGAGCCAGCCCGATTTGGGCTTTTGGTTCGCAGCGGTTGTCATGCCACCCCCGCAATCACGCGGGCGACCAGATCGGGATCGAACGGGCGCAGGTCGTCAATCTTTTCGCCAACGCCGATGGCGTGGATTGGCAGGCCGTATTGCTGCGCCGCAGCCACCAGCACGCCGCCGCGCGCGGTACCATCAAGCTTTGTCATGATCAGTCCGGTCACCCCGGCAACCTCCTTGAAAGTGTCAATCTGTTGCAGTGCGTTCTGCCCGTTGGTGGCATCGAGCACCAGCACCACATCGTGTGGTGCCTCAGGATTAAGCCGCCCGAGGACGCGGCGGATTTTGGCCAGTTCGTCCATCAATTCGCGCTTGTTTTGCAGCCGCCCAGCGGTGTCGACGATCAGTGCGTCGATCCCCTTATCGGTTGCAGCCTTAACCGCATCAAACACCACAGCCGAAGGATCACCGCCTTCGGGGCCCTTGATCAGTTCGACCCCAAGCCGGTCAGCCCAGATCGCGAGCTGGCCAATCGCGGCGGCGCGAAAGGTATCGCCCGCAGCCAGCATCACCGAATAGTCCAGCTCCTGAAACAGGTGGGCCAATTTGGCGATGGTAGTAGTTTTGCCCGATCCGTTAACCCCGATCACCAGAATGACTTGCGGGCGGGGGAAAGCGACAATGTCTATCGGCGTTGCAACCGGGCGAAGGATCGCGGCAATCTCGTCGGCCACGGCTTGCTTGATTGCGGCCTCATCGGCGCCGCGCTCAAACCGTTCACCGGCCAGTCGTTCGCGAATTCGGGCTGCGGCGCGCGGGCCGAGGTCGGAGAGGATCAGCGCGTCTTCGAGCTCATCGAGCTGAGCGGCTTCTAATCGGGTTTTCGAGACGATCCCGGCGAGGTTCTCGGTCAGCTTTTCAGAGGTTTTGCGAAAGCCGCCAAACAGCCGGTTAGACCATGTCTCGCTACTCATGCCAGCAGGCCTTCGACAATCCGGGTGGGAGTAACAGTCACGATTGTTCCAGCTTTGGAGCCGGGGGGCAGCTGCACCCGGGCGAAGTCTGGCGCATGGCCGGTTCCATCGCGTTCGGCAAGTATTTCAAGCGGCTTGCCCAGCTGGTTCTGCAGCCAGTCTGCGCGCTCCGCTGCCACGGCTGCCCGAAGCTCAGCGGCGCGGGCCTTGATCACTTTGGGATCAACTTGCGGCATCCGCGCGGCCGGCGTTCCGCGGCGCGGCGAGTACGGGAAGATGTGGCCGTGGACCAGCTGCAACTCCGCGACGATGGAGAGGTTGGCTTGATGGGCTGCTTCATCCTCCGTCGGGAACCCGGCGATCAGATCCGCGCCCAGCGCAAGATCGGCCCGCCGTGCGCGCAAGGCGACCACCAGCTGTGCGGCTTGAGCCCGGCTGTGACGCCGCTTCATCCGTTTGAGGATCAGGTCATTTCCGTGTTGAAGCGACAGATGGAGATGCGGCATCAGGCGGGCTTCGCTGGCGATCAGCTCGAACAGCAACGGATCTATTTCCACGCCATCGACCGAAGACAGGCGCAGCCGAGTGAGATCGGGAAAGGCGGTCAGGATTGCATCAACCAGCGCGCCAAGCCCCGGCTGGTTCGGCAGGTCGTGACCCCAGCTGGTCAGGTCCACGCCGGTCAGCACCACTTCACGCGCGCCCAGCGCCATATGCCGCTCAACTTCTGTCAGAGCGGCGGCCACAGCCAGCGACCGGCTTGGCCCGCGGCCCTGCGGGATCACGCAAAAGGTGCAGGCGTGGTCGCAACCGTTCTGAACAGCGATAAAGGCACGGGTGTGTTGGCGCAGATCGGCTTGGGCCGGGGCGACGTTCCAGGCCCGCGGATCGAGTTTGGCTGTGTTGGCAATCAGCCCATCGACTTCGGGCATCGCGGCTAACGCAGCGCGTTCCACTTCAGCCGCGCAGCCGGTGACCAGCAAGCGGGCACCGGGCCGTGCGCGCCGGGCGCGGCGGATTGCTTGGCGGGTCTGCCGGACGGCTTCGGCTGTGACAGCGCAAGAATTGATCACCACCAGATCGTCTTCCAGCGCCAACAGGCCGCGCATCGCTTCGCTTTCGGACAAGTTCAAGCGGCAGCCGAGTGTGATCACTTCGGCGCCCATCAGGTCGCTCCGAACTGGGCCGGGTCAAATTCGCCGCGAAAGCATTCGGTCGCGGGCCCGGACATTAAAATCCGGCCCGCCAAGGTCCATTCGATTTGCAGTTCACCGCCGGGCAAGGCGATGGTCACGCTTCGCTCGACCAGCCCGCGCCGCATCGCGCCGATAGCCGTTGCACAGGCACCAGATCCGCAGGCCCGGGTTTCTCCCACGCCGCGCTCCCACACCCTCAGGCGGAGGCGGCTGCGGCTTTCAACTGTGGCGATACTGACGTTGACCCGCTGCGGGAACAGCGGATCGTGCTCAATTTCCGGACCCAGCCGGTCCAGATCGACCGCGCCGCAATCGGGCACGAAAAAGACCACGTGCGGGTTGCCGACATTGACCGCAGTCGGGCCCTCCAGCGCATCCCAGCCCAGCGGCATAGTGTGGGTGTCAAGCGGATAGGCCAGCGGAATGGCATCCCATTCAAACCGGGGTTCGCCCATATCGACGGCGATTCCGGCGGTGTGCGGTGAAACCTGCAAAAGGCCGCCCAGCGTCTCGATTGTCGCTGGCTCGCCCAGCAATAAGCCCACTGCGCGGCTGGCATTGCCGCACGATTCGACCTCGCCGCCGTCCTGGTTGAAGAACCGGGCTTTTAGCGTTGCTATGTCAGATGGCTCCAGCACCACCAGCTGATCGCACCCGATGCCGGTGCGGCGGTCGGCGATCGCGCGGGCGAAGCCGCAGGTTAGTGCGGGCAGCGCGGCAGACCGGCCATCGAGAACGACGAAATCGTTGCCCAGACCGTGCATCTTGATGAAGGGAACCCGCATGATCAGCGCTCTAAGCGCTGGGCCGCTTGCCGTCCAGTAGCGCTAGGCGCGGCGGACCAGTGGTTCGGCCAGGGCTCCGGCAGTAGCCGACGGTTCCAGCAGCAGATCGAGCTGGGCCAGTCCAGCGGCGATTTCCTCGGCCGCTTCGGGCTGGCCATAAAGGAAGCCCTGACCTTTGAAATTGCCCAGTTCGCGCAACCGGTCGAGCACTTCCTGGCTTTCGATCCCTTCGGCCGTAATCGGCAGCCCCAATCCTTCGCCCAGCGAAATGATCGACTGAATGATCGTCGCGCTTTCCGGACTTTCAAGCACGGTTGCGACGAAACTGCGGTCGATCTTGATCCGGTCAAACGGCAACGTGCGCAGCTGCGAGAGCGAACTGTACCCGGTGCCAAAATCATCGAGGCTGACCGTGACGCCCTGGTTCTGCAGGCTGGTGATCAGCGAGCGGACCAGCCCGAGGTTTTCGTGCAAGCAGCTTTCGGTCACTTCGATATCGAGGCGGCTCGGCGCGAAATTGGCTTCGACCAGTAGCTTCAGCAGCTTTTGCGCAAACCAAGGATCGCGTAGTTGCAAAGGCGATATGTTGACCGACAAGGTCAATCGGGGATTCCAGCCGCGCGCGTCCTGCAAAGCCTGACGGATCAATGCTTCAGAGATTGGCGCGATCAGGCCGATCTCCTCGGCAACGGGTATGAAAATTTCCGGGCTGACCAAGCCCAATTTGGGCGAACGCCACCGCGCCAGCATTTCAAATCCGACCAGCTCGCCGCTCTCCAGATCAATCTGCTTTTGGTAAAACGGCACAAACTCGCCCGCTGCCAATCCGCGGCGGATGCCGGTTTCCAGCTCGCTGCGGAACCGAAGTTCACTCTCCATCGCCGGATCGAACCAGCAATAGCGGTTTCGTCCGCGTTTTTTGGCCTGATACATCGCAATGTCGGCTTGATGGAGCCCGGATTGGGTATCATCGCTTCCGCCAGGTTCGCGGCGAAAGATTCCAGCCGAGATGGTTGTTTCCAGCTCGCCGTCATCATAACTGACCGGCTGTGATACGGCGGCAATCAAGCTTTCAACGAGGCGGTCAATTTGACCGGGCCGGGCTGGATCAAACGGCACGACGCAGGCAAATTCATCGCCGCCGATTCGGGCGACCAAAGCGTTGGCAGGCAGATTGGTAGTTAGGCGCTGGGCCGCTTCGCACAGCATCCGGTCACCGGCGGCATGGCCGCGCGCATCATTGATCTGTTTGAACTTATCAAGATCCATCATCACGAACGCGATCGCCTCGCCGCGCACGGCCGCCTCGGCAATCAGGCGATCGGCGGCACCGGCAATCGAGCGCCGGTTGAGGCAGCCGGTTAACGGATCGACTTCAGACAGGACCCGGGCCAGCTCCTCGGCTTTGCGGCGCTCGGCAACTTCACCGGTCAGCTCGCGGTAGCGCCGCCAGCCAAAGATGATCAGTGCAATATTGAGCAGCAACGCGTTGGTCAGCAGCCGGTCGGGACCAGCCCCTTCGCCGCTGAGCGACGTGGCGATCCGCACAAACACCGAACTGCCAGTGCCCACAAACATGATGATCGCGGCAAAGGCGATGCCCAGCGCAACGAAATCCTTGCTGGCGGAATTGAGTTGCGCCGACCCGCCGCGACCAGCGCGGTCGATGGCCGAACCGGAGTGTGACGGTGCTGGTGCCTGATCAGACATAACTTACTACTGATCGCAGTAACGCCTGAAGTTTAGGTTAAAGGCTCCATCTCCTTAGTCTTTGGCCCGGCTATGCTATTTCTTCAGGCCGATTTCGCGCAGCCGTTGTTGCAGGAATTGGTCGGCGGTCAGCGGCTGGGGATAGCGGTTCGGGCTGGTTTCGGAAATGCACTGCGGAAGCGTCTCGATCATGAAATCGCTGCGCAGGTGCAGGAAGAACGGCATCGAAAACCGGCTGAAGGCCGCGCGTTCCGGGCTGGGGTTGCGGACCCGGTGGATCGTCGAGGGCAAATAGTGGTTGGTCAGCCGTTCGAGCATATCACCGCAATTGATCACCATCGCGCCTTCGGGCGGCGAAGCGTTCATCCATTCCTTGCCCTGATACAGCAGCTCCAGTCCTGCCTCTTCCGCGCCGAGCAGCAGCGTGATCAGGTTGATATCGCCATGCGCCCCGGCGCGGATCGCTTCCCCATCGACATTGTCGAGTGGCGGATAGTGCAGCAGCCGCATCACGGAATTTCCGTCTTCGATGCCGCGATCAAACCAGTTCTCATCCAGCCCAAGATAAAGGGCGATGGCCGACAGGATTATGGCTCCGGTCGCATCGTACTGGCGGTAAAGCTCGGTAAACAGCTCTTGAAATCCATCAGGCCGGGCGGGCCAGACATTCGGCGGCATCGACGCATCAGCCAGCGGGCTGCCCGGCGGCAAATCGCGGCCAACGTGCCAGAACTCCTTCAAATCATGCGCTTTGGCATCCTTGGCGATTTCAACACCGAACGGGGTATAGCCGCGCGCTCCGGCAATCGCGGGATTGTGATAGCCGCGCTTTTCCGCCTCCGGCAGTGCAAAGAACGCCTTTGACAGTTCCTCGGCCCGGTCAATCAGCGCGCGATCAATCGGGAAGTCCTTGACCATCGCGAAGCCGAAGGTGCGGAAACTCTCCCCAATTGCTTCGGCAAATTCGGCTTTGGGCATAGTCAGTGAAAGGACGGGGATCGAAGTCAGGGACATTGGTGGACGCTTTCGGAATTCTAAGGCAAGGGCGCTCCATAGCCCTTTCCGAGAGTTCTGGCATGATCAAAATCAAATCCTGTTGGCTGATGAAATCCGAGCCCGATGTCTATAGCTGGGATGATCTGGTGGCAGAGGGCGAGGGGACTTGGGACGGGGTCCGCAATTACACCGCGCGGTTGAACCTGCGGACGATGCAACCGGGCGATCAGGTGTTCTTCTATCACTCGAATATCGGGCTGGAAATTGTTGGGATTGCAGAGATTACTGCGTCCAACATTCCCGATCCAACCGATGATACGGGGCGCTGGTCGGCGGTCAAGCTGAAGCCAGTGCGCAAGCTGGCGCGGGCGGTGACGCTGAAGGAGATCAAGGCCGATCCGGCGCTGGCTGACATGGATTTGCTGACCAAGTTCAGGCTTTCAGTTTCAGCGGTGAAGCCGTCCGAATGGGACTATGTGCTGAATCTGGCAGACAACTAGGCCGGACTCGGCCCCAGTGCAGGATCAACATCGCGCGGCCGGGTGAGGTGGACCAATCGCCCGCAGCGTTCAGCCAAGTCGGCCCAATGTTCGATGTTCAGCTCCAGAACCGCGAAAGTGGCGGTTGGAAATTTCACTTCCACCGCATCGCGCAGCGGGCTGGAGCCATCATCGGGGACCAGATCGAAGATCAAGTCTTCCAGTCCGGGATTGTGCCCAACCATCAACATTGACCGGGGATCGCCATCGGTTTCACGCAGCAAGTCGATCAGGGTCGCACTGCTGGCGAGATAAATCCGCCGGTCCCAATTTACTGCGACCGGCCTGCCCGCAGCTTCGCAGGCAATCTCGATCGTTTCGGCGCAGCGGATCGCGGGGGAGGATATCGTCCGTTCCCAAACCGCCCCGTGATCGCGAATATGCCGCCCCATCACAGCGGCACCCTGCCGACCGCGATCATTAAGCGGCCGGTCAAAATCCCGGGCGCGTGGATCCTGCCAATCAGACTTGGCATGACGGAACAGGCCCAGAATTTTCATGACGATTTTTTCAAGATTGCGTCTCGATGGTTGCGGGCTGTCCTGAAACACCGGCAGCGACACGTTGTAAAGCCTGATCGAGTGTCAGGCGTGTGACACGCGTTCCAGTCGGAAAAGCGGACAGCAAGCGGCTGGGGAAAGCGGCTGACAAGACCACGAAGATCCCGTGATCATCCTTGCTGCGGATCAGCCGCCCGAACGCCTGCGCCAGCCGGGCGCGAATGATCCGGTCATCAAAGGCGCTGCCGCCGCCCGCCAGCCGCCGGGCGCGGTGCAGGATGGAGGGTTTGGGCCAGGGCACTTGCTCCATCACCACCAGCCGCAATGAATGGCCCGGCACATCGACCCCATCGCGCAAGGCATCGGTGCCAAGCAGGCTGGCGCGCGGATCGTCGCGGAAAATATCGACCAGCGTCCCGGTATCAATTGGATCAACGTGCTGGGCATAAAGCGGCAGACCTTCCCGCGCGAGCCGGTCCGCAATCCGGCCGTGGACCGCGCGCAGCCGCCGGATTGCGGTGAACAGACCAAGCGCGCCGCCCTGCGCCGCTTCGATCAGCCGGGCATAGGCGCCCGCCAGCGCGGCCAGATCGCCTTTGGGCACGTCGGTGACGATCAACACTTCGGCCTGCACGGCATAGTCAAATGGGCTGTCAAAGCTGGACAAGCGCGGCGCGAGGCCGAGCACCGGGGCGCCCGAATGGGTCACCGCAGCGTCCCAATCGTTGCCATCGCGCAGGGTCGCACTGGTCAGCATAACGCCGTGCGCGCCTTCCAGCACGGTCTTGGCAAAGGGCTTCATCGGATCGAGCCAGCGGCGGTGGATGCCGATATCAAATTCGCGCGCGTCGCCGCGTTCAACCGCGAGCCAATCGACAAATTCGGGATCAGCGGGCCCGCCCATCCGGCCCAGCAAAGCCTCCCACGCGATCAGCAGATCAACCCTCCAGCCGAGCGAATGCCGCGCGCCTTCGATCCGGGCGCGGCCGGGTCCGTCGAGCCAATCAGGCGGTTCGGCCAGCAAAGCTTCGAGCCGCAGCCCCAGCCGGATCAGCGGGCTGCGTAGTTCGGCCAGCGCTGCCTGCGCGGCCCCAGCGCGTTCGATAAAGGCACCGTCGAGCTGCGCGACTTCGGTTTCAAGGCCATAGCCCGCCTCTTGCCCGCCGCTTTCGTCGCGGGCGTAAACGGTGGCGCGGACCGCCGCGAGCAATTCCTCCAAGGGACCGGACGGTGCGTTTTCCTGCAAACGTTGCAGCCAGCCATCCCCTGGCAGTGCCTCCGCCGCATGGCGCGCGGCGGCGATTGCTTTGCCGCCAGCCTCATCATAGCTGGCCAGATCGGCCAACCGCGCCGAGAGGCCCCGGCGGCGTCCTTTTGCGCCGCGTTCCGGGCCAATTATCCAGCGCCGCAGTTCGATCGTTTCATTGCCGGTAAGCGCGGCAGAGAAGGTGGAATCCGCCGCTTCGAACACGTGGTGGCCTTCGTCGAATACGATCCGGGTCGGGCGCTGCGCGGTATCGCGCCCGCGCGCCGCGTTGACCATCACCAGCGCGTGGTTGGCGATTACCAGATCGGCCTGCGCGCTGGCCCGGGCAGAGCGTTCGATGAAGCATTTGCGGTAGTGCGGGCACCCGGCATAGACGCATTCACCGCGCTGGTCGGTCAATGCCTTGACCCCGCGCTGGCGAAACAAAGTGCCAAGCCAGCCGGGCAGATCGCCGCCGATCATGTCGCCGTCCTGACTATAGGCTGCCCAGCGCGCGACCAACTGCGCCATGATCGCGGCCCGGCCGGTGAAGCCACCTTGCAAGGCATCTTCAAGGTTTAGCAAGCACAGGTAATTCTCGCGACCCTTCCGGACTACCACTGGCTCCGTACCGTCGGCGCGGGTACCTGCCCATGCCCGGCGGCTTTCGCGGCGAAGCTGGCGTTGCAGCGCTTTGGTAAAGGTCGAAACCCAGACCGTCCCGCCCGATTGCTGCGCCCATAAAGAAGCCGGTGCGAGGTAGCCGAGCGTTTTGCCAATCCCGGTCCCGGCCTGTGCCAGCAGCAAATGCGGCAAGCCTTCACGGCGGCGCGGTTCAAACAAATGCGCGGCTTCCTGCGCGTAATTGGCCTGCGCCGGACGGCTTTCCGCACCATTTCCGGTTAGCCGGGACAGCCGTGAGTGGACATCATCGGAGTTCAGTGAAGTCTGGGCGGGTTGGGGCCGTTCGGGTGCCTCCTCCCATTCGGGCAGGCGAGAAAAGAGCCATCGTTCGGCCTTCACCGGGGTGAGTATCCGCGCGGTTAACAGCGGTGCCCAGGTCCAGCGCAGCCGGGTCAGATTTTGCAGCGCTGACCAGGCTCCTTCGCGCATTGCCCAGTCAGGCTGCTGGCAGGTCGCCAGCAAAGCCTCGGCGGCCTGTTGCAGCAGCGCGGGGACGGCATCGTCGCCCTCTGGCTCGGTCAGGCCCAGTGCGTGGGCGAGGCCTTTGGGAGTTGGCACCACAAACCGCGCTGGGAACACAAAGGCAAACAGTTCGAGCAGGTCGAGCCCAGACAGGTCGGGATAACCCAACCGGGTCGCCACCAACGGCGCATTGAGCATCAGCAGCGGCGTATCTGCCGCCGCGACAATCGCATCGCCCTTGGCCACGGTCCGCGTCGCACCATGGCCATCACGCAGCCAGCAGCCGCCGTGACTGGCATGAAGTGCGGGGAGGGGCAGGGCGGCGGAGGACACGCCCAAGCTCTGGCGATTTTGGAACGAAAAGTAAACATCATGGATTGGCGAGGCGCGCCACCCAGGCGGAGCGAATGGCCACACTGTTCCTAGTCAATAAAGCCTACAAAATATTATGTACGGCTCAACAATGAGTGTAATTTTATCACCATGGGCCGCAACTCGCTTTGGTTACACAAATTCTAGAAATTCGGGAATCGTCCATTGACTCCGATTCCATCGATGACATTCCAAACTATAGATGGGGTTAAATAGTCATATCAAGGGGATTTGCCATGAAAGAAATCGCAATTACCTGAGGATTGGCACTTTTCGGACTTAGTGCAAGCGCGGCCCAGGCCTAAAATTTCACATTTGATGCAGCTGCCAATACCGCGACAACGGTTGGCGGGCCGGACTTCCGGGGCAATGCAGTGATCGGCGCCTATTGGAACGGGACCAGTTCCGTCACCTGGGCAGATGGCAAAAAGACTACGGACAAGTATACCTGCATAAGCGTCACCCAGCCCGTCAATGACAAGTTGTTCGATGTCCACACGGTCTGTGACGCCAGTAATGCTGAGGGAACCTATTCGTCGATTTGGGGCTGCCAGTACACTTCAAAGGACAGGATGAGCATGGCTTGCTTTGGCGGTCTGACCGGCCGGACCGGAAAATATGCCGGGAAAGGCGGAACAATGACCTTCATGGGCCGCAACGGAAGCGGCGCGGGAACGGGAACCTGGGTTACACCGGCAAACTGATCTGTGAGGAGCGGGCCGGAAATCGGCCCGCTCAACCGGCAATCGGGCGTTGACCCACGCTTGGCTGTGGGCCAGCGTCTGCCGATGCCGAATCCTTCCCGCGCCGCCCTGATCGATCGCCTGCCCAAGGCGGAGCTGCACTTGCATATCGAAGGCTCGCTCGAGCCGGAGCTGCTGTTTGCGCTCGCGGCGCGCAACGGCGTGGCAATCCCGTTTGCCAGTGTTGAGGAGGTCCGGGCGGCCTATTCGTTCAGTAACTTGCAGGATTTCCTCGACATTTATTATCAGGGAATGTCGGTGTTGCTGACTGAGCAGGACTTTTATGATCTGACCTGGGCCTATCTGCAGCGCGCCGCGGCAGATACCGTCCGCCATGTCGAAATATTCTTCGATCCGCAGGGGCACACCGAACGGGGTGTTGCGTTCGAAACGGTGCTTGATGGCATCGAGCGCGCGCTGAACGATGGCGAGACGCAGCTGGGGATCAGCTACCGGATTATCCTCTGCTTCCTGCGCCATCTGAGCGAGGACGAGGCCTTTGCGACCCTAGATCAGGCGCTGCCGCATCTCGGCCGTATCCACGGCGTCGGCCTCGATTCGTCCGAACTCGGGCACTCGCCAGCCAAATTTCAGCGGGTGTTCGCCAGGGCCCGCGAGCTGGGCCTGCACGTCACCGCCCATGCCGGTGAAGAAGGCCCGCCAGACTATGTCTATGAAGCGCTCGACCTACTGCGGGTTGAGCGGATTGACCACGGCAACCGCGCGCTTGAAGCCCCGGCACTGGTAGCGCGGATCGCAGCGGAGGGATTGACATTGACGGTTTGCCCGCTGTCCAACCTGAAGCTGTGCGTGATCGGCGATATGGCGCAGAGCCCGGTCAAACGGATGCTCGATCTGGGGCTGAAAGCGACGATTAATTCCGATGATCCGGCCTATTTTGGCGGATACATCAATGCCAACTTCCATGCCGCAGCAGACGCGCTCGATCTGACCGAGGCTGAGATTGTAACGCTCGCCGAAAACAGTTTTACCGGATCGTTCCTGCCGGTGCTCGACGCGGCGCGGCATCTGGCCGAGATTGCCGAGGTGACGCGTGGTTGAGAAGGTTTACCTGACCGCCGACCGCCTGCTGGAAGACAGTTTCGCGCTGGCCAATCTGGTGCTCGATTCGGGGTTCCGGCCCACTCACATCGTCGGCATCTGGCGCGGCGGGGCACCGGTAGGCATCGCGGTGCAGGAACTGTTGGCCTATCGCGGGGTGGAAACCGACCATATTGCGATCCGCACTGCTTCCTATTCCGGGATCGATAACCAAGACAAGGAAGTCCGGGTCTATGCGCTGGGTTATTTGATTGATGTGCTCAATCCGGACGACCGGCTGCTGGTAATCGATGATGTGTTCGATACCGGCCGGTCTGTGGCGGCATTCCTGAAGGAATTGCGGCATCGCTGCCGCCACAACACGCCCGCAACGATCAAGATCGCAACAGCCTATTTCAAACCGAGCCGCAACCAGACCGATCTGGAGCCAGACTACTTCGTCCACCAGACCGAGGAATGGCTGGTTTTCCCGCATGAAATCTGCGGGCTTAGCGAGGACGAGATCAGGGCGCACAAACCGGGTGCGGCGCTGATCCTGCGGGATTAGCCGGGCCGAAACGCGCCGTGAAAACCGATTGGCAAAGCCGTTCCCGCGCGCCAGCTGGCTGTGGGCCCATTCGCCAGTTTCTGCGCATCGAACAGGTGGAGTTCGCTCGCCCCGGCTTTCAGGTTCAGCGTAGTGCCGATCAGCCAGCCCTGATCCTCACCGCTGCCGCGCGGGACGAATAGGAATTCCTCGACCAGTTGATCGTCGCCAAAATCGAACTGGGCCGATTTGCCGCGGCGCCAATCCCACCGCGCCAACTGGTGCGGGAACGGAGTATCGCGATAACCGCTGACATGGGTGGTATAGCGCCGGGCCTGCCCAACGAAGCGGTGATCGCTTTGCGGGAATTCAGCGTTGACCCCGCTGGCGATCAATTCGGCTTTGCCATTTGGCCGCAGCACAACCTGGGTCAGCATCGGCGGCGGCGATTTGATGAATTCCCCGCGCAGCAAAGCGCTGGCAGCGGTCTGCCCAAAGGTTGGATCGGCTTCAAAGCACCCGTCAAAGCGGATTGTGCCATCGGCCTCATCCCAGCCATCGGTCAGGTGGAAGAACGAGAACGCGGGCAATTCAAACGTCCGCTGCTGGGTCAGATCGTTTTTGTCGATGACCAGCACCTGCGTGCCAAGTTCCGGCCGCCAGACCATCCCGGTCGATAGCGGAAAGATGAACTTTTCTTGCAGCCAAGGTTGCAGCACGATCACCACATGGCGGCTGGTAATCGTGAAATCATGGAAATAGCTGCGCCGTGGCAACTTGATAATCTGCGCCTTGTTCAGCGTACCATCGGCCCGCAGGTTCCACAGCACGCAATTCTTGCCGCCGCTACCGAAATTCCACACGCTGCCATCGGCTTCAAGCCGGGGGTGCGCGGAAAATGGCATTCCCTTCAAATCGTCGCGAAAGGTTTTGGGACCGCGCGTCGTCAGGTTTTCGGGATCAAGCCGCATCGCTGATCCGCCCTCCCACAACGCCAGTACTTCACCGCCGATCGGCAGAATCCCGGTGTTGGCAGCATTGGCATCGTCGGGACCATTCAGGATCGCGCCGTTGCGTGATGGTGTGCCAAAGCCGGGGGTTACGATTGCGCCCAGTTTGGTTTCCAGCCGCCGCTTTGGGGTATCGACGAACCGCGCCGAAAGGCTGGCCTGACCATCGGCGATCCGCCAGCGCCGGACCAACCCGTCGCCATCGAACCAGTGACCGGCCTCGCTGCTGCCGCGCCGGAATTTGGCTGGGCCGTTGCGCCATAAGGTGCCGGTGAAATCAGCCGGTGCCTTGCCGTGAATCAGTTCCAGCGCGGCCGGAGTAATGTCCGCATCGACATCGCCCACGGCCGAGGCCCAGTGCGGTGGCAGCGCTCCGGCCAACGCCATTTCGGGGGTGATCACCATGCTGGCGGCAACGCTGGCAAGGGTCGATCCGATGAACTCGCGGCGGCCTAAATCAAAAGTCATGGTGCTGCGCCTTACTTGAACGAGATGGTGTGGCTGTTGGCACCGGGCTTTACGGCAAACATGGCGGCGTCCCAGTTGGCGGGGCCCATGTTGCCTTTGGCGCTGTTGGAGAAGGCAAACGGTTCGACCGGCATTCCGAATGGGTTGGTATCCATTTTGCCATTGCCGTTTACGTCATGGAACAGCTTCACGCCGTACTGACCGGGGGCGAGCCCGGTGATGACGGTGTTGGCGCTGGTGCCTGACACTTCGATTGCCACGCCGCGGACTGGCTTGTCACCATTGTATCCAGCCGCGCCTTCGTACAGCGCCAGCATGATCCGGCCCTTGGGCGCTTCGATATCAGTTAAAGAGATCGTCAGCGTGACTGCTTCGGCGGTGGTGTTTGCCTGAGCTACCGCGCCGGGGGCGGGCAGGGTCAGGATTGGCAGAGTGAGGGCGGCGGCGGCAATGATCTGGATGAAACGTGACATGATGTTTGCTCCTGCGTGAACGTTTGCTAATGACTGACCCGGTTCTGGCAGCGCCCCGTTTACGGGCAATTCGGTTTACGTGGGAAGGCAGGATTTCTGCGCAAGATGACGGATAATTCCATTCACGCAGCGCCAACGGTAGGCCAGTTTCGCCAACATATCAGCGGGTTTGTCATGGCTGGGCTCGCGGCAGTGGTACTGGCGGTGACCGGCGCACTAGGCACAGGCGAAGCGCCGTTTGGCGTTAGTCTGGCATTCTGGTTGATCTGTATGCTGGCCGGCGCCTTTGTCGGAGCAGGCGCTTCGTCCGTGTTCAAGACCTGGGGCGGGCTGGCACAGTGGCCGTGGGCCGAAGTCGCTGCGATCTCGGTTCTGATGGCCCTGCCGCAGACCCTGATCGTAATCGCGGCCCGCAGCATGGTCTTCGATCTTCGCGTTCCGCCCAATCAAGGGATCGGCCTGATGTTCGGGTTTGTCTTGTTCATTTGCGTGGTGATGGTCGCGCTCGACTATGCCCTGCACAAAGATGAGCGGGCACTGAAAACCGCGGACGTGGTTCCGAACGGAGCGCCAGTCCAGCCAGCGCCCGATCCGGCCGACCGATTTCGCGAACGTCTGCCGCATGGCCTGCGCGCGGCCCGGCTGCTCGCGCTGGAGGCAGAAGATCACTATCTGCGGGTCCACACCGACCGCGGCAGCGGATTAATCTTGCTGCGGATGGCCGATGCCGTCACCGAATTGGCTGGTTTGGAAGGCGCGCAGACCCATCGGTCATGGTGGGTGGCGCGCGATGCGGTGGTTGCGGCCAAGCGTGGCGACGGCCGGGCAACTTTGACTATGGAGGGCGGACTGGACGTGCCGGTTAGCCGCTCATTCTACAAGGCAATCAATGAAGCCGGCTGGCTGGCTTGATTGTGAAATGATTGGATTGATGGTCCGTTGACCGGAGCAGCTTGCAAATCTGCCGCATTCGCGCAAAGGCGCGGGTATTATGACAGATGATGCACTGATCGCCGCCGCACAGGTTTCCAAGGCTTGGCCGTTTGAAGAAGCGCGCAAGCTGCTCAAGCGGTATCCGGCGGGCAAACCCAATGGCGCTCCGGTGGTGTTTGAAACCGGTTATGGCCCATCAGGCCTGCCGCACATTGGCACCTTTCAGGAAGTGCTGCGGACCACGCTGGTCCGGCGGGCCTATGAAGTTCTGTCGGGCGGAGCGCCGACCCGGCTGGTGGCGTTCAGCGACGATATGGACGGGCTGCGCAAAGTGCCGGACAATATCGCCAACCGTGCGGTGCTTGATGCCAACCTGCACAAGCCGCTGACCCGGATCCCCGATCCGTTTGGCACGCATGAGAGTTTCGCCCACCATAACAACGCCAAACTGCGCCAGTTCCTTGACCAGTTCGGGTTCGATTACGAGTTTGTCTCGTCGTCTGATCTCTATAATTCTGGCGGGTTTGACGATGCGCTGCGGGGCGTGCTGCGCAATTGGCAGGCGATCATGGACATCATGCTGCCAACGCTGCGGGCCGAGCGCGCCGCAACCTATTCGCCGGTTCTGCCGATCAGCGAAGTGACCGGCGCGGTGCTGCAGGTGCCGCTGACGGTGCTCGACGCCGAAGCCGGGATCGTCCGGTTCGTTGAAGACGGGCGGACGGTGGAGCAGTCAATTCTGGGCGGTAAGTCTAAGCTGCAATGGAAAGTCGATTGGGCGATGCGCTGGGTCGCGCTGGGTGTCGACTATGAAATGTGCGGCAAGGATCTGACCGACAGCGTGCGCGAAAGCGGCAAGATCGCCCGGGTACTGGGCGGCCGTCCGCCCGAAGGGATGATTTACGAGCTGTTCCTCGATGCCAACGGCGAAAAGATTTCCAAGTCGAAGGGCAACGGCCTGACCATCGACGAATGGCTGAGCTATGGCAGCGAGGAAAGCCTGGGATTCTATATCTACCGCGAGCCCAAGAGCGCTAAATCGCTCCACGTCGGGATCATTCCGCGCGCGGTCGATGAATACTGGCAGTTCCGTGAGAAGCTGGCTGACCAGCTGATCGAACAACAGCTCGGCAATCCAGTCTGGCACCTGCTGCGGACCAATGGCGTGGCAGGCGGGGCTGGGGACAAGCTGCCGGTCACTTATGGTCTGCTGCTCAATCTGGTCGGCGTGCTGGGTGCGGGGGCCAGCCGTGACCAAGTTTGGTCGTATCTGGGTAATTATGTCGAGAACGCCGACCCAGCGGCCTATCCAGAACTGGATAAGCTGGTCACCACCGCGCTGGCGTACAACCGCGATTTCATTGCCCCGACGCTGATCCGGCGCAAGCCTGAGGGCGGCGAGGCGCTGGCTTTGGCGGCGCTCGACGAGGAACTGGCTGCGACCAGCGACGATGCCACTGCCGAACTTCTGCAGAACATCGTCTACGCAATCGGCAAAGATCCGCACTACGGCTTCGAAGGGCTGCGCGACTGGTTCAAGTGCCTGTATGAAACGCTGCTCGGTTCCAGCCAGGGTCCCCGGATGGGCAGTTTCATCGCGCTTTATGGGATCGGGAATACCCGGAAACTGATCGCCGAAGCACTGGCCTAAATCCGCGCCGATCCCGCGACCCAGTCGCGCGCGCCGCGGCGGGCGAGTTCGCGGTCATCGGGCAGGCGTTCGCGGGCGTCATGGCCGCGGGTGGCAAGGACCCAAGCCTCGGGAATAAGCTGTTCGAATTCGATCCCGCATTGCCCGTCTGCGCTCCAGCGGATTGCGCCGAAAGCTTCATAGCCGAACCACTGAAGCACGGCTGCTCCGTGCATCGGCAGTTGTGGTCTGCTCAGGCCTGCTCCGGTACAGGACAGATCTTGCAAAACAACCCGCTGTTCACCCTCAAGCGTGATCAGCCGCGCCGGAAGCCGCGTTTTTAGCCTGCTTGCTGATCGATTGCCGTGTTTCGCCATGGTTGGCCTGCGTTCTTTGACCCAGCGGCCAGAGTGGCAGGGGAAGGTCAGAAAACCAGTAAAGCAGACCTAGGGAAAACTGCGTATCAAGTCGCTCTACCTTTTCATCGCCGCGATCCAGCGATCGATTTTGGCTTCGAGGATCGGTAAGGGCAAAGCACCGCTGCCCAGCACAGCATCGTGGAAAGCCCGGATATCGAACCTTGAGGCCAGCGCGGCCTCGGCCTTTTTGCGCAGCCGCTGGATCGTCAGCGCGCCGATTTTATAGCCCAGCGCCTGACCCGGCCAGACGATGTAACGCTCCACCTCGGCAATTGCATCGCTGCGGCCCATGCCTGAATTGGCCAGCATGAATTCGATGCCGGCCTCACGAGTCCAGCCCTTGGCGTGAAGCCCGGTATCGACCACCAGCCGCATCGCCCGCAGCATTTCATCGTCCAAAGTGCCCCAGTGCTGCATCGGGTCTTTGTAGAAACCCATCTCGTAACCCAGCGTTTCGGCATAGAGCGCCCAGCCTTCGACATAGGCATTGTTGCCGCCGAACCGCTGAAAATCGGGTAGCGAGGTGTCTTCCTGAGCAAGGCTGATCTGGAAATGATGCCCCGGCGCGCCTTCGTGGAGGTACAGCGTGACCACGCCTGTCAGGAACCGGCTGGGCAGATCATAGGTGTTGTAATTGAACACCCCGGGCCGGGTGCCATCGGGCGTCCCCTGATTGTACGAACCGCCCGCTTCAAATTGTTCGCGAAAGGCCGGATAGGGTTCGATCAGCAACTTTGTCTTGGGCACTTTGCTGAAGTATTTCGGAATTTGCGCATCGACCGCTTTGGCCGCTGCGGCAAAAGCATCGGCCAGCTCCTGCTTGGACTTGGGGTGATAGCGCGGATTGGTGCGGACATCGTCAAAGAACGCCCGCAGCGGCCCCTTGAAGCCCAGCTGCTGACGCACCCCGTCCATCTCACGCTGGATCCGCGCAACTTCGCTGAGGCCAAGCTGGTGGATTGTTTCCGGATTGAGTTTCAGCGTGGTCTGGTTTTCGATTGCTTTCAAATAGAGCCCAGCGCCACCCTTCATCGCCGATATGCCGGCCACTTCGCGTGCGGCGGGCAGGTATTCGTCGTTCAGAAAGGCGCGCAGACGGCGGTAGGCGGGGTAAAGTTTGAATTCAGTCACGACTTCAAACAGCTGCTTGAACGCGGGGTGGTATGTGGCCGGAATCGCGGCCGGAAAATCACGGACTGCCGAAGTAAACGGGCTTTCGTCAAGCGGCTGCGCCAGGATCGCATCGATCTGGGCCACCATGTTGCGAGTGGTCATCCGGGTTTCGACCACGCCGCTATCGAGCCCTTGCCGGAACCGGACGATCGCGTTGTCCAGCACCTGCGGAAACACCTTTAGCAATTCAAGGTTGCGGCGATATTCCGGCGCGCCCACCCAGCTCAGCGGCCCGCCCTTGGTCATCAAAGAGGCCAGCTCGACGTGCAGCCCGCCAAAATGAACCAGCGGGCGGACGGCGGTCAGCGCCAGCATATCGGGCTGGAGCCACAGCGCTGCTTCACGCCGGTTGCTCAAAAACGCATCGTAAGAAATCTGCCGCTCGGCGCTGAGGCGTGACCGGTTAATTCGTGCCAGTGCACCCAATTCCCATTTCACCACACTGCGTCGCGCGCGTTGCGGGGCGTCGGTAAAAGTCTGCCGCAGCGCCGCCAGATCGGCCTTGCCGCCGCGATAGAGCACGCCCCATGGATCAAGCGAATCACCGCGCTTGGTGGCATCGCGAAACAGCGTCATCAAGCGGGCGTCTTCGTTGTTGGAGGCGGCCTCTGCTTGCGCCAACCCTGCTGGAAAAGCGCCCATTGCTGCGGTTGTGAGCAGGCTGGCGGCAAACCTGCGCCGCGTTAATACCAGCCGCATCAATGGCCCCACTTGCGCGAACGGTACCACTTGGTCAGCACGTATTTTTTGCCTTTCACCACCGGCAGCCCGGCGTGCATCGTATCTTCATTCGGGGTGCCATCGGGATAGCTGTTGTTCCAGATCAGCAAGACGCCCTGTTGCGGCGGCACGGCCAGGCCGATAGCAGTGAACTGGGTTTCGCCACCCGCTGCGACATCGTTGAGATAGGCCATCGCAGTGATCGAGCGTTGCCCGCCACATTTGACCTCGTCTGGCCAGTAATCGGCCTTGGTCCAGAACAGATCGAGGTGATATTTGAATTCCTGTCCCACGGTATAGCGCTGGCCCTGCATCGTCTCGCCCCATTCGTGCGGCAGATCCAACAGCGCGTCGATCCGTTCTTCGACCCGCTGGATAAACGGATCAAACGGATCGACATCGCCCGAACAGCTGGTCCGCCAGGCTTCGGTATAGCCGTGATCGAGCACCGATGATGGCTGCGCCGTCCGATCAATCATCGCCATCAACTGGCTGCATTCCGCCGGACTGAGGAACTCCGGCACCGCCCAGATTTCGGCTCGATCGGTATCGAGCCGCTGAACCAGCGGGTTCCCATTCAGCTGCTGCCGCACGCGCGCGCCGGCGCGCGAAAGCTGGGATTTATCGGGCACGGGGGCGTCGTCGAACGGGCTCATCATTTACGCCTATCCGATTGGCTCGCCCGCGAAAATGCCCAATCGATGTTGTTGGTCGACTATTGGCATTTCCCGAGCCGGGGAAACTTCGATCTTGCCCTGACGGCGCTCTTGGGCCAGCTTCCCGCGCCATGGATACAACCAACAATTCCGCCGCTCGCTATTCGCGCGGCGCCATCGCCCTGCATTGGATCATCGCACTGATGATTATGCTCAACTTCGTTCTCGCGTGGGTGGCAGAGGACCTCCCGGATGAGCAGCGTTATGCCCTGATCGGCAACCACAAGGCAGTTGGGATCACGATCCTGCTGCTGACGCTGCTGCGAATTGTCTGGCGGTTGACTCACCAGGCTCCGCCGCTGGTTGAGACGCTGAAGGCATGGGAAGCGGCGCTTTCGAGAGTGACCCACGCGCTGTTCTATGTGCTGATGTTGGCCATTCCGGTGGCAGGGTGGGCGCTGTCTTCAGCCTTCACCAAAGGCAAGCCGATTTCGATCTTCGGGCTGTTCGATTTCCCGGCATTACCGGTCGGCAGCGATAAGCCAACGGTGAGCATGTATGGCGAACTGCATGAGATTGCCGCCACGATCATGCTGGTGTTGCTGGCTCTGCACATCGGCGCTGCGCTGAAGCATCAGTTTATCGACAAGGACGGAACCGTGCGGCGGATGGTGCCCTGGCTCAAATAGCTATTCCACTCTCCGGCACAAACAAACAGGACCCCGGCATTGCTGCCGGGGCCCGTTTCATTCCAGTTTTCTGGGCTGTTACCAGAAGAAGTTGTTGATCACATCGACCACTTCGCCGGTGTAAATATCGACCAGCACCGCATCGTCATAATAGCGGACCCAGCGATAAGGGCCGTACACATCGGGCAGACGGTAATAGGCCGGATCAGCGATCCAGTAGTCTTCGCCAAAGAACAGTGCATCGAGGAAGAACCCGACGCTCAGCCGCTGGTACGAGTAACCGCGATACGGGGAATAATACGAACCTGCCTGGAAATAGCTGGGGTGATAGCTGCGGTACGAGAACCAGTCATACCGGTGGTTATTCCGCCAGCGGTTATCCCAGTCGTTGTAGTTGCTGCCCCATGACCAACCCCAGCTGAGGTTCCAGCCCGACCAGCCGCGGTGGCGCGAACGATCCCAGTGGCTCGACCAGTTGCGGTTGCGCCAATAATCACGGTTGCCGCCGTGGTCGCTCCAGCCATTGTGCTGACGCCAGCCATCACGATTGCGCGACCAATCACCGCCGCCGTCACGCTGTCGCGCGGCATCGGTCCAGCTGCGGCCTTGTTCTCGATTGCCATCGCGTTGACGCGCCCCATCGATCCGGCTGCGGTCGCCATCGCGCTGACGAGTGGCATCGGCCCGGTTGCGGTCGCCATCGCGCTGACGCCAGTTGGCTTCGCTGCGTTGTTCGGTCCGCTGTTCGGCACGCTGCTCAGGGCGGCGATCAGTGCGCTCGGCGCCATTCCAAGTATTGGCTAGCGGACGATCCTCGCGGCCATTGCGGCCGCGATATTCACCGCCGCTGCGGTCGATCTGAGCGCTGCGGTCTGTGCGAGCGCCACGTTCGGTATTTTCGCTGCGCTGTGCGCGGCTGCGCCAGTCACCGCCAGCGGCCTGACGGGTTTGTTGCGGAGCGGCCGGGGGTTGAGCCTGCCCTTGGGTCTGACCGTTCCAATTGCGCGCACCTTCGCTGCGATTGCCTTCGCCGCGGCGGCTGCCTTCAGCGCGGGCGCTGTCGCTGCGGCTTCCGCCATTCCAGCCGGACTGGCGCGCCTGCGGCGGCGGGGCCGGTTGTTGAGCGGCCTGTGGAGGCGGAGTATAGCTGCTCCGGCTTTGCTGAGGAGCCTCCTGCTGCGGCGCAGGAGCCTGACGCTGCGGACGCGCGCTGTCTTCGTTGCGGGCCGGGCGCTCTTCGCCACGCGCAGGGCGCTCGTCGCTCCAGCTACGCCCACGTTCAGGCGCAGCCTGCGCTGCCAGCGGCAACGAGAGTGCGGCAATCGCCAGCGCAATTACGCTGGACCGGATCATTCTGCTGTTCGACTTCACGGCCATGGCCGATCTCCATCGTTGGTCACCGCACAATGCGGCGTCATTGAGGCAGGTGATACCCGAGTCGTTCTGTCAGCAGGGTGAATGGCATTGAAAGGTTTGCGTTCAGGTTGGGCGGGTCACCGCGTCAGCTTCTTATACGCCAGCCGGGTCGGCCGATCTGCTGCATCACCCAACCGGCGCCGCTTGTCTTCCTCATAGGCGGCGAAGTTGCCTTCGAACCATTCGACGTGGCTGTTCCCTTCGAAGGCCAGGATGTGGGTGGCGAGGCGATCGAGGAAGAACCGGTCATGCGAAATCACCACTGCGCAACCGGCGAAGTTTTCGATCGCGTCTTCCAGCGCGCCCAACGTTTCGACGTCAAGATCGTTGGTCGGTTCATCGAGCAGCAGCACGTTGCCGCCCAGCTTGAGCATCTTGGCCATGTGGACCCGGTTGCGTTCACCGCCCGATAGTTTGCCGACGTTCTTCTGTTGGTCGCCGCCTTTGAAATTGAACGCGCCGACATAGGCGCGGGTGCTCATTTCCTGCTTGTTGACGGTCATGTAATCGTGCCCGCCGCTGATTTCTTCCCAGACGTTGTGCTTGGGGTCAAGATCATCGCGGCTCTGATCGACGAAGCCGAGGTGGACCGTGCTGCCAATCTCTACCGAGCCGCTATCAGGCTCTTCCTTGCCGGTCAGGATCTTGAACAGGGTCGATTTACCCGCGCCGTTGGGGCCGATAATCCCGACGATCCCGCCTGGGGGCAGCATGAACGACAGATCTTCAAACAGCAGCTTGTCGCCGTAGGCCTTGGAAATGCTCTTGGCTTCGATCACTTTGCCGCCGAGCCGCTCGGGCACCTGGATGACAATCTGGGCCTTGCCGATCGGGCGGTTGTCTTGGGCGTTTTGCAGCTCTTCGAACTTGCGGATACGCGCCTTGGACTTAACCTGGCGCGCAGCCGGGGTCTGCCGGATCCACTCAAGCTCGCGGCTCAGCGCCTTTGCTTTGCCGGATTCCTCGCGCTCGTCCTGTTCTAGCCGCTTGGACTTCTTTTCCAGATAGGTCGAATAGTTGCCCTCGTAAGGGAAGTATTTTCCGCGATCGAGCTCAAGAATCCATTCGACTACGTTGTCGAGGAAGTAGCGATCGTGGGTGATCATCAGCACCGCGCCGGCATATTCCTTCAGGTGGTTTTCGAGCCATTCGACGCTTTCGGCATCGAGGTGGTTGGTCGGTTCATCGAGCAGCAGGATCGACGGCTTCTGGATCAGCAGCCGGGTCAGCGCGATCCGGCGCTTTTCGCCGCCGGACAGATTATCGACGGCCCAATCGCCCGGCGGGCACCGCAGCGCTTCCATCGCAATTTCCAGCTGGTTGTCGAGCGTCCAGCCGTCAACCGCGTCGATCTTGTCTTGAAGTTCGCTCATTTCTGCGCCGAGTGCGTCGAAATCGGCACCGTCTTCGCCCATCTCCATGCCGATCTGGTTGAACCGCTCGACCATGTCGGCGGTCACCCGCGCGCCGTCCTTGACGTTTTCAAGGACGGTCTTGGAGGTGTCGAGTTCAGGCTCCTGTTCAAGGTAGCCGACCGTGATGTATTCGCCCGGCCAGGCCTCGCCAGTATAGTCCTTGTCGATCCCGGCCATGATCTTGATCAGTGTCGATTTACCCGCGCCGTTGGGGCCGACGATGCCAATTTTGGCACCATGATAGAATTGCAGACTGATATCACTCAGCACCGGCTTTGGCGCGCCGGGGAAAGTCTTGGTCATGCCCTTCATGACATAGGCGTATTGCGCGGCCATCTGGCGGTCCTTCTGGTAACTTGGAAGCGGTTTGGCGCGCCTCTACAGGGGCTGGAAGCGGGGGGCAAGCATGGTTGAGCGGGGATGGTGAAGGAGCTGCTGCAATCCGAAGCAGAACGGTCCGCGCGGCCGCTTGCGCTGGACCAACAGGATCACAGCGATCATCGCCGAGTCAGCGTTTGCAGGGCCGGTGAATTGGCCCGTTCAGGCTGGCAAGCAATCGAGGCCAGCCCGCTTGCCAAGCCCGGCCGCGAACGATAGCCAGCCGCAATGCGAAACACCCTCCGCGCTGCTGCGCTTTCCGCCTTGCTGTTCACCACTGCCGCTGCCGCTGGCCCGGCCGACGGTATTGCATGGGATATTGTCGCCGATCTCACGACCGAGATTGGCTCGCGCCCTGCCGGGTCTGCGGCCGAGGCGAGGGCGCGTGACTGGGCGGTGGTGCGGCTCAAAAAGCTCGGCTTTCAAAACGTCCGGATTGAGCCGTTCACGGTCACCGGGTTTGTTCGCGGGGCCGAAACAGCCACGCTGACCGCGCCCTACCAACACAAATTGCACATCACCGCGCTGGGCTATTCCGCGCCAACCCCGGCTGGCGGGCTGACGGCAGAGCTGATCTATTTTCCCAGCCTTGATGCGCTGAAAGCCGCGCCCGCTGGATCGCTGAAAGGCAAAATCGCCTATATCGATCATGCGATGGCGGCGACGCAGGATGGCTCATCCTATGGTCCTTTCGGCAATGCCCGCCGCCAAGGCCCGGCGATCGCCGCGAACAAAGGCGCGGCGGGAGTGGTGATCCGCTCTGTTGGCACCGATCTGCACCGCAACCCGCATACTGGAGCGACCAGTTGGCCTGCAGGAACGGCAGCGATTCCGGCAGGGGCGGTGTCCTTGCCCGATGGTGAATTGATCACCCGGATCGCGCGGACCGGCAAACCGATGACTATCAATCTTGTGCTCGAAGGGCGGACCCAGCCCAATATGCCTTCGGGCAATGTCGTGGCCGAATTGCCGGGGCGCGATCCATCGTTGCCGCCGATCCTGATCGCCTGTCACCTCGATAGCTGGGATCTGGCGACCGGGGCGTTTGACGATGCGGCGGGCTGCGGCATTATCACAGCTGCTGCGCTGCGGGCGCAGGCCGGCGGCAAGCCGCTGCGCACGATCCGGGTGCTGTGGGCTGGCAGTGAAGAGATCGGCGTGTTCGGCGGCGCGGCCTATGCCAAGGCCCATGCGGGCGAGCCGCACGCGTTGGCGATGGAAAGCGATTTTGGCGCAGACCGGGTCTGGCGGGTGCAGTTCAATCTGTCTGCCGCCAACCAGCCGTTGCGCGATCGGATTGCGGCGGCGCTGGCTCCGCTGGGGATTGCCGCGGGCGGGGACAAAGCCGGAGGCGGGGCGGATGTTGGCGCGATTATCGGTGCGCAAAAGCTGGCGGTGATCGACCTTGATCAGGACGGCACCCGCTATTTCGATCTGCACCACACGCCCGACGATACGCTCGACAAAGTCGACCCGGTCCAGCTGGAACAGAATGTTGCCGCCTGGGCGGCGGTGCTTGGCATTGTGGCGAACGAGCCGGGGGTGATCGGGGCGGGGGACTAACCCCGCACGAGCCCGTTCATCGGTTTCCCTGCTCCGCCCGGAAACAGCTTTGGCGCAACCTGCGCAGGATCGAGGCGGAAATGTTCGGCCAAAGCCCCGGCCAGCAGCGCGTCAATCGACGTTGTCGGCTTCAGATCGCGACCATCATAGAGCTGGCTTTGCCCCAGCCCCGGCCAGTCGCTCAGGATCCGGCCACCGGCGACGGTCCCGCCGAGCAACATGGCGAGCGACCCGGTGCCGTGATCGGTCCCGCCGGTGCCGTTCACCGCTGCTGTCCGGCCAAATTCAGTCGCAACCACCACCAGCGTATCGGACCAGGCCGCGCCGAGGCTTTCCTTAAGCGAGGCAAGCAGCGCGTCCAGCCCGCTCAACTGGCCGTTCAGCCGTCCGCGCTGACCAGCGTGGGTGTCCCAGCCGGTTGATTCGGCCATGACGATCCGCGCGCTGTTGGGCCCGGCCATTAGTGACGCAATCAGCTTGCCCGCCGCTGCCGCGCCTTTGGCGTTGCCCAGCGTCAGGTCTCCGGCCATGGCGCGGGTTTGCAAGGCTTCGGTCCACAGGCCATGCAACTGGGGATCACCTTCATACAGCATCGAAACCCGCTGGAGCAGGTCCTGCGGGGCATCGGGCAAGTTGGACGGGGCGTAGCTGGAAACCGGAATACTGCCGCGCAAAGCGGTCGGGATGGTGGCCGAAACTGCCAGTCCCTTGGCACCCGCACCGGGCAGCAGACCGATCAGCCGGTTCATCCAGCCATCCTGCCGGTCATAGGGCCGAGCCCCGCCGGTTTCGAGGACGTTCTGGCCATCGAAGTGCGAACGATCACGGTACGGCGAGGCGACGGCATGGGCGAACAGCGCCTCACCCTTGCCATACATCGTACCGATCTGCGCCAGCGCCGGGTGCAGCGCAAATAGCCCGCCCAGCTTGGGCCGGTCCATCAGGTCCGCCGCCAGATCGCCGCGCAGCGATCCATAAGCCGGGTCGCCAATTGGGGCGAGAGTGGCGAGTCCATCGGCCGCCCCGCGCTGGATCAAAAAGACCAGCCGCCGCTCGGTCTCGGCTTTCGCAAAAGCGATCCGCGGGGAAAACAGCGCGGCAGCAGTGCTGCCAATCAAGATCTGGCGCCGGTCAAACATCGTTACCTCCGCATCATTTCGGGCGAGACCAGCAGCAACGCCAGCGCCTGTTCGCCGCTTTCGGCGCGGGCCAGCGCTTCGGCGGTCGGCTGGCTGAGCGCAGACGGAAACAGCTGGGCCGCGAGCGTTCGCGCATCGACCGCAGGCGCGGTGCGCTGCGCGATCCGCTGCGCCACTTCGATCCGGCGGTACAACGCATCTGGCCCGGCCCAGCTGGGCGCGGTGTCATCGTAACCGGCTGGGGATCCCGGTTTCCAGACCGGCTGGCCCAATTGCTGAAACGCCCCGGCGGCGCTGGCCCCGGGCAGGGCCCGAACCCCGGTGGCGCGCAAGGCAGCGATGGACCATTCCCACGGGGTGCGGAACTTGGGCTTGCCAGACCACACCTCTGGCGCCTCGATCAGCACACGGTAGAGCGTGGGCAGATCGCCGCCGGACGTCAGGAAGGCCTGCTCCAGCCGCGCCACCAGCGTTGGCGGCGGATCGTCAGCGGCGAAGTGCCGGGCCAGCTTGGTTGCAATATGCCGCGCGGTGGCGGGGTGAACCGCCAGATCGTTCAGCACCGCTTGCGCCTGCGCCTCGCCGCTTTGGGAATAGGTCTTGCCGAGGACTTTTCGGTTGCCCGGTTCGTGAATGATGCCCGCAAACCAGAACCCCGGGCCGGGACCCTGCAAGGCGCGTTGCCGGGCGATCCCGCCGACGGTCCAGCCGGTTAGCGCTCGGGCCAATTCGGTTACGTCCGCTTGGCTATAGCCGCTGCGGACGCCCAAGGTGTGCAGTTCCAGCACCTCCCGCGCGAGGTTTTCATTGAGCCCCAGTTCCTTGTCCCGCCGCGCCGCGCGCTGGGCCAGCGGGCTGTTCGGGCCGATCGACTGCGCCTGATCGAGATAGAGCAGCATCGCCGGGTGCCGCTCTACCGCGCCCAACATTGCGCCAAAGGAGCCCAGAACGTGCGGGCGGATCGCTTCGAATTCAAAGGCGCCGGCCAAACCGACAGTCACGATCTTGTCGACCGATATGGCAAAGTGGTTGGCCCAAAAATGAACCAGTCGCTCGATAAACGGTGTGTCGGTGGCAAGCGCCAGATCGGTCCGCACTGCGACCGCGCGAACATAGACTTCGCGAACCTGCTTTTGCAATTGCATGAACGCGGCAGGGTCTGGCGCATCATCTCCCGGAGCGGGCATTTTGCCGGCCTGCTTTTGATCCCGTTTCAGCTCGCGCCGGTCGCGCAGCATGGTCACCAGTTCGCGCGAATGCGGCAGCGCCGCAATCGCGGCGGGGCGTGGGTCGAACTGTGCGATCTGGGCTTTGAGCCAACCCTTCGGATCGGTTGGCGCCGCCGCATCACCCTTGCCGCCAAGGCCGTAACGGTGGAGTGCTGTCGCCGCGTCACGCATCGCCTGCTCCCGAAAGATCGAACCTGATAGCGACAGTCTGCGGCAAACGGCCCGGGCTGTCATGCCGCGAATTGTAACGGTTTGTCACCGGGTGGGGCGCGGGGCTGAGTTGCCAAAGGCTCAGCCGGTTTCGGATCAGAGTATGGACCGCAGTTCTTGCCGCGCTGCCCGCGCCGCAATCAATAACCAGAAAGCGGCAAGTTCAGTATAACCGGCGCGCACTTTTGGATCATCGCAGCCTCTCGACAGCATGACCATTTGTTCCGACTTGCCAAGGCACTCTACGGCACTGAGCATGGATCTTTACGTACCACTTCTCCTGCCATCCGTAGCACCAATATTTGTGTGGTTATATCAAGCGTATAGGCCCCAAAAAAGTAGCCTGCCAGTTTAGCGCATCATAATCTTGAATGTCGGCGGGTTGAACCATCGACTCAATTCTTGAGCACTTTTTCGCTTCCAAGACCCCCTTGATGTCAGATTCCGGCTGCGACACCATCCAAATAGCTGGACAACTCGCTCAACAGTACCCGCGCTCTGCCAAAATCGCTGTCGTCGGAGGCCTGCTCCAGCGCTGCGCCGAGGGCGGTGATTGTCTGAAAGCCAAAACCGCCTCCAGATCCTCGCAAATTGTGCCCGAGTATCGTCACGGCTTCAAGGTCGTCCCGGTTCAAGGCCTCGTGCATCGCGGTGACATTGAGCCGGCAGTTTTCCAGATATGCGGGGATCAATCCCGCTAACCTCTGGTCCGATTGTCTGGCCCCGGTGCCTAAGCGGCTACTCTCTTGCAGCCCTGCCGCAGAATAGTTCCTGATCGCCTGAAGCAGGACATCCTGCTTGATTGGTTTGGTCAGATAGGCCGTGCAGCCCGCTGCTAGGCAGGTCTCGCGATCACCTTTCAAAGCGGATGCGGTCAGGGCGATGATCGGGGTTGGTGCCCGGTCCTTGGACTTCTCCCATGCCCGTATCGTCCTGGTCGCGGTCAATCCGTCCATGACCGGCATTTGCCGGTCCATCAGCACCAGATCATAGTGGCCGGCCTTGAACATCTCGCAGGCAATCAGCCCGGTTTCGGCGACATCGATCTGGTAAGGTGTTTCCTCGAGATAGGCCAAGGCGATCGTGCAATTATCAGGCGAATCTTCCGCCATCAGGATCCGCAGCGCCCGCAGCGGCGCAGCTGTATCGGTGCCGATCGGGAGACTGGCTGGCCGGTCGGTGGCAGCCCAGATTTCGAACGGGACCGCGAAGCCGAATTCGCTTCCTTTACCGATTTCACTCGAAGCCCAGATGTGCCCGCCCATCAGTTCAACCAGGCGTTTTGAGATCGTCAAACCAAGGCCGGAGCCACCGAACCTGCGCGTCGTGGACGAATCGGCCTGAGTGAAGCGCTCGAAGACGGCGGCGAGCTTGTTGTCGGCAATTCCGATGCCGGTGTCCGCGACAGTAAACCGCAGGGCATTCGGCACCGCGCCATCCTGATCCGGCTCCACCTTCAACGAAACGCTGCCGGTCTCTGTGAATTTTATCGCATTGCCAACCAGATTGAGCAGCACTTGCTGAAGACGGGTCGGGTCTCCGACAAGGTCGTTGCTGACACCAGGGGCAATCTCGCACAGCAGGCTTAGGTTCTTTTCATAAGCGCGCGGTGCCACCATCTCGATCACCTTCTCGAGATGATGGCTGAGTGAGAAGCCGGTTCGCTCCAAATCGAGTTGCGATGCTTCAACCTTTGAAAGATCGAGAATGTCATTGATAAGGTTCAGCAGATTATCGCCAGAGCGGCGGAAAATCTGGACGTATTTGTCTTGTTCAGGGGTAAGCGCAGTTTTTGCCAGCAGATCAGAAATGCCCATGATCGCATTCATCGGTGTGCGAATTTCATGGCTCATACTGGCCAGAAAGTCAGACTTGGTCCGGCTGGCGCTCTCGGCTGCAGCTTTGGCCTGTTGCAGTTCCTGGGCGATCCGATTGCGTTCGGTGACATCGCGGGCTGCGGCGAAAACGCCCTGCAAAGTGCGATTGCGGTCATAGAACGTCGTGGCGTTGTACGAGACCACGGTCTGGGTGCCATCGCGTGCGCGCGCCGTCAGCTCGTAATCGGTCACAGACTTTACGCGCAGCACGCGCTTGATCCCGGCTTCGGCCCGGTCCGGATCGGTGAAACAATCCTTGAACGGCGCCCCGATCAGCTCGTCGCGGGTGCACCCGGTCAGCGCTTCCATCTGCTTGTTCACGTCTGTGATGATGCCGGCGGGATCGGTCGTCATCAGCGCGTCGATATTGGATTCGATCAACGAGCGGGTGTAGAATTGTTGATCGCGCAGGCGCTGGTCGGATTGCTTTTGCTCTTCCTCAACCAGCTTGCGCGCGGTGTTATCGGTGCCGATCAGCAGATAGCCGATAATCACGCCCTGGACATCGCGCAGCGCGGTGACCGAGACGACCGCCGGAAGCCGTGTGCCGTCTTTGCGGATGTAGGTCAGCTCATAGATATCTTCGATACCGCGCGACGCTTTGAACACCAGCGCCTCAAAGCCGGGCGTTATCTCGGTGGCCAGTTCTGCGCTCAGCGCAAGTGCGCGCGCGATCAGCTCCTGCGGGTCGGAAATATCCGCCGGGGTGACCGTGTTCATCACCTCGGCTGCGGTATAGCCGAGCATCCGTTCGGCCCCGACGTTGAAGATCTGGATTACACCTTTGGCGTCGGTGGCGATGCTGGAGAAGTTGGCGCTGTTGAAAATGGCATTCTGCAAGGCCCCGGCCTGCAACAGCGCTTCCTCAGCTGCTTTTCGGGCCGTGTTGTCAGTACCAATCAGCAGATAGCCGATGATCGTGTCCGCAGCATCGCGCAGCGCGGTAACCGAGACGACCGCCGGAAACCGGGTGCCGTCCTTGCGGATATAAGTCAGCTCATAGATGTCTTCGATGCCGCGCGAGGCCTTGAACACCAGCGCCTCAAACCCGGGCAGGATCGGTGTTGCCAGCTCCGCACTCAACGCCTGCGCCCGCGCGATCAGTTCCTGCGGATCAGAAATGTCCGCCGGTGTGATCGTGTTCATCACTTCGGCGGCAGAATAGCCGAGCATCCGTTCGGCCCCGACGTTGAAAATCTGGATTACGCCTTTGGCATCGGTGGCGATACTGGAAAAGTTGGCGCTGTTGAAAATCGCGCTCTGCAGTGCGCCAGCTTTGACAATCGACTCTTCGGTCTGCCGCGCCGCGTTACCAGAAACGTGCGGAAGCAGGCTCTCCGCGGGCTGCTCTGTCGGGGGAACTGTGATGCTATGCCCTCACTCAATGTTCGGTCCGGGACACTGCAGCAACCCGGATGTTTCCGGGAAATCTATTGGAGAAGCTGACCAAAGAAAGATTCAAGTTGCGCGGGCGAATAGGGCTTTTGCAGAAACCGCCCACCGGGGACGAACCGCCCGGCCATATCGTCGGTAAGCGGGCTTCCCGAGGTATAGAGCACCGGCAAATCCGGCCGCAGACCAATCGCCTGATTGGCCACATCATAGCCGCCCAACGCCAAGGCATGAAGCCGTATATCCACAAACAGCAGGTCGATGTTGCGCGGCGCAGAAAGGTGCAACAGCGCCCCGGCCAGATCGCCCGTGAGCAGCGAGCTGTGGCCGAGATCCTCAATCATCCACTCAAGATTTTGGCGAATGAAAATGTCGTCTTCTACAACAAGAATTATGGCCATCAGTATGGCGTTCGGTCGGAATGCGGCACGATTATAAAGATCCCCAGCGTCGCTGATTTATGTTCTGACGCGCCAACATAACTCGTGCCACGGCAAAAGGTTCCCTGCTCAGCTGCGTCCACCAAAAAAATTTTCGGCCGGTTTCCAAAAGACCAAGATCGAACCCACAGCCAGCGTCAGGATTACGAAGCTGATGAACGGATCGTAAAATGTCCCAGCAATCGGAAACAGCGCCCAGGCGAGATTGATCGTGGTGTGAAACAGCACCGCAGCAAGGACGCTCCCTCCGGTTTTTTCGAACAGCCAGACGATAATGAGCCGCAGCGCGACTGCGCGCAGGCTGTGCCATAAAATCCATTCAGCGGTTCGGCCCATTTGCACAAACGGAACGATATGCCAGGCCGCCCAGACCGCCCCCAGCACAATCGCCGAAGTCAGAATCCCCATGCGGGTCCGTAGCGCGGGATAGGCATAGCCTTGCCAACCAGCTTCTTCGCCAATGGCTGCGATGAAAAAGGCAACAAATAGAAACAGGGCCTCGCCGGGCGTGAATTGCGGAACGGGCACCGCGCTGCCGTTTAGCCGCAGCGCCGCGAATTCGATGAGGGCAACAACCGGCATGAACAGCAGCGCGGCCAAAAACCAGATAGCGTTGCGCGGTGTGCCAAATGTCAGCAGGCGTCTGGCCCATCTGGCGCAACCCCGGACGCCGCCTGCTCGCAAGATCAGAGCCATTGCCGCAAGCAGCGGTATAAAAGCCATCAACGCGCTGACCGGAAGCATTGGCAGCCCCGCCAGCCGGCCACCCGACCCGCCCAGCAGGTAGAACGGCAGGGACATCACCAAGACCAAAAAGAAGAAAAGCCAGAGAGCAGTCGGCCGCACGTCGGTCATTTATCCAAAGCCTGATTGGGATCACTGCTCTGGCTCACCGGGTTTGACCGCGCGGTGAAAGGCCGACCTGTTTGCCACGATGCCTGCGCTGCGGCATTTAGGCAGTCCGCCCGGTCATGCGACAAATACGGCCTCTACGGCGCGGCGCGCTGAATAGGGCAGTGCCGGTCCATAGCCAAAGCGCATCACGATATCGGGCCTAATTCCGGGCATTCCCACCAAAGCGGCGAGATCCGGTCTGAGCGCTGCTACCTCGACCGGCTGGTTGATGAAGGCTTGCTTCAGTCCGAGCGCGGTCGCCTGTAACGCAAAGCGCTGGCATGACTGCCCTACTGCCACCCAGTGCGCAGGGTCTGCCTTTTCGGCCAGGAACACCGCAACCCCGGACGACGACCGAATCTGGCGTGCGTATTTGTCATTCTCTGATTGCGCTGTCGCCAGCCAATCGAAAGCCAGCGGGCCAAGCCAGTCTGGCAGCGCCGGGTTGCCGGTTGCCGCGCTATAGAGCCCATCGGCGCTGCGCAGGGCTTGTCGCGGATTAAAACGCAGCCACGCCTTCAGTTCTCGGACAAAGGCCGGGTCGGCCAACTGCATACTGTTGCCCGCCACCACCAGTTCCCGCAGCCGATCAATCCGGGGCCGGTCGGTAAGCAGGACGAGGTCGACCCCAGGCACACTTGCTGCTTGCGCCAATTGGTTCAGGACGGCCGGAGGGACGGCGCGGCCATCATATTCCGATCGGGTCGACTGCCGTTTGGGAATGGCATCGAACAGTGCCGAAGGCACGGCCGGTCCTGCTTGTGAAACGAACACAACCGCTCCGCCATTGGCAGGATCAAAGCTGAGCGAACCAGGATGCCCACCTGCAGCCGAAGCCAGAGCAAGATTTTCGGCGGCGGCACCCAGGCTGACAAACAAGTGGTGATCGTCAGGATCTACGACCGGGGTACGCCGAAAAAAATCCGGCAGTATCTCGATGCGTTGACCGTGCGCGCGGAACAACCACGGCTGGGCATTGTGACCATTGGGTGCGAGCGTCGCGTAGCGAATAAGATCGCGAGCGAGCGCCGGCACGGGAAGTGGCGCGCGTGATGAAGCAATGCCCTCGGCATAGTCCCCTGATGTGCCCATGGCCGAACCGGCAAGATACAGCGCACCTGTGCCAAGAGCCGCAATCGCACCGCCGCCAATCAGCACTTGCCGTCTGTCCATCTGGGCACCTCGCTTGCCGAAAAATTTGCGCCGAGAGTTGGTTCCCAAACAAAGGTGCGACCGAACGATTGGAGTGGTAGCTGCGGATCAACCGTCAGTGGGGCTTCGCATTATGCAAACCGCTCAAACAGGACAATGTTCCGACGCCGCGGCAGGCGATCCCGCCATGCAAGACAAACCGCAAGGCGATTTGTGCAGGTCCCATACGGGCCAAAAATGGTGTTTGTTTTCGAGACTGTATCAGCGGCGTAACGGCCGCTGATATACTGGTCGGGGAGACAGGATTCGAACCTGCGACCCTCTGCTCCCAAAGCAGACGCGCTACCGGGCTGCGCCACTCCCCGACCTGGGGTATCTCTGTCGCCGTGGTGGGCCCGGCAGGACTCGAACCCGCGACCAAGCCGTTATGAGCGGCCGGCTCTAACCAACTGAGCTACAGGCCCATCAGGCGAGCCGACGGCGGGTCGTTAGCTTGGCTCGCGCGGTTAGGCAAGCTCTGCTGCATCGATCAGCTCACCAATTGAAGTCGGGGCCACATCGCGCTGGCGCAGATAAGCGAATACCTGCCGCCACCAGTCGTACAGCGCATCAAGATCATCCTCGCTGCGCACATAAGGAGTGTAGCCCGGCGCGAGCGAGGGGCTGTGGAATGACAGCACCAGCACCGGCAGTGCCTGATCGATCGCGATATCGATCCCGCGCACCGCTTCTTCGACGGTCACGCCTTCGGGGGTGAGCGGGATTCGCTCAAGCAGACCGACCCGCGCGAGCAGCCCGCGCAGCCGCGGCACGCGCCACATTTGCGGGTAAAGCCAGGCCCCGATCTGGTGCAGCAAACCCCAATAAACCGTGGTCAGCGGCAACTCCATCAAGCCTTTGCTGCGATCGAGCCAATAGGGGCGGACTGGAAATCCGCGGAAATTGGGGCCGCCTTGCGACGAATAATCGAAACACGCGCGCACCGAGCTGTCGATGGCGATTCCGCCGCTTGACAGGATTTCAGCGGTGTTGGGCCCGGCGCCATAGCGTCCCGCGCGGTAGATCAGCGGGGCAGTCCCGAAATTTTTGGCAATGACATCGCGCAGATTGCGGAATTTGGCCTGCTCCAGCGCGGGCGGCAGATTGCCGGCAAAGCTGTTACGCTCATTCACCTCTTCGTCGTGCGGCGGGCTGACCCAGGGGTGCAGCTGGACCCCGACCTCGGCCTTGCCGGCGGCGATCGCCGGGCGCAGGATTTCAACCGCAGCGGACGAAGTCGCGATCGGATAATCGACCAGATAGACCGGGATCACGCCCTGACCCTCGCAAAATTCCTGAAACTTGGCGAGCCGCGCCACGGTCAGCACGGTGTGCTCCGCGCGCGTGAGCGGCCTGGTCCAGTCGAATTCCTCTTCGGTGTCGATGGTCAGCACAAAGCGTTGCCCGAACTGCGGCTTGAAGCGCACGAAATCGGGTGATTTGGGCAGGTCGGTGATCCGCG
>JAYURW010000155.1:0-2387 GCA_043756025.1 Novosphingobium sp. | reverse complement strand
GGTGCCGACGCTGCTCTACGGTTACGGCGGGTTCGATATCTCGCTCACCCCGGGGTTCTCGGCGAGCCGGATGGCGTGGCTCGAGGCGGGCGGGGCTTTTGCCATGGCTAACCTGCGCGGCGGCGGCGAATACGGCAAAGCGTGGCACGATGCCGGGCGCCTGACCAATAAGCAGAACGTGTTCGATGATTTCATCGCGGCGGGCGAATACCTGATCGCGCAAGGGATTACGCCAACAGGCGGGCTGGCGGTGCAGGGCGGATCGAACGGGGGGCTGCTTGTCGGTGCGGTGGTCAACCAGCGGCCCGATCTGTTTGCGGCCGCCAATGCGCAGGTAGGCGTAATGGACATGCTGCGGTTCGACCGGTTCACCGCAGGCCGGTACTGGATCGACGATTACGGCAATCCTGCCAAGGAAGCCGATTTCCGCACCCTGCGGGCCTATTCGCCGTATCACAACCTGCGCGCCGGGGTCAGCTATCCAGCGATGCTGGTGACCACTGCCGACACCGATGACCGCGTGGTCCCGGGGCACAGCTTCAAATATACCGCCGCACTGCAGGCGGCTGATCCCACGGGCAAGCCGCATCTGATCCGGATTGAAACCCGGGCTGGGCACGGCGCCGGCAAGCCCACTGACAAGGTCGTGGCCGAAGGTGCCGACGTGCTGGCGTTTTTGGCCCAGTGGACCGGGCTGCAAATCGCTCCGCAAACAACTGCACCGCAGCCCCGGTAGCCCGCGACCAAAATGAATGATTTCTGTCAGGCCAGTTCAGGCTGATGCCACAGTCGGTCCGCTAAAACCTCATTCAAGCCCGGACACTCGCGTTCGGTCTGATTGAAGGACTGAACTGATGAAGACTGTTTCCAAAGCTCTGCTCGGCACTATCGCGGCTGGCGCGATGGTTGCATCTTCGGCCGCTCCGGCGCTGGCCGACCATCGCAACGACAATGGCATTTCCGCAGGCGAAATCATTGCTGGCGCGCTGATCATCGGCGGGATTGCCGCCGTCGTCTCGGCATCGAACGGCAACAACCGTGGTTATGACGATGGCAATTACGGCTACAATAACGGTAACTACGGCAGCAATTACGGCAACTCGTACGGCCGCAATTCGGGGTACGGCGGCAATCCGCGCCAGGCGGTTGAGCAGTGCATCAATGCGGCCGAACGCTATGCGAGCAGCCGGGGCATCCGCGCCAACGTGACCGATATCCGCGAGGTCAAGGACACCCGCTATGGGTATCAAGTCCGGGGTAACATCTCGGTCCAAGGCGGCGGCAATCGTGGTTGGCAAAGCGGCGGCTACAACAACAGCTACGGCCAGAATTATGGCAATCAGGGCTGGAATAACCGGGGCTACGAAAACCGCGGGTATGACAATCGTGGCTATGACAATCGTGGCTATGACAATCGCGGCTACAACGACCGCAATTATAACGACCGCGGCTACGATACCGGTTCGTTCAAGTGCAAGTTCGAGCGCGGCCAGATTGCCGATCTCGACTTCGGCGGGATTGACGGCCTGTAAACAGCGCGCTTCGGCTTAACGCAGGGCGGTTCAGGCACGAGCAAGCCTGGGCCGCCTAGTCGTGACCGCCGAGGGCGAAAGCCGCGCTGGCTGGTTGCCGGCGCGCCGTCCCGGGGGAAGGGCACAAGATATGACCGTGAACCGTTCGCGCATCGCCGCAGGCTTGGCCAGCGCCGCCGCATTCTGCATGGCCGCCAGTCCTGCCATGGCCCAAAGAGGGGGCGGCTGGGGCGGCGGCTGGAACGGGGGTTGGGGCCGGCATGACCGTGTCGACGCCGGCGATGTGCTGACCGGAATTTTGGTCATCGGCGGGATTGCCGCGATTGCCAGTGCGATCAAATCCAAAGAGCGCAACCGGCGCGACGGCCGCGGCGATGGCTACCCGCGCGAACGCTCCAGTGGCTATGGCAACGACTACGGCAACGACAACGATCAGCAATGGCAGCAAGGCAGCGGGATCGATAGCGCGGTAGATCGCTGCTCGAACGAAGTGTCGCGCGGCACGGGCCGGGTCCAGGCGGTCGAATCGATCAACCGCGACGGCGATGGCTGGCGCGTGCAAGGCCGCACGGCTGCGGGCAAATCGTTCAGCTGTTCGGTCGATGGAAGCGGCCAGATCCGCAACGTGCAGGTTGACGGGCACGCTTATTAGGCAAGTTTGCGCTGGTCCATTGCGGGGCGCTGCGCCGGCAACCTGATCGGGGATTGCGGCGAACAAGCGCCTATCGCCTGCGCCGCGCGCCACCTATTGAGCATCTATGAGCCGCAGCCCCGCCGGAACCCCGCCGCATCCCAAAGGCGCCGAACGCTTTAATGAAGAGCGGGCGACCTCGACCATGCAGGGCAGCGTGCCCG
>JAYURW010000154.1:0-12475 GCA_043756025.1 Novosphingobium sp. | reverse complement strand
ATGCCGATTTTGAAGCTTTCAGAGGGACGACCGGCATGCGCCGACTGGTGCTGTTCACCACCAAAGCCGCGCAATCGATCTACGATTTCCGCTTTCAGACCGATGATATACTGCTGTTCGGAAAGGAAAGCTCAGGCGTTCCGCCATCCGTGGCCGAGGTCTGTGGTGCCCGTTTGCGAATTCCGATCCGGGCCGAAGTCCGCTCGTTGAACCTGGCCACCGCCGCATCGCTCGCACTTGGCGAGGCTCTGCGTCAGACTGGGGCCTTGCCAGAAGGGTGATGCTGCGGGGGAGGGCGGCTGTCGTCCCTAGTCAGATTACGGGAGTGTCAATGCGCCATATCGTAAATGGGTTGTTGTTGAGCGAAGGAAAGGTCTTGCTTGCGCGGCGGAGCAAAGCGCGCGCGGCCTATCCGGATCTATGGAGTTTTCCGGGCGGTCACGTGGAATCACAGGAAACTTTGTCTGCCGCGCTGATCCGCGAATTGAGCGAGGAAATCGGCATCGTACCGGGCGAAAGCCGCTTGGTTGCAGAGTTTGAAGATCCAAACATTGGGTCAGATCCCGCGACTTATCACCTGTTTGTGATCGGCAAGTGGGTGGGAACGCCCACTATCCGGGATCAAGAGCACTCCGAGCTGCAATGGTTTGGGCTTGGTGATGCCGCGCAGCTGCACGATCTTGCTTTGAACGAATACCGCGGGGTATTCTTGGCATTGCTTCAATCGGAATCACGCGGCATTGGCAATCCATGACCCAAACCCCCGAACCCCCGCTGCGCGTTGGCATTATTCCTGTCACCCCGCTTCAGCAGAACTGCTCGCTGATCTGGTGCACCAAGACGATGAAGGCGGCGCTGGTTGATCCGGGCGGGGATCTCGACAAGCTGAAGGCGGCGGTGGCCAAGGTCGGGGTCACGATTGAAAAGCTGCTGATTACTCATGGCCACCTCGATCACTGCGGGCAGGCGGGGATTCTGGCGAAAGAACTGGGCGTACCGATCGAAGGGCCGCACCCGGACGATCTGTTTTGGATCGAGAAGCTGGCCGAAGACGGCGGCAAATACGGGATGCACGCCGAAACCTTCGTGCCGGATCGCTGGCTGGCCGATGGCGACACTGTCACCGTTGGTGAACAGACCCTAGAAGTGATCCACTGTCCGGGGCACACGCCGGGCCATGTGGTATTCTTCACCCGCGAAGGGCATCTGGCGATAGTCGGCGACGTGCTTTTCGCCGGATCAATTGGCCGGACCGATTTTCCGCGCGGCAATCATCAGCAGTTGATCGATTCGATCACGCAGAAATTGTGGCCGTTGGGCAATGATGTGACATTCATTCCCGGGCACGGGCCGACCAGCACTTTTGGGCGCGAGCGGCAAACCAATGGGTTCGTCAGCGACTATCTACTGGCAAACTGAGCTCCTCCCCGAGGCTGGCCCCGGGGAGGATCTCCGGCAGTTTACATGACGCGCAGTACGATCAGCATGGCGGCAATCGCCAGTCCGATTTGGGTCAGCATGGTCACCATTACGCCGACTCCGCGGCCCTTTTCAAAGGTGCCGCCGTCCATGCCAAGGCCGTGCGCGACCCGGGCCAGCATATAAAGTCCGCCGACGATGGCCAGCCATTGGCCGCCTTTTCCGGTCAGTTCGATCGCCGCGATCAGTGCGAGTACCCACGGGGTGTTCTCAGCGAAATTGAGCTGGGCGCGCATCCGCCGTTCCATCATGTCGCTGCCGCCGGTGCCGATATTGATCTTTTCCTTTATCCGCACCTGTCCGCAGCGCAGCATCAGCCAGACGTTGATCAGCGCGGCGGCGGCTGCCATGCTGAGGGTTGTGGGTAATATCATGTTTCTCTCCCCTGTAGGTTTGTCCCAAACTCGGGACGCTCATAGTTTGTCCCTGATCCGGGACGTTCATAGTTTGTCCCCGATCAGGGGCGTTCATAGTTTGTCCCCGATCAGGGACTATGACACTTGCAAGGCGCGCCAAACCCGCTATAGGCCCGCCTTCGCGATCAGCCCGGACCTTGGTCCAAGTGCGGATCACTTAGAACTTTTGTTTAGATCCAGGAACAGGTGCCGCAATGGCTGTCCCCAAAAGAAAAACTTCACCCTCACGCCGGGGTATGCGCCGCAGCCACGATGCGCTGAAGGTCGCAGCATTCCACGAATGCCCAAATTGCGGCGAGCTGAAGCGTCCGCACAACCTGTGCGGTGCCTGCGGCCATTACAACGGACGCGAAGTCATCGCGGTCGGGCTCTAAGCCTAATAAACCGGAGTAAGCGCACATGAGCCTGCCGCGGATCGCGATTGATGCGATGGGCGGAGATGAAGGCGTGCGCGTTATGATCGAGGGGGCCGCGATTGCGCGGCGCAGCCACGATCGCTTCAAGTTTCTGCTGGTCGGCGATGAACAGCGCATCAAGGATGCGTTGGAACACCACCCAAACCTGCGCGCCGCCAGCGAAATTCTCCACGCGCCCGATGTCGTCGCTGGCGATGAAAAACCCACCCAAGCCTTGCGCCGCGCCAAAACCACATCGATGGGTATGGCGATCAACGCGGTCAAGACCGGCGCAGCTGGTGCGGCGGTCAGTGCGGGCAATACCGGCGCGCTGATGGCGATGGCCAAGCTGGCGCTGCGGACCATGCCGGGGATTGACCGGCCAGCCCTGTCGGCGCTGCTGCCGACGCTGGGCGATAATGACATCGTGATGCTTGATCTGGGCGCAAACACCGAATGCGATGCCCGCAATTTGGTCCAGTTCGCGATCATGGGTGCGGCCTATTCGCGGATCGTCACCGGCCGCGAAGCGCCGCGGGTTCGCTTGCTCAACATCGGATCGGAAGAAACCAAAGGGACCGGCGGCCTGCAATCGGCTGCGGCGCAGCTCAAAGCGGCGGCGGCGGAACTTTCGATTTCCTTCGATGGCTTTGTTGAGGGCGACAAGATGCTCCGCGGCGATGTCGATGTGGTGGTAACCGATGGGTTCTCGGGCAATATCGCTTTGAAAGCGGTCGAGGGCACCGCCCGGTTCGTGACCGATCTGCTGCGGCGGGCCTTTGCCAGTTCGATCCGCTCTAAGTTCGGATTCCTAGTGTCGCGTCCAGCAACCGAGCTGATCAAGCATCATCTTGATCCCAACAACCATAACGGCGCCGTTTTTCTCGGGCTCAATGGGGTTGTGGTGAAAAGCCACGGTTCCGCCAGTGCTGGCGGCGTGGCCAATGCCGTCGCGGTCACCGCGCGGCTGCTGGAAGAGGACCTGACTCAGCGGATCACCGCCGACCTTGCCCGGCTGGGTGCTGAGAACCTCCGCTCGGTCCCGAAAGCCGCCGAATGACCCTTCGCTCGATCATCACTGGCACCGGTTCGGCTCTGCCCCGGCGGGTGGTGAGCAACCAGGAACTGGCGGAGCAAGTCGAAACCAGCGACGAATGGATTGTCGAACGCAGCGGGATCCGCCAGCGGTACATCGCGGGTGAGGGCGAAACCACCAGCTCACTGGCCACCGCCGCCGCCCGGGCTGCGCTCGAAGCCGCTGGACTTGATGGCAGCCAGATCGGGCTGATTGTGCTGGCAACGGCAACGCCCGATCAGACCTTCCCGGCCAGTGCGACAATTGTGCAGGACGCGATCGGCGCCAATGGCGGGATAGCATTTGATGTTGCCGCAGTCTGCTCGGGCTTTCTTTACGCAATCGGAGTCGCGGATTCGATGCTGCGGGCGGGCATGGCCCAGCGCGCGCTGGTGATCGGCGCCGAAACCATGAGCCGGATCCTCGATTGGGATGATCGCTCCACTTGTGTGCTGTTCGGTGATGGTGCTGGGGCTATAGTGCTCGAAGCGCGCGAAGTAGCCGAGGATGGGCCCGGCGTGCTGGTAACGCACCTCCATGCCGATGGAGCCCACAACCAGCTGCTCTATGTCGATGGCGGGCCTTCCAGCACGCAAACCGTCGGACATATCCGGATGAAAGGCCGCGAAGTGTTTCGCCATGCGGTAACCAATCTGGCCGACGTACTCGGCAAAGTTTTGGCCGATCAGGGTTATTCGCCCAGCGACGTCGATTGGGTTGTGCCGCATCAGGCCAACCAGCGGATCATCGATGCCACCGCTAAAAAGCTCGGTTTACCGTCTGAACGGGTGGTGCTGACGGTCGATCGCCACGCCAATACTTCAGCCGCGTCGGTGCCATTGGCGCTCGACACCGCGGTCCGCGATGGCCGGATCAAGCCCGGTGATCTGGTTGTGCTGGAGGCCATGGGCGGCGGATTTACCTGGGGCGCCAGTCTGGTCCGGATGTGAAGTTCGGCGGATAACCTCTGGTTATCGCTAGATTGCGTTGCATTGTGGTGACTTATTTGGCATCTTCCCGACTCAAGAGGTCGCATCTCTTTTTGGAAAGGTGCTGGAACGCTCTATGACTACTCTCACTCGGGCCGATTTGGCAGAAGCACTGAACCGTAAACTGGGCCTGTCACGCTCAGAATCGCTCGGCATGGTCGAAGCGATTCTTGATCACGTTTCAGTTGCGCTGGAAAAGGGTGAAAACGTCAAAATCTCAGGGTTCGGCACGTTCCTGCTGCGCGACAAGGCGCAGCGGATAGGCCGTAATCCCAAAACCGGGGTCGAAGTGCCGATCACCCCGCGTCGGGTGCTGACCTTTCGGGCCAGCCAAATGTTGAAAGAACGGATTGCCAAAGGATGACGTCGGCGCCCCTTCCTGATTTTGCAGACGGCAAGGATCCCGAGGCCCTGCGGACGATCGGGGAGGTGGCCAAGGCGCTGGGGATCCGCCAGCACGTGCTGCGCTATTGGGAAGAACAGTTCCCGATGCTCCAGCCGCTCAAGCGCAGCGGCGGGCGGCGCTATTACCGCTCCGAAGATGTCCGGCTGGTCGAAACGATCAATCGGCTGGTCCATAATGAAGGCTATACCCTGAAGGGTGCCCGGCAGGCGCTGCAATCAGGCGGAAAGGGGCGGGCCACAGATGCGGGGCCAGCGTCCGCTGCATCGCAAGTGGCTGCAAGCGCCCCGCCGCTCTCTGCGATGAGCGCTAACTTTGCCTATCGTGCCCGGCTGATTTCGCTGCGTACGACACTGGTCAACGCGCTGCACGAAGCTTAGAGGCTGTCTTCACGAGAGTGAGGGATTTCCTGATGACAACCAACTACGACGCGGACCTCGCGCTGTTTATCAATGGCAGCTGGCGGATTGGTGAGGGGCGTGATCTGTTCCCAGTGATTAATCCGGCTAACGGCGAAACTATCGCCGAAGTGCCAATGGCCAGCGCGGCTGATCTCGATGCCGCGCTTGATGCCGCCGATAAAGGTTTTCTACTGTGGAGAGCCACTCCGGTTGAACAGCGCGCCGCAGTGCTGCGCAAAACCGCCGCGCTGCTGCGCGAACGGGTCGAAGCTATCGCCACATTGCTGACGCTGGAGCAGGGCAAAGTCATCGCCGAGGCCCGCGCCGAAGTGTTGTCGAGCGCGCAGATTTTTGATTGGAGTGCTGAAGAAGCCAGCCGGATTTACGGCCGGGTGCTGGTTCGCCCGGCCGGCCAGCGCTCAATGGTCATCAAGCAGCCAGTCGGCCCAGTGGCGGCATTCAGCCCGTGGAATTTCCCACTTTATCTGATGGCCAAAAAGATGGCCCCAGCACTGGCGGTCGGTTGTTCAGTGATCGCCAAACCGCCCGAGGAAACTCCCGGCTGCACCGGCGCGCTGATGCGCTGTCTGGCCGATGCGGGATTGCCTGCGGGCGTGGCGCAGCTGGTTCATGGGGTCCCAGACAGCGTCAGCCGCCACCTGATCGCCAGTCCGGTGATCCGCAAGGTCAGTTTCACCGGCTCGATCCCGGTCGGCAAGCACCTGATGCGGCTGGCGGCGGACAGCCTTAAGCGGGTGACGATGGAACTGGGCGGGCACGCTCCGGTACTGGTGTTCGATGACTGCGATCTGGAAAAGACGCTGGATCTGGTGGTGCCACAAAAGTTTCGCAACGCCGGGCAGGTTTGTGTCAGCCCGACCCGCTTTTTCGTACAAGAATCGATCTATCAGCAGTTCGTTGATGGCTTTGCCGCACGGGCGCAGAGCATCAATTCAGGCGCTGGGCTCGATCCGGCCAGCCGGATGGGCCCGCTGGCGAACGTCCGCCGTCCCGGTGCGATTGAAGCGCTTGTCGACGATGCCGCCGCTAAAGGCGCCCGGGTGATGGCGGGCGGTAAGCGTGGCGACGGCGGCTTCTTCTTCCAGCCGACGCTGCTAGCCGATGTGCCCGATAGCGCCGACATCATGAACAATGAGCCGTTTGGCCCGGTGGCGGTCACCGCGCCGTTCTCAACTCTGGAGGACGCAATCGGCAAAGCCAACCGGTTGCCCTATGGCCTCGCCGCCTTTGCCTTTACCCAGAACCTGCGCACCGCCAACCTGCTGGGCGACGGAATCGAAAGCGGGATGGTGGGGATCAACACCTTTGCTATCGGCGCAGTCGATGCACCGTTTGGCGGGATCAAGGATTCAGGTTTTGGCAGCGAAGGCGGACCCGAAGGGATGGACAGCTATCTTGTTACCAAGGCGATCCACCAGGCTTAGGTTCAGAAAATACCTAGCCCAAATCATACTTCCAATTACGGCTACCCTGAGCTTGTCGAAGGGCTGTGCTTGTTCTTCAGGCGTGCGCACGGGCGGCACGGAGAAAAGAGCAGTGCTTCGACAGGCTCAACATAAACGGATTTAGGAGTCGCTAAGTCCAATTTTCCGGGTTGAATTAGGCCTTTCCTTTGGCCCGCAGTCCTGAAATCGTTGCGCCGCCTGCGCTCAGCTGTTCGACGTCGATCACCAGATGGAGCAGCCGCAACCCTTTGCGGGATTGTGCCTCGGCCAGTGCGGCGGTGAACTGATCGGTCGTCTCGACCTTTTGCGCCCAGCCGCCATAGGCCACGGCCAACGCGGCAAAGTCTGGATTGTGGAGCGTGGTGCCCGAAACCCGCGATGGAAACTCGCGTTCCTGATGCATCCGGATCGTTCCATAGGCGCTGTTATCGACCAGCACGACCAGCAGGTCGCAGTCATACTGCACCGCGGTTGCCAGTTCCTGTCCGTTCATCAGGAAGTCGCCATCCCCAGCGAGCGCCACGATTGCGCGTTCCGGGTGGCGCAGCGCTGCGGCAACTGCGGCTGGGACACCGTAACCCATCGCCCCTGCGGTCGGTGCCAACTGGGTCGGGAAGCCATCGTAGTGCCAATAGCGGTGCCACCAGCCCGAAAAGTTGCCAGCGCCATTGCAGATAATGGCATCGCCGGGCAGCGCAGCCCGCATCGCAGTGACGCAGGCCGCCATGTCGAGCGGATAGGGGGAGGAGGCCGGGCTGGCGGTGGTCCAGTCAAGCCATTCCTGATGCGCCGCAGCGCCCGCATCGAACGACACGACGTCATCATCCCACAATGCAGCGGCCTCAGTGAATTCGGCCATATCGGCGCAGATAGCCAGATCAGGACGATAGACCCGGCCCAATTCGTTGGGGTCTGGATGGACGTGGACCAAAGTTTGGCCGGGATGCTCTGGGGTGATCAGGGTGTAGCTGTCGGTTGTCGCTTCACCCAGCCGCGCGCCGATCGCGATCACCAGATCGGCCTGCTTGATCCGCTCGACCAACTTGGGGTTGGGGCCATAGCCGAGGTTGCCGGCCCAAACCGGGCTGGAATTGGGGATCGCATCCTGCCGCCGAAAGGCTCCAGCCACCGGCAGCCCGATCCGCTCGGCAAAGCGGGTGAATTGTTCGCGCGCCTTGCTGTGCCAGCCTGCGCCGCCGACGATTGCAACGGGCGCAGCGGCACCAGCCAGCAGGTCCATCAGCACGCCCATCGCATCGGGGCAAGCCGCTTGGGCAGGGCGCTGGATCGCGGGTCGCGGGGAAACGCCGGTGACCTCTTGCAGCAGCATATCCTCGGGCAGGGCGATGACCACTGGGCCGGGTCGCCCCGACAGCGCGGTGGACCAGGCCCGGGCGACATATTCCGGGATTCGCGCCGGGTCATCAATTCGCAGCACCAGTTTGGCCAAAGGGCCGAACATGGCGGGGAAATCGACTTCCTGAAAACCTTCGCGGTCTTTCATCCCACGATCGACATCGCCGATGAACAGCAGCATCGGCTGCGAATCCTGCATCGCAACGTGCACACCAATCGAGGCATTGGTGGCGCCGGGACCGCGGGTAACAAAGCACACTCCCGGTTTGCCCGTCATCGTCCCATCAGCGCAGGCCATGAACGCCGCACCGCCCTCTTGCCGGCAGATCACGGTCTGGACTTGCGGCGAATCGTGCAGAGCATCGAGCACTGCGAGGAAGCTCTCTCCGGGCACCGTGAAAATGCGGTCAGCCCCTTGGGCGATGAGGCAATCGACGAGCAAGCGTCCGCCGTTAACTGTGGTCTGTTCGGTCATAGCCGGGTTGTAGCGCCGGACCAGCGCCGGGGCAACGCGGCGGTACAGGATAAGAACTGGTTTGGTTACTGTCCCAAGCCGGGAACCGAGCGGTTAACGGGGATTTTCCGGCTAGCGGCATGGTCAACAAGTTCTTAACGTTCGGGTCATGAGACGATCACTGGTCATTACCGATGAAGCCGCCGGAAACCGCTTTCTGGCATCGCTTCCCCCCCATGTGCGGAGCGGCACAAAGCCGCTGCGAATCAAGCGTAGAACCTGGTTCTCGCTCGATGATCTGCGCAATTTTCTGCTGGCCTATTGCGCCTGCTTTATGGTGGTCAGCCTTTATATTGCCTGAGCAGCGCGCTCGGCCCTGACCAGCAGCACGCCCAGCCAGGCCGAATAGAGGCACATCACCGCACCCAGCAACAGCTGGTGGACCAGCGGGATGCCCAGCCAGGATAGCCCGCCCGCGATAATCGAGCCCAAGACCATCGCGCCCGAGTTCACGATGTTGTTGGCGGCAATGGTCCGCGAGGTGTGTGCCTTGTCCACAAATGTGGTCAGAAACGCATAGAGCGGAACCACGAACATCCCGCCCGCTGTGGCGATCCCCAGTAAGCTGAGCAGCAACGGAATGGCGAGCGGCTGAGCGACGAAAGTGCTCACGTCCATCAACTGATCCTGCTGCGGCCACTGGATACAGACAAACCAGAAGCTGATCACAAAGCCCATCATCACCAAAACCGAAATCGGCGAAAAACGGGCCGAGACCGTGCCTTTGAGCAAGGCGTTCACCGAAATCGAGCCCAGCGCAATCCCAACCGAGAACATCACCAGAAACAGGCTGGCAACCTCCTTGCTGGCCGACAGGACGTTTTTGGCCAGCGGCGGAAATTGAATGAACAGGACCGCTCCGATGGTCCAGAAAAAGCTGATCGCCATGATCGCCAGGAACACTCGGCGATCACGCAGCGTATCGCGGATCAGCCGGAACGGCGCCATGATCGGGTGCAGATCAATTTTCTCCGGCGGGTCGAGCGGCGGGGCGGGGGGAACGTGGCGAGAGACGGCATAACCCAGCAACGCCGTGGCCATAACGGCTGCCGCTGCCCATTCGACGGGGATCCATCCGGCAATGATCGTCCCGGCCAGGATCGCAACATAGGTTCCAGCCTCAACCAGTCCGGTTCCCGCAAGCACCTCATCAGGGTGAAGGTGCTGCGGCAGGATGGAATACTTGATCGGGCCCAGAAACGTCGAATGGGTGCCCATTCCGAACAAAGCCGCGCACATCAGTGGGATCGCCACGGTGTGCACCATGATCCCTTGCCAAGTCATCAACAGGCCGACTGCGCCAACCGCCATAATCCCGATTTCGCAGGCTTTGACGATCCGGATGATCTTCGCCTTGTCGCGCATATCGGCCAACTGCCCGGCCAAAGCCGAGAGGACGACGAACGGGATCAGGACCAGCGCAGTGGCCAACGCACTGAACCACGCTTCCTCTTGTTCAGAGTTATAGACGCCATAAACGACGAACAGGACCATCGCGTTTTTGAACAGGTTGTCATTGAAAGCGTTGAGTAATTGGGTGACAAACAGCGGCGCAAAGCGGCGGCTGCGCATCAGATGGGTCGATGTGGTCATGAATGAACTTTGCAGAGCCCCGTGTTGCAGCGGACCCTAGCGGCTAGGCCATTGCGGACAAGCCCAAAGTCCCTCTTTTGCACGAAGGCCTTCGCGGCTATCCCCGACGCCATGATGTCCCTTCCCAACATCCTGACTCTGTCGCGGATCGTGACGCTCCCGCTGCTGGCGTTCCTGCTGTGGTGGCCGGAATGGCAATGGGGCTATCTAATGGCCTTCGTGCTCTATGCCCTGATGGGGATAACCGACTATTTCGATGGCTATATAGCCCGCTCATCCGGGGCGGTGTCCAAACTGGGCCAGTTCCTCGATCCGGTCGCTGACAAGATCATGGTGGCGACTGTAATTCTCGTGCTCGCCGCCCAAGGCGTGCTGCGCGGGCCTTATGTGGGCGATATGCACGTGATCGCGGGCGGGATCATTCTGGTGCGGGAAATCGCGGTATCGGGCCTGCGCGAATTTCTGGGCGGCTTGCAGATTTCGGTGCCGGTAAGCCGGCTGGCCAAATGGAAAACCACGTTTCAGATGATCTGCCTTGGCGCTCTGATTCTGGGCAAAGCGCTACCGTGGTGGAATGTCGATTTCGGCGGGTCCACGATCAACGTGCCGCACACCGTGGGGCTGACGACACTGTGGGCGGCGGCGGTGCTGACAGTGATTACCGGCTGGGATTACCTGCGGGTCGGCCTCAAACACATGGACTGAGGGGCTAGCCCGCCCGAAGTTCCTCAGCCAGCAGCCTGAACTCCTCGCCGCGGGGCGAATTCTTGCGCCAGACCAGTGCAATCTCGCGGTTGGCGTTGCCGCTTTTGAGCGGGCGGGCGACGACGTTGGTGCCATTGAGAATCCCGGCATCGAGCGCCATTTCAGGCAGCATTGTCAGGCCCAGTCCGTTGTCGACCATCTGCACCAGCGTGTGCAGGCTGGTCCCGATCATCGTCGCACTGGCGCGCAGTTCGGGGCGGTTGCAGGCGGCCAGCGCGTGCTCTTTCAAACAGTGCCCATCTTCGAGCAGCAGCAGCCGGGTTTCATCGATCAGATCGGGCGAAATTTCTGCCGGAGGATCGCGCGGGTCATCCTTGGGAAAGGCGACCCACAGCGCGTCGAGTTCAATCGTTTCCTTTTCCACTTCGCCGGTAGGAAAGGGCAGGGCCAGCAGCACGCAATCGCTGCGCCCGTGGTGGAGCGATTCGATTGCCGCCGCGCTGGGCTCCTCGCGCAGGAACAGTTTCAGCGCCGGGCGCTCGCGGCGCAGACGCGGGAGCATTCGGGGGAGCAGGAACGGGGCGATCGTGGGGATCACACTCATCCGCACTTCGCCCGAGAGCGGCTGGCCCGCGCTCTGGACCATTTCGCTAAGCTCCTCGGCTTCGCGCAGCAGGCGGTGGGCCTTGGCGACTACGGCGTTGCCCAGCGGGGTAAACCGCAGCGCCCGCTTGGTCCGTTCCACCAGCACCACGCCGAGCAGATTTTCGAGATCGCGCAGGCCGGCAGAGAGTGTCGATTGCGAAACAAAGCTGGCTTCTGCTGCGCGCCCAAAGTGCCCATGCTCGTGCAGCGCCACTAGATACTGGAGCTGTTTCAGCGTGGGCAGGTAGGTGCTCACTCGTCCGCTTTCGGTTCGGCTTCGGTTTCCAGTTCGGCTTCCCACTCGGCTTCCGGTTCAGCTTCGCCTTCCAGCTCACTTGCCAGCTCGGCTTCTGCAGCCTCGACCCGCGTCATTTTGAGCCTGTTTCTGACCACGGCAAACGCCATCTTGCCTTCGACCAGTTCGAGCGCGTCGCGGCCGAACACGTCAAAGCGCCAGCCAGTTAGCATCGGCAGTTCGCGGATGCCTGCGGCCAGCAGTTCGAGTTCGTCGCTGCGGGCCAGCAGCCGGGCGGCGACGTCAATCTCGCGGCTGCGGATCTTGAGCAGCAGTTTTAGCAGATCGGCGACCAGTGCGCCTTCTTTGCCCAGTGGCGCGCCGCGCGGGGTGCGCGGCGGCATTTCTGCCTCGGTCAGCGGCGTTGATCCCTCGATCGCCGCGATCATCCGGCGGCCAATTTCGTTGTCTTTCCAGGCAGCCGAAAGTCCGCGCACTTTGGCCAGGTCTGCCTGAACCTTGGGCGGGTGGTTGGCGATATCAGCCACCGTTTCATCGCGGGCAATCCGTCCGCGCGGGATATTCTTGTCCTGCGCTTCGAGTTCGCGCCAGTGTGCCAACGCTTTCAATCGGCCGAGCATCGCCGGGTTGCGGCCCGGCGCTTTGATCCGCAGCCACGAAAGATTGGGGTCGTTTTTGTAATTGGCCGGATCGGCCAGCTTTTCCATCTCGATATTCAGCCAAGCGCCGCGCCCGGTCTTGATCAGCCGGGCCAGCAGTTTGGGGAAAATCTTGGCGAGATG
>JAYURW010000153.1:0-12489 GCA_043756025.1 Novosphingobium sp. | reverse complement strand
TGGAACTCGCACCGGCGCGGATCCGCGTAAATTCGGTCCACCCCGGGGTGATAGAGACCGACATGGGCAACGAGGTTATCGACCGCGTGTCCGCGCTCTCGGGAGCGGGCGCAAACGAGGCGCGCGACCAGGTCGCCGCGTTGCATCCGCTTGGCCACATGGGCGAGGCAGACAACGTCGCCGATGCGGTCGTTTTCCTCGCTTCGGATCGCGCCGCATTCATGACCGGCAGCGAGCTGGTAGTCGATGGCGGCTATACCGCAGGCTGAGCCGACGCTGCGCTTAACCGAACGTCGAGCGTCAGCTCTCCAGCTGTCGCAGCAAACTCCGCACGTCGCCATCCATGTCGGCGTCGCGCTGGCGCAGGTCTTCGATCAGGCGGACCGCGTGGATCACGGTCGAGTGATCGCGCCCACCGAATTTGCGGCCAATTTCGGGATAGCTGCGCGGGGTCAGCACTTTGGCGAGATACATCGCGACCTGACGCGGGCGAACCACCGCGCGGGCGCGGCGCTTGCTCGACATTTCGGTCCGGTCGACCCGGTAGAACTGGCATACGGTGCGCTGGATTTCGTCAATCGTGATCCGCCGGCGATTGGCCGATAGGATATCGGTCAGCTGTTCTTCGGCCAGTTGCAGCGAAACGGCCTGGCCCGTGAGCTGGGCATAGGCGATCAATTTGTTCAGGCCGCCAACCAGTTCGCGCACGTTGCGGTTGATCGTCCGGGCAAGAAATTCGATCACGTCAGCCGGAACATGAGTCGGGCTAAAGCGCTGAAGCCGGTGTTCGAGGATCGTGCGGCGCAGATCGATATCGGCGGGCTGAATGTCCGCCACCAGCCCCATCGAAAGCCGCGACAGCAGCCGTTGTTCGACCCCATCAAGCGCTTGCGGAGCGCGATCCGCTGCAAACACCAGCCGCTTGCCTTCGGCCAGCAGCGCGTCGATCGTGTAAAGCAGTTCTTCCTGCGCGCTGGCCTTGCCAATGATGAACTGGATATCATCGACCAGCAGCAGATCGAACCCGCGCAGCCGGGTCTTGAATTCGATCGTCTGGTTCTGGCGCAGCGCCTGAACAAATTCGACCATGAAGCGTTCGGCCGAGCAGTAGAAGATCCGCGCCCGAGGATGCGCCGCCAGATAGGAATGGCCGATCGCGTGCAGCAGGTGCGTCTTGCCCTGACCAGTTGCGGCTTTGAGATAGAGCGGGGCGAACTGCGGGGTCTCGGTCGCCGCCATCCGCTGGGCGGCATTGCTGGCCAGCACATTGGCGCTACCGGTAACGAAAGTGGTAAACGTCAGCGACGGATCGAGCCCGATTGAGCCCTGTCCGAGCGCGCCGAGTTCCGCTGCGCCCATGCCCAAGGCGTCACCAGGTTGAGACTGTATGGCGGCCTCACCGCCGCCGCGCCGGGCTCCATCGAACCGCAGTCCTTGCGGCGCACGGCGTCCGGGCAGGACCGAGATGCGGACATGGCGGACATCAGGCCGGGCGATTTTCCAGGCGAGCGAAAGCCGGTCAGCAAAGCGGTCAGCCACCCAGTTGGCGGAAAATTCGGTCGGCAGGTACAGATCAAGCGTGCCGGTTTCCTTGCAGAAACTGCCCGGCTGAACCGGTTTGATCCACTGGCTGTGCAATTGCTGGCCCAGATCCTTGCGCAGACCTTGGCTGATATCGGCCCAATCTGCGGACAGATCGAGCGCTTCCTGCTCGGCCCGATGGCGTTCGCCCTCTGCCTGCAGCCGCTCTTCATCTGTCAATTCGGCGACGGACAGCTTTTCTTGCGCTCCGCCCATACCCGTTCCCGTCACTACGCAACGCCCCCGCACGAATTTCCACTCGCGGCGCGCAGAGTTGCGCACCACATAACGCACCGGCTGCCCGAAAGCCGCTGCAGGAATTTGTAATTTTGATGTGATGCTCGGTGAGCCGGAGGGCCTCGAGCGGTGAGCCTTTTTATGGACGGTTCCACGCACAGGGCAAGCAGCACATGGTAAAAAAACTGAAATAAATGCCCTTGACTCTAAGAGACCCCCAGAAAACCCCGCCTGATTGGTTTAGCCCCTGAAAAACCGTCACTTTACCCTAGGGAAAGGTGCGAATCGCTGGTTTTCATAGCATTAGTGCATTGCAGCATCTTTGACGCGCTGCACAAGCAAAAGGGCCCGCCGGATTTCCGGGGGCCCTCTTCTCATTCCGTTCTGTTTTCGTCCCCGCGAATCATCGCGAAGGAACCGAATCAGAGCGAAGCGACTCGCTTGGTCAGGCGCGACAGTTTGCGCGCTGCGGTGTTCTTGTGCATCACGCCGCGCGCCACGCCGCGCGCCAGTTCTGGCTGAGCTGCTTTAAGCGCTTCGACCGCAGCTGGCTTATCGCCGCCCTCAAGCGCTGCTTCGACCTTCTTTACGAATGTGCGGATGCGGCTGATGCGGTTGCCGTTGATCTCTGCGCGGCGATCGTTGCGGCGGATGCGCTTTTTGGCTTGCGGCGTATTGGCCATGTTCGTCCTCAGAAAATTCGTGCAAAACGGGGCACCGACAAGGAATCGGACCCGCAGGAAGCGCGGCCCTTAACCTCGGCCACCCGAATCGTCAAGCGAAGTGCCTCACTTCTGGCATTTCTCGCAGTGCCAGGTGCTCCGCCCGCCTTGGGCAAATCGCAGGATCGGCGCGCCACAGGCCGTGCAACCCTGCCCGTGACGGTCATAGACTTCGAATTGCTTTGAAAAATAGCCCAGTTCTCCGTCAGGCTGAGCAAAATCTCGCAGGGTTGATCCGCCCGCTTCGATCGCCTCGGCGATCACCGCCTTGATCTGGGGGACCAACCGGGTCAGCGCTGGACCAGAAACCAGTCCAGCGGCCTTGCGCGGATCGATTCGGGCCCGGAACAACGCTTCGCAGACATAGATGTTACCCAGCCCCGCCACGATTCGCTGATCGAGCAGCATCAGCTTGATCGCCGCGCTGCGCCCGGCCAACGCAGCCTTAAGGTGTGCAGCGCTGAGCGCATCGCTCAGCGGCTCTGGACCCAGCGCTGCAAAAGTCGGCCAAGTATCCAACCGTTCGGTCTCGACGAGGTCGACCGAGCCAAACCGGCGCGGGTCGCACAGCGCCAAAATGTGACCGCTGCCGGTTTCAAGCACCAGATGATCGTGCTTGCCCAGTTCCTCTGGCTCAATCCGCCAGCGCCCCGACATGCCCAGATGGAACACCATGGTCTGCCCCCGGTCGGTATGGATCAGTCCGTATTTGGCCCGGCGCGACAGGCCGGTTACGCTGGCCCCGGTCAGCACCTGAACCAGATCGGGCGGGAATGGACGGCGCAGCCCGGCGCGGCGCGGCGTAACCCGGGCCATCCGCGCGCCGTCAAGATAGCGCGCGAGGCCCCGCACGGTGGTTTCGACTTCGGGAAGCTCTGGCATCGCGGCTGGGTAGGCAAGCTGAACCTGCGTCGCAATTGGTTTCGCATTGCAACTGAAAAGACCGCAGGCTATCAGCGCGCCTCAATCCAGTGCTTCCGGGAGAGCCGTTATGTCCAGTTCGCTTCACGCCGCCCATGTTCCCGCCTTCATCGGGATGCTGATCAACATCAAGGGTTGGCTCAATGTTGCCGCGGAAACCGGGAACGAGGCCGATCTGATCACAGCCAGCCTGACCGAAGACATGTTCCCACTGGCCCGCCAGATTCAGATTGCAGCAGACGCGGCCAAGGGCGCCGGTGCCCGGATGACCGGAACAGAAGCGCCTGCATTTCCCGACGAGGAAACCACCTTCGCCGAGCTCAAGGCGCGCTGCGACAAGACGATCGCCTATCTGCAATCGCTGGATGCGGACGCTTTCGATGCCGGTGCGGCGAGCGACGTGGTGATTACCTTCCCCAACGGCGCCGGGGTGAAGTTCGACGGGCTGACCTTTCTTACCCAGTATGCCGTGCCCAACTTCTATTTTCACGCCACCACCGCTTACGCGATCCTGCGCAGCAATGGCGTGAAGATCGGCAAGCAGAATTTCCTTGGCCACCTTGCGCCCTACATGTTCGCCCCGCCGGCCTGATCACCAAATTACCACACGCTTTCACTGGCACCGCGCCGCGCTTATCGCTAAGGCGCGGGCCATGAGCGATACAGTTTCTTTCGGATACGAACAGGTCTCTCCCACCGAGAAGACCGAGCGGGTTGGCGCGGTGTTTTCCGCCGTCGCCAAGAAGTATGACGTGATGAACGACGCGATGTCGGGCGGGATGCACCGGCTGTGGAAGGACAAGTTCGTGCGGCGGGTTAAACCGCAGCCGGGCGAGCAGTTCCTCGACATGGCGGGCGGCACTGGCGACATTGCGTTTCGCATGGCCGCGCACGGTGCAACGATCACGGTATCCGACATCAATCAGGATATGCTCGATGTCGGGATCGAACGGGCGATGGACAAAGGGCTGGATGATCTCGTGTGGTCCCGCCAGAACGCCGAAACGCTGACATTCCCGGACCGGTTCTTCGATGGCTACACCATCGCTTTCGGGATCCGCAATGTGACCCGGATCGACGCCGCGCTGGCCGAGGCTTATCGTGTGCTGAAGCATGGCGGGCGGTTCTATTGCCTCGAGTTTTCGACCACCGAATGGCCCGGCTTCAAGGAGGCCTATGATTTCTATTCGCACAATCTGGTCCCCCGGATTGGCGAAGCAATCGCGGGCGACGCGGAAAGTTATCGCTATCTGGTCGAATCAATCCGCCGTTTTCCGCCGATGCCCGAATTTGAAGCGATGATCCGCAGCGCCGGGTTCGTGAACACCCGGGTAGAACCAATTCTCGGCGGGCTGGTGGCGATACACTCCGGCTGGAAGATTTGACCCGTCCCAGCACCCATATTCTGCGGTTGCTGCGCTGGGGCCGGATCCTGGCAAGGCATGGCGCGCTGCGCGGGATTGAACAGGATCCCAACACCCCGCCGCAGGTTCGCCGCCTGATCCGGGTGGCCAGGCTGGGTACGTTTCAGCCCAAAGTCCCCGACTACGCCGGGGCGTTTCAGGCGATTGGCCCGGCAGCGATCAAACTGGGGCAGACGCTGGCGACCCGCCCTGACATCGTTGGCGAAGAAGCCGCGCACAACTTGTTGCTGCTGCAAGACAGCTTGCCGCCGGTGCCCTTTGCCGCGATCAAGCGCGAGATTGAAGCCAGCTTTGGCAAACCGGTTGAGGCACTGTTTGCCTCAATCGAGGAAGTCGCCGTCGGCGCTGCATCTATCGCGCAGGTCCACCGCGCCGTAACCACCGAAGGGCGGACCGTGGCGATCAAAGTGCTGCGCCCCGGCATTCGGGAAAAATTCGGGTCCGATATCCAGACTTATGAATGGGCCGCCGCCCATCTTGAGGAGCTGGGCGGTGAGCTGGCCCGGTTGCGGCCCCGGTTGGTGATCGCCAATTTCAAGCGCTGGACCCTGCGCGAACTAGACCTGCGGCGCGAAGCGGCGTCTTCGTCGGAACTGGCCGAAATGATGCTCGGCACCGAAGGTTACCTGGTGCCCGGGATCGACTGGGACCGCACCAATGGCCGGGTGATGACGATCGACTGGATCGACGGGATCAAGATCAACGAAACCGATTTGCTCCGCGCCGCCGGTCATGATTTGCCAGCCTTGGCCGAACATCTGGTGCTGACATTTCTGCGCCAAGCGATCGGCAACGGTTTCTTCCATGCCGATATGCACCAGGGCAACCTGTTCGTGCAGGCCGATGGCACCATTGCCGCGATCGATTTCGGGATTATGGGCCGGATCGACCGGCGCGCCCGGCTGTGGCTGGCTGAGATTCTGTACGGTCTGACCACCGGTAACTATCGCCGCGTTGCCGAAATCCATTTTGAAGCGCGATATGTGCCAAGCTATCATTCGGTCGATGAATTTGCGACTGCGCTGCGTGCGGTGGGCGAACCGACTCGTGGGCGCCCGGTTAGCGAGCTTTCGGTCGGGCAGATGCTCGATAGCCTGTTTGCGATCACCCGCGAATTTGAAATGGCGACCCAGCCGCACCTGCTGCTGCTGCAAAAGACCATGGTGATGGTCGAAGGCCTCGCCACCCAGCTCAACCCCGCGATCAATATGTGGGACGTTGCCGCGCCTTATGTTCGGGACTGGATCCGCGACGAGCTGGGGCCAGAAGCGGCGATTGCTGACCGGCTGCGCAAGGATGCCGAAACGCTGCTGCGGCTGCCCGATCTGGTCCGCCGGATCGAAGAGAAGTTCCCAGCCAAAGGCGGTGCACCTGATCCCGCTCCGCTGCCCGAGATTGAGTTGATCTGGGCCAAGCGGCAGGGCGAGCGCGGCTGGCTGGGTTATCTGGCGGCCGCGGCGGCTGGCGGCGGCGCGCTGTGGACGGCGCAAGCGCTGGGCTGGCTCTAGGCCATGGACCTAGAAGCCCTGCTGCTGCATTTCTTTGAAACCGGCGATCCGGCGACGCTGACTGAGGCAGAGTTTGAACTTGCGATCGAACGGCTTAAGATCGGCTTTGGGGTTGAACGCGATGCTGGCCGCAAGTTTGCGCTGTGGACCCTGCTCCACACTTTCGGTGCTGCGCCGCTTCCCGCAGAAGCCTTTGCCAAGGAGCCAAAGCTGAAGGCGGCAGCTGAGGAGTATCTGAGAGCCGCGTTCCGGCTCGAGCGGTTTGGGGATCCGGACAGCTAGACAGCAAAACGCCCCAGACTCGGCAAAGTCCGGGGCGTTTTGTTTGTTATGCTAACGCCGGCTTAGAAATCGTAACCCAGCCGCAGACCGATGGTGCGCGGGTTGATCGCCACCACATAAGGCCGCGCGCCGCACTGGCCGCATTGCAGGAACCGCGAAACCTGACCGCGTTCGTCGAACACGTTTGAAGCGAACAGTTCCAGATTGAGGTGATCAAACTCTACCCCGACGGCCAGATTGACCGTTGTGAAGGCTGGCAGCTGACCAATCGTTGCCGCAGGTCCGGCGCGCACTTCGGTAGTGGCAGAGCCCTGATAAGCGGCGTTGACCTGACCATAAGCCTTGGTCGAGCCGCCCAGCTCGGCGGAGTACCGCGCAGTCCCAGCGATCTTGAACTTGGGCGTGATCGGCAGGCGCGTGCCCACTGGCGAGGCGATTGAGTTGCCGACGCCAGCGCAGGTAAAGGTTGGATCATCAATCGCACAGAGGTTCTTGGTGATCTTGGCGTCGGTATAGGCTGCAGCGACCTGCAGGCTTAGCGGGCCACGGTTATAGGCCAGATCGACGTCAATCCCGCGAATCCGGGCATCCGGACCGTTGTGAATTTCAGTAAAGCTGTTCGCGCCCAGGAACGAGAACTGGAACGATTTCCAATCCTGCTGATAAATCGCGCCGTTGATCCGCAGGCCCGGTGCCAGCGTGACTTTCCAGCCCAATTCGTAGTTCTGCAGGAAGTCAGGCGCGTAAGCCGCGACATCGGCCCGGCGGTTGATCCCGCCGGGGCGGAAGCCCTTTGACGCAGTGGCATAGAGCAGGACATCGTTGTTGGGCTTGTAGTTCAGGTTGAAGCGCCAGGTGAACCCGTCACCCTCGGCCTTGACCGGATCAACGCTGGTGCCATTCCAGACACCCAGGTTGGTGCACGGCGTGCCCGGAATGGCCGCCGGGAACAACGTAACGCCGGGCGTGCCCGCCACCGGGCGCAGCCGCGATCCGGTGGTGGTGAAGCATTGCGCCACCCCGGTGCGCGAAGAACCCGCTGCGTTGTACGGCGTGTCCGAGTAGTCGAGATTGGGATTGCGGCCAAAGCCGAAGAACCCGATCAGGCTGTTGTCGAACTTGTAATACCGGCCACCAGCCGTGAAAGTCAGCTTGTCGGTGATGTCAAAGGTAGCTTCACCAAACGCGGCATAGTCCTTGTCGATCCGGTGCTGCTTGGTCAGCCATAGGGTGCCGTTGAGGCCATTGACCGAAACCAGCGGGCCGAGGCCGGCCACCTTATAGTCCTGGAAAATGTCGTTCGACTGGTACTGATAGAACAGCCCGGCAACCACCCGCAGGCGGTTTTCCTGCGGCGAGGCGACGCGCAGTTCCTGGCTGAACTTCTTGAAGTGATCTTTGCCGATCACCTTCTGGCTGGGGTTGACTGTGTTGCCCAGCGCGTCGGTGAAATAGAGGTAGCTCGATAGGCCGCCGTAGTACGAATAGATCTGGTCGTAGGCTTCGGCATAGTCAGTGTAATCGCTGGAGCTGTTGGTCTTGCGGTCCAGATAGGCCCCGGCATAGGTCACGTCCCAATTGCCGATCTTGCCTTCGATGGTCAGCGAGGCCTGGGTGAACTTGTCCCCCCGGAATTCCGGAGCAAACCGCTGAACCTGCAGATCGCCAACCGATGGATCATAGGCAAACGAACCCTGCGAGCTGGTGCTCTGGTACATCACCGCCGGGGTGATGGTCCAATTGTCATCCAGTTCGATGCCCAGTGCGGCGCGGCCACCAATGGTTTCGGCTTCGTTGTAGTCCTCTTCAACAAAGGCCGCGTTGTTCATCCGGATGCCGCCAGCCGTAGCGGGCGGGCAGCCCAGTGGGTTGGTCTCGGGCAGGAACGCGCGGCAGCCCGGTACGTTGTCGATGTAGCCGGCGTCGCGCTTGTAAAAGCCGACTACGCGGATCGCCATCTTGTCATTCAGCGGAGCATTGGCGAAGAATTCGAACTTGCCGCCGATCTTGCCGCCGGACACCGAATTGACCTCGGCATCAAAGCCGCCTTCGTACTTCGAAGGATCGGGCTTGTTGGTGATGATCCGGATCGTTCCGGCCTGCGACGAGGCGCCGTAAAGCGTTCCCTGCGGCCCTGACAGGCTCTCAATCCGGGCAATGTCATAAATGTGGACATCTAGGTTGCCGCCGATGGTGGTGACCGGCTGTTCATCGAGATAAACCCCAACCGAAGGCAGCGAGCCCGAGTGATTCCCGTCGCCGCCCGATGCGACGCCGCGCATGTAGATCACGTTGACACCGGGGGTGCCGCTGCCCTGGAACGAAACCGACGGGAGCTGCTGGGCATAGCCGCTGAAGTTTGAAATGTTCAGTTGTTCGAGCTTGGCGGTGCCGATCGCCTGGATCGAAATTGGAACTTTCTGCAAGCTTTCCGAGCGCTTCTGCGCGGTTACGACGATTTCGACGCTGTCGGTATCGTCCTCCTCAGCCGCTTGCGCGAAGGCCGGGCTCGCGAACATCGCGGTGGAGGTGAGCAGCGCGGTAAACGCGGCGCGGCGAGTGGAAATACGCATGAAGAACCCCTTGTTGTCTCAGCAACTGGCAAGACCCTGATTCCTGCCAAGCGCCTCGTCAAGCAGTGGCGTTAAGATATTACCAATCGGCCACGAAAGCGTGACACATTTACAACGTTTCAGGCGCTGCAGGGTAACAATCGAGCACATCGCCCAACGCATCGCGCAAGGGACCAAGATGCTGGGCGAACGGCTTCCAGGCCTCGGTCCCTTCGCGGAAGATCGGTTGGCGGACCTGTTCGGAACTGGGAGTGCGGACCGCGCGTTCGGTGTTGTAAAAAGTGAGACAGCTGGCTTCAAACTCCACCCCGCAATAGTCCAGCAAGCGGCGCACTTCGGCTTCGGTATCACCGACCATATTTTCGTAAGTCACCCGGTGAACCGCGCCGAACTGAACCCGGTCAAAATGGGCCATCAGCCGCACGTAGTCGCGGTAATAGCGGCCCATGTCGTCCAAACTGTAACTGAACGCCTGACCCCGCGCGAAATGCTGTTTGAAATTGGAGAAACAGCAACCGAGCGGGTGCCGCCGGGCATCGATGATTTTCGCATTCGGCAGGATCAACCGGATATAGGCGACGTGCATCCAGTTGTTGGGCAGTTTGTCGATAAACAGCGGCCGGTCAGTCTTGCGCTGGATCCGGGTGCGTTCCAGGAACTCTTCACCCTGCCGCGCCAGTTGCTCGGCGGTCAGGTCTGGCAGGTTCGCGGGAAAGGTCTTGCCGCGCCGGGCCATGGCCGGAATATCGGGCAGTTCGGTGGTGCCCTCGATCAGACTGTGGCTGGACAGGATCTGCTCGACCAGCGTTGATCCTGCGCGCGGCATCCCCAGCACAAACACCGGATCGGGCGCATCGCAGCCCTGCCCAGCCCGCGCCGCGAAGAATTCCGCTGTGCAAAGCGCGATCAGCCGGTCAACCAGCCGGGTGGTTTCATCAGCGTCGTAATCGAGCTCGGTCTTGCGCAGCGCATTGCCGGCCGCATAGTGGGCAAAAGCGGCATCGGCCTCGCCCCGATCCTCGAGCGCCTTGCCCAGCGCGAAATCGAGGTGAAATCGGTCTTCCTTGGCCACCGCCCCGTTGGCCACTGCGGCCTCCATCGCGGCGATGTCTTCGCTGGTAAACTTCACCGTTTTCAGATTGGCCAGGCTCCACCACACTTCGCCCAGCCCCGGCATCTGTTCGATCGCTTTGCGGTAGGCCGCAACCCCCTCGTCCAGCCGCCCAACGGTTTTGAGCATATGACCAAAGCTCATCCAGACCCGTGGCTGGTTCGGGGCTTGTTGCAGCACCCGTTCGTAAAAGCCGATCGCTTCGTCGAATTCGCCGATCCGGCCGAGCGCGGCGGCTTGCAGGTTGGCGTGGCCGGGATTGTCCGGCTCTTCGGCCAAGACCTGGCCCAGCTGATCAATCGCTTCGGTCGGCCGGTTCTGGCGGTAAAGCACCAACGCCAGATTGGCCCGCGCGGCGGTGAATCCGGGCGACAGTTCCAGCGCCCGGCGCAGCAGGCTTTCTGAATCCTTGTAACGCCCGATCCGCCCGGCCACTTCAGCCATCATCCGAATTGCGGCGACTTCGAACGGTCGCTCCTTCAGATGTTCGCGGAGCAGAAATTCGGCGCGCGGAATATCATTGCCGTTCATCGCCACCGCCGCTTCAACCAGACGCGGTGGGTATTGGCCGAGGCGTGAGAGCCAGCTGGTGGTGGTGACGTTTGCCATGGCCTGCGTCCTAGCCCGATTTGCCTGCCAAATGCCAGTGGTGCGGTTTTGCTGGCATTGCCGGGTGAAACATGGTCCCTTTTCGCCACACGGGGGACAGCACATGACCGAGCAAACCGAGCATAGGCCTTTTGGCCTCTGGACGACCACTGCGCTGGTAGTCGGCGGAATGATCGGCGCGGGCATCTATGTCCAACCGGCGCAACTCGCCCCTTATGGTTGGACCGGCGCGGCCGCCTGGTTGGTTGCCATTCCCAGTGCAATGCTGCTCGCTTATGTTTTGACCAAACTGACCCAGGCACGGCCCGACGCCGCCGGCGTGGTCGAGATTGTCGGCGATACGCTCGGCCCTTTGCCGGGGGTGCTGGTCGGGTGGAGCTATTGGATTGCAGTGCTTTCAGCCAATGCCATCATTGCAGTGACAGCGGTCCGCTATGCCGCCAGTTTTGTTCCCGCGCTGACCTCTTCCCAGCTGGCAACAGCATTGGCCGCCACGGCGCTGGTTTGGGCCCTGACCTGGCTCAATCTGGGCGGAGCGCGCGGCGCTGGACGCTTTCAGGTCGCCACTACTGCCCTAAAGCTTTTGCCATTGGTTGCGGTCGTTTTGATCCTGATTGGCTTGGCCTTTAATGATCCCACCCGCTTTGGTGCCAGTGAACAGGTTCCGTTTGCAGCCGATCAGTTCACCACTGCGCTGACTCTGGCGTTTTTCCCGATGATCGGCTTCGAAGCGGCCTCGCTGGTCGCCGAACGGGTCAAGGATCCGGCCCGCAATGTCATGCGCGCGACCCTGTGGGGGGCCGCATTGACCGGTTTTTTCTATGTCATCATCAGCAACGGGATCGTCTTCGCTTTACCGCCAGAGCAGGTTGCGGCGTCCGACGCGCCGATCGCGATGTTTGTGGAGACTTTTTGGGGCCGCGGGGCCAGCTTGATCGTTGCGGCTTTCGCGGCGATTTCGGCAATCGGGTGCCTCAACGGTTGGGTGCTGATGCAAGGGGAACTGCCGCTCGGCATGGCCCGCGCCAGCTTGCTTCCGCAGATATTGGGCCGAACCAACAGCCGCGATGTTCCGACTGTCGCCATCGTGCTGGCCAGCGTGTTCATCAGCCTGTTGATCCTGTCAGGCGCGATTCCGGGGCTGACCGGGATGCTGACGTTCATGCTGCAGCTGACCACGGCCGCTTCGGTCTGGTTCTATGCCGCCGCCTGTCTGGCCGCGATCCAGCTGGGCCTGATCCGCCCAGCCGCCTGGGCCGGGCTGGGGGTCTCGGCCTGGGTGCTGTGGGGCTGCGGGACCGAGGCACTGCTGCTCAGCATCGCGCTGATGCTCACCGCGGTCCCGCTGTATTACTTTGCTGTGCGCCGCCCGGTCAGCTCCGCAAAATTTTCCTGAGCAGCGGCCGGTCGGCCAGTATCGCATGGGCCGCGTTGTGGCCCGGTGCGCCGGTCACGCCGCCGCCCGGATGGGTGCCCGCGCCGCACATATAGAGCCCCTTGATCGGCCCGCGATAGTCGCCG
>JAYURW010000152.1:0-37192 GCA_043756025.1 Novosphingobium sp. | reverse complement strand
GGCCTGGGGCACGGCTCTGGCGCAGGCGCTGGCGGGGACCGACAGCGCGGTGACGATCTGGGCGCGTGAGGCCGAACTGGTCGCAGAAATCAACGCCGCGCATCGCAACAGCCTGTTCCTGCCCGGGGCGAGCCTGTCGCCGCATATTCACGCCACCAGTGACCTTACCGAACTGGCCGGGCTGCGCGTGGTGCTGGTCGTCACCCCGGCCCAGCATCTGGCCCGCGTGCTGGCGGACTTGCCCCAAGGCCCGCGCGATCTGGTGCTTTGCGCCAAGGGGATCGAGGCCGGAACCGGGCGGCTGATGGCCGAAGTGGCCGCCGCTGCGGCTCCCGGAGCGACGCTCGCGGTGCTGTCGGGGCCGACCTTTGCGCACGAAGTTGCCGCCGGGCTGCCCACTGCGGTAACGCTGGCCTGCGCTGGCGGGGTGCCCCAGTGGGAGCGGATTGCGCCGCTGCTCTCGCGCCCCATGCTGCGGCCCTATTATTCCGATGACGTGATCGGGGCGGAGATCGGCGGTGCGGTCAAGAACGTGCTGGCGATCGGCTGCGGGGTGGTCGAAGGGCTGGGGCTGGGCCAGAACGCCCGTGCCGCGCTGATCGCGCGCGGCTATGCCGAGATGCTGCGGTTCGGGCTGGCGCGCGGCGCGCGCGCCGAAACGCTCGCGGGATTGTGCGGGCTGGGCGATCTGGTGCTGACCTGTTCATCCACCGCCAGCCGCAATTTTGCGCTGGGCAAGGCGCTGGGTGAAGGACAGTCTGCGGCTGAGGCGCTGGCCGGTAAAACCAGCGTGGCCGAAGGCGCGCACACCGCGCCGGTGCTGGCGCGGCTGGCCCGGCAGCACGGCATTGCCATGCCGATTGTCGATGCGGTGGACCGGCTGTTGCGCGGGGATGCCCCGGCCAAAACCGTCGTCGCTGAACTGCTGGCCCGGCCACTGAGCGCTGAAGGAGCGCGCCTGTGAGCGAAAACGGCGCGGGTCATCAGCAGGATATGCAGGCTCTGGCCAAAGGCGGGCAGACCAACGTGCTAGGCTTTTTATTGCGGTTGATGGCGCGGATTCCGTTCCTGATCATTGGCAGCCGGTTTTACGGCGCAGAAGCGCTTGGCCGGTTTGCTTCGGCGCTGGTGATGGTCGAATTGGCGGCGCAGCTGTGCACGCTGGGGCAAAAACGCGGGCTGGCCCAGCGGCTGTCCAAGGATTGTGAGCACCCGGCCAATTCGATCACCGATGCGATGGTCCTCACCGCGCTGTTGGCAATCCCGGCCAGCGTCGCGCTCTATCTGTTCCCGCAGGCGATGTATCCGACCGGCAACTATTCCGAAGCGGACCGGCTGTTGGTGATCTCGATCCTGCCGCTGGCTATGACCGATATTGCGTTGGCGGCGCTGGCCTATCGCTATGATGTCGCCAGCACGGTCCGGTCGCGCGCGATTGTCGAGCCGTGGACGCTGTCGATCAGCGCCGGGGCATTCTTTTTCCTGATCCCGGCCAGCGGGCTGCAACTGGCTTTTGCTGCTTCCATCATAGCGGCGTGGCTGGCGGCACTGTGGCCGCTGTGGCGGTCCTATGGCGGCCCGCAAGGCTGGCGTCCGCACCCACGGCGGTTGGGCGGACTGGTGCTCACCAACTTGCCTTTGGCTGGGGCCGACGCGGTAGAATGGGGCACCCGCAAGCTCGATATCTTCATCCTGCGGTTCTTCGTCGGTGAAGGGGCGATCGGGGTCTATTACTTCGCTCAGCAGATCGCGACTCTGCCGCAAAAGCTGAAAACCAGTTTTGAGCCGATCCTTGGCCCGGTGATCACCCGCAACCTGAAAGAAGGCAACTTGCCCGGGATCGCCGCGCAGGTCCGTCAGGTAGGTTACTGGATCATCGCCGCCCAGTTCGGGATTGCGTTGGCGCTGGCGATACCGGGGCAGGGGATCATGGGGCTGGGCGGACCGGACTTTGTCGGCGGTACTGGAGCGCTGGCGTTCCTGCTGGCCGCTGAAGTCGTAGCGGCGACGGCGGTGGTCAGCGAGGCCGCGCTGGTCTATGTCGCGCGGGTCCAGAACCTGCTGATATCGCTGCTGACTTTCACCCTGCAAGCGCTGCTGACGCTGGGCGGGATTGCGCTGGTTACGAAGATGGGCCTGGGCGACAATTTCCGCGCCGCTGCGGCGGCGGGCGCGTTGATGCTGTCCTTGGGGGCGAGCTCGGTGCTGAAGGCCTGGCTGCTCTCGGCCAAACTGAACGCCAGCGTCAACAACTGGCGCTGGACGCTGGCCTGGGCTGCGGCTCCGGCGGTGCTGGTCGGCTGGCTGGCGCTGACGGTATTGCCGGAATGGGCCGCGCTGATCTTTGGAATGCCCGCGATCCTGTTCGCCTATGGCTATGTGGTGTGGCACAAGGGCTTTGGCCCCGAAGACCGGGTGCTGTTCCGCCGCAATGTTGGCGGGTGAATTCGCTGGTGGAGATGCTGCGATGATCGAACTGATTGAAACCAACGCATTGGTGCTGGGGCTGGTAATACTGGCGGTGCTGCTGACCGGCTGGCTGCTGTGGCGCCGCGCCATCCGCGCCCCGGCGCGGCGTGAGTACAAGCCCGATGTGCTCGATTCCGGCGCAGCCTCAGTCCACCGCAATCAGTCGCTGATCGATGCCGCGCCCGCCGCCCAAGTGATTACGCCGCCAGCGATGGGCGGAATGATGGCCGGAGTGGCCGAAGCTGTGGCGATTGGCGCGCAGGACGTGGTCGAAGAAGCTGAGGCCGCGGCAACTGAGCCGCCGCCCGCTCCAGCTCCGGCTCCAGCACCGGTTGAGATCCCGCCACCTACACCCGAGACGACCCCAGAGCCGCTGCCTGAAATCACTCCAGAGCCCGAGTTTATCCCGGCACCCGAGCCCGAACCAGCGCCAGAACCTGGCCCGATCAGCGGCGGGGCCGACGACCTGTCACGGATAAAAGGCCTCGGCCCAAAACTGCAAGCCCTGCTCCCCACTCTCGGCCTCAGCACCTACGCCCAGATCGCCGCGCTGAGTGAGGCCGATTTGACGGCGCTGGACGGCAAACTGGGTGCCTTCGCCGGCCGACCCGCAAAGGACAACTGGGTCGAGCAGGCGCAGTATCTGGCCGGCGGAGATGTCGCGGAATTTGAAGCGAAATTCGGTCGAGTTTAAGCGGGGTTAGGCGGCGCGCTTCTGAACCGAGAGTTCAAGGCCGAGTGCCTTTAGAACTGCAATTAGGGTTTCCAGAGTAGGGTTACCGTTCTCGGAAAGCGCAGTGTACAGGGCTTGCCGCCCGAGTCCTGACTTCTTGGCCATCTCGGTCATGCCCTTGGACCGCGCTACATCGCCCAACGCTGATGCGATATGCTTCGGATCATTCCCTTCCATCGCCGCCTCAAGATAATAGAGGATGTCCTCCTCGGTTTCGAGGTGGGCAGCTGGATCAAATGGGTAGACCCTCATTACCATTTGCTGAATTAAGCAGCAGCGTAGATTGCCGGGCGATAGCGCGGCTCGGGAACGACTAGATTGCAGTCCAATGCAGTCTCAATCCAGAGTTCGATGGCAATCTCGGCTTCGGCCAATGCTTCTGTTGGTGTATCACCATGCGCTGAGCACGATTTGAGGTCTGGCACGTCGGCGATCCAGCAATCGTCGTCTGGATACCAAAACACGTTGATATGATAGCGGTGTTGCATCAGTCTTCCAAGGTCAGCCCGTACTCCTCCACTATATCGAGAAAATTGCGAATTTGATAGCGCTTTGCGTCCTTGCCTTTTGGTTGGAGGTTTAGCGGGGCAGGGCAAGCTGGATTAACGTAGGTCGCGTGACTACCTTTGGTGCGGATATTCGTGAAGCCAAACGCTTCGACCATCGCAACAAAGTCCCGGTAATTCACCGAGCGATTGGTTGACAGGAGTAACAGGACATAGAGTTTTGCGGGTTTAGTCATGGCTGAACTCAGAACGGGATTTCGCTGTCGAGATCGTCATCCCATTGAGCTTGAATGATTGGTTGCGGCGGCAATTCAGCAGCCAGAGCGGCGATCGCATCAGTCATAATGGGAGAATTTTCGGCTTCATATCGCCAATAGGTGCCGCCTGCTCCTCCGATTTGACCTTTGTTTGCCAAACGCCATAACGTTGTCCGAACGTAATTTACATCGCCCTCAAATCCAGCATAATCTGTTGCTGCCTGATACACTTCAACCGGACTCAATGCGTTATTTTGCCCAATTTTCAATGCATTAAAAACAAAGCGCTGACGATCCGTCAGTTCTGGACTTCCTTCGGATGGCACGTCTTTGCCCCCTAACATTTCCCGTATAACTGAAAGGGCTGTCTCGAGGCGTGTAACCTCATTCGAAGCAGATTCGAAGGCAGTTTTCGCCTTTTCGGCTTTCATCTGGACCTTCTTGAGGCGCGACTCGAGTTCGGAAATGTCGATCATCGTACTAAGATAGGCAATCCGCCGCGATTGTCAACGGGCATAACGGTAATGTCGGTTGCGACTGGTTATGGAGCTACCGCCCCCATTTCCCCTTCCGCGATTCCTTGCCAAACCGGCCCTTCCTTGTCCCCGGCTTGCCTTCGTTGCTGCGCCCGACAATCGGCGCGCGTTTTTCGCCGTCGGGGATGCCGAGTTCATCTGCCTCCAGCCGCCGGATTTCATCCCTGAGCCTGCCTGCTTCTTCGAACTCCAAGTCTGCGGCTGCGGCCCGCATCCGGCCTTCGAGTTCTTCAATGTAACCACGCAGGTTGTGGCCCACTAAATTGTTGCGCTCGCCGTCGTCGATCTCGACCAGCACGCCATCGCGGCTGGCGGTGTCGGCGACGATGTTGTGGATGTCGCGCTTGATCGATTCAGGCGTGATGCCGTGTTCGATGTTGTAGGCGTGCTGCTTTTCGCGGCGCCGGTCGGTTTCCGCCATCGCGCGTTCCATCGATCCGGTGATCCGGTCGGCGTAAAGGATCACCCGGCCATCGACGTTGCGCGCGGCGCGGCCAATCGTCTGGATCAGGCTGGTTTCGCTACGCAAGAAGCCTTCTTTGTCGGCGTCCAGAATGGCGACCAGCCCGCATTCGGGAATATCGAGCCCTTCGCGCAGCAGGTTGATCCCGACCAGCACATCATAGACCCCCAGCCGCAGATCGCGGATCAATTCGATCCGTTCCAGCGTCTCGACATCGCTGTGCATATAGCGGACCCGCAGCCCGGCCTCGTGCATGAATTCGGACAGATCCTCGGCCATCCGCTTGGTCAGCGTGGTGACGAGCGTGCGGTAGCCCGCCTGCGCCACCTTGCGGCATTGTTCGATGCAGTCCTGCACCTGATCTTCGACCGGGCGGATTTCCACCGGCGGGTCAATCAATCCGGTGGGCCGGATCACCTGTTCGGCGAACACCCCGCCCGATTGCTCCATTTCCCAATGGCCCGGAGTGGCTGAAACCGCCACGGTTTGCGGGCGCATCGCGTCCCATTCGTTAAAGCGTAGCGGGCGGTTGTCGATGCAGCTGGGCAGGCGAAAGCCGTATTCGGCCAGCGTGATCTTGCGGCGGTGATCGCCTTTGCTCATCGCGCCGATTTGCGGCACGGTCTGGTGGCTTTCATCGACGAACAGCAGCGCGTTGTCGGGCAGGTATTCGAACAAGGTCGGCGGCGGTTCGCCCGGCAAGCGGCCGGTCAGGAACCGGCTGTAGTTTTCGATTCCCGCGCAGCTGCCCGTGGCGGCGATCATTTCGAGGTCGAAATTGGTCCGCTGTTCCAGCCGCTGATGCTCGAGCAGCTTGCCCTCAGCCTCGAGCTCTTTCAGCCGCTCGGTCAGTTCAAACCGGATCGCATCGGCGGCCTGCTTCATTGTCGGGCCGGGGGTGACGTAGTGCGAATTGGCATAGATCCGCACCTGTTGCAGCGATGCGCCCTTCTTGCCAGTCAGCGGATCAAACTCGGCAATATCCTCGATATCGTCGCCGAAAAAGCTGATCCGCCAGGCCATGTCCTCATAGTGGCTCGGGTAAATCTCCAGATTGTCGCCGCGCACCCGGAACGTGCCGCGCTGAAAAGCGGCGTCGTTGCGCTTGTATTGCAGCGCGACCAGCTTGCGGATGATCTCACGCTGATCCTCCTTCGCCCCCTTTTTCAGATCAAAGATCATCGCCGAGTACGTCTCGACCGAACCGATGCCGTAGATGCAGCTGACCGAAGCGACGATGATCACGTCATCGCGTTCGAGCAGCGACCGGGTCGCCGAATGGCGCATCCGGTCAATCGCTTCGTTTACGCTGCTTTCCTTTTCGATGTAGGTGTCCGACCGCGGCACATAGGCCTCGGGCTGGTAATAGTCGTAATAGGATACGAAAAACTCGACTGCGTTGTCCGGGAAAAAGCTTTTGAACTCGCCATACAATTGCGCGGCCAGCACCTTGTTGGGCGCCAGGATCAGCGCCGGACGCTGGGTCAACTCAATCACTTGCGCCATGGTATAAGTCTTGCCGCTGCCGGTCACCCCCAGCAGCACCTGGGTCACCTCACCGTTGCCAACGCCTTCAACCAGTTCGGCAATCGCGGTCGGCTGGTCCCCGGCCGGCGAATATTCGGAGACGAGCCGGAACGGCCGACCGCCATCGCCTTTTTCAGGCCGTGCGGGCTTATGCGGTACGAAATTCGCGGAGGTATCGGGCTCTGACAGACCCCGGCGGATGATCAGTTCGGCCATCCGGGACATATGGCGAACATTGCCGTGCAGGGCAAGCGGTGCGGCCTAACTGCGGCCCACCAGAGCCAGCCAGTGCCGCGCAAAGGTGTGGCGCTCTTCAAGCGAAGGGAAAGCGAGGCGGAGACCGGCGACTTCCTGAAGCCGGACTGCGCTGGGATTCAGATCGGCAGAGCGCGGCAGAGTCCGAAGCAACATCGCGATGGTCGTCGGGCGCAGTGGTTGTCCGGTGCCGCGGTTGATCCATTCGGCACCAAGCGCTTGCGGCAATCCTTTGGGCAAGGCCCCGACCTGGACCAGATCGAGCGCCCGGATCACAAACGCGGCCGGTTCCGCCACCGCGCGCGCAATCGCGGCGGCGGGCGGCTGAAGCAGGCGGCAACTTTGCAAGGCGCTGACGGTGTGCTTGGCGGTCGAGCTTGTTGTCATAGGCACAACATATGACCACCGGATCGCGGTGCGTCCGTGATGGCGCTCACGCAGGTCACCGGTTGCTGCACGCAGCAGAATTGCGCACGCGTCGTTCGTCGGACCGCCCCACCGCTTGGCCGAAGGGCGCTGGCGAAAGCGACCAGCGCGCGCAAAGCCCGATCGGAGGCCACCGCCAAGGCACTGCGACGAAGGGAGAATTATGCGTCTGGAACCAAGCAACTTTCGGTGGTTCCGCCGCGCGCCCAGCCTGCTCGTGGTGGCAATGGCACTGGCGCAAGCCGGCCCCGCACTGGCCCAACAAGCTGCCGCGCCCGAAGCGCCGAAAGACGGTAACGCCGCTGCGCCTGCTGCGGTAACCGATGATCGTGTCACCCGTTATGACGCTGCCTATTTTTCGCAATACGCGCCGAGCACTGCGCTCGACATGGTGCGGCGCGTGCCCGGCTTTTTGATCGAAGACAGCGATGGCGATGTGCGCGGGTTCAGCCAGGCAGCTGGCAATGTGGTGCTGAACGGATCGCGGCCTTCGTCCAAATCGGAATCGCTGGGGGAAATCCTTGCACGGATCCCGGCCAGCCGGGTGGTGCGGATCGAGGTTGGTTCGGGCGATCTTTATGGCTCCGACTATGTCGGGAAAAGCCAGGTGCTGAACCTGATCCTGTCGGACAGCGGCGGTGTTGATGGCAACGTCAAGGTCAGTGTCGGGCGGGTTTTCACCGGTTGGTTTGTCCCCAATGCGGAAGGGTCGGTGCTGATCAAGACCGGCAGTTCCACGATCAACTTGTCGGCGGGCACCGGGCGCGGCGGGCAGGTTGAAAAGGGCTATGACGATGTGACCCTGCTGGCGGATGGATCGCGGATCGAACTGCGCGAAAAGGTCAACCGGATCGAGCCGCGCAATCCATACTTCGCGGCAAGCTGGGGGCAAAAGGGGGCGAACGGGCGGGCGGTCAATCTCAACCTGCGCTATGCACCGTCCAGCTTTTCACTGATCCAGACCAACCACGTGACCCCCGCCATTGGCCCGGTGCGCGATGACAATCTGGTGCAGGATTACCATCCGACCTCCTACGAAATCGGCGGTGACTTAGCGCGGCCACTGGGCGGCGGAACGATCAAATTGGTGGCGCTGGGCAACCGCCGGGAAAACGACAACTTTGACGGCAACTATAACCGCGTTGCCGGGGCAACGATTGGCGGGTTCGAGGCCAGTCAGATCTCGCGCTATGACGAAGTGCTCGGGCGGCTGAGCTGGTCGAAGGCCAAGCTGTTTGGCTTCTCGGCCGAATTTGGCAGCGAAGTCGCCTACAACCGGTTGGAGAACGCCACCAAAGTTTATGTGCTTGGGCCGAATGGCGCACGGACCCAGCTGGACCTGCCGATCGACAGCGCGGTGGTCGATGAATTGCGGACCGAAAGCTATGTCAATCTGGGGAGCCAGCTGACCAAACGGCTGCGGCTGGAAACGCGGCTGGCGTTTGAAACGTCAGACCTGACGGTGTCGGGTGATACCCAGGCCAAGCGCAACCTGAAGTACTTCAAGCCGAGCGTGACGCTGGACTGGAAGGGGCCAAAGGGCTGGCACGTCCAGCTGGTTGGGCGGCGCACGGTGGCGCAGCTCGATTTCTTTGATTTCATCGCCAGCGCGGAATTGGCCAATGACCGGATCAACGGCGGCAATGCCGATATCGTCCCGCAGCGGACCTGGGAACTGCGGTTGACCATCGACCGCCCGATCCTGGGCAAAGGCGTGGTGCGGTTGGAAGTGGGGCACGACCGCGTGTCGATGCTGCAGGACCGGATCCTGACCCCCGAAGGGTTCGATGCGCCCGGCAATATCGGCAGCGGCACGCGCAGTTTTGCCGCGATAACTGTCGATGCTCCGCTCGACAGTCTGGGGCTGAAAGCGACCCGGTTCAAATTCTCAGGCGCGATCCAGGATCATTCGGTGCGCGATCCGATTACGGGGCTGATCCGGCCATGGAGCGGGTTCCGGCCAAGCTGGAGCTGGAACGCCGAACTGCGCCGCGACCTGAAAAACTGGTCCTACGGCGCGGAAATCTATTCCGAAGGGACCTCCACAGTTTACCGGATTGATGAGCTCGACAGCTTCAACAATTCGGGGCCATTCGTGCTGGCCTTTGTCGAATATCGCCCCGACAAGCAGACAACTGTTCGGCTCGATATCGAAAATGCGGCTGACACGGCGGGGTTGCGGCGGCGGTTGTTCTTTGACCCCGACCGTTCAGCTGCTGCTCCGGTGGTCGAGGAGTTCCGTCGCCGCGATGCCCATGTCGGGTTCAGCCTTTCGATCAACCGGAAGTTTTAGGCACGGCTCGACAGGCGGGGCGGGGCGCGCCACACTCGGCTTTTGCAACAGCAGGAGCGGTGTGATGGCAGTGGAACTGAGCCGGTCGGTAGCGGGCCTGACCGTACTGGTCACCGGTGCGGCAAGCGGGATGGGCCGGGCGACTGCTGCGGTGTTTGCCGCTGAAGGCGCCAATGTCGCGCTGACCGATCTTTCGGGCGAAGCGGTCGAAGCGATTGCGGCGGAACTGCGCGCAGCTGGGCATTCGGCGCAGGGCTGGGCGCTCGATGTCAGCGATCCTGCTGCGATCAAGTCCGTAGTGGAACAGGTCGCGGGGCATTTTGGCGGCCTCGATCTGTTGGTCAACAATGCCGGGATCAGCGCTTTCTGCCCGATTGACGATCCGGCCTATGACGCAGTGTGGGACCGGGGCATCTTGGTGATGCTGACCGCGCACCAGCGGCTGGTCCGGGCCACGCTGCCACATCTGCGCCGCTCTGCCAGCCCGCGGATCGTCAACATCGCCAGCACCGAGGCGCTGGGCGCGACCAATCGCGACAGCCCCTATTGCGCGGCCAAAGCTGGCGTCACTGGGCTGACGAGGGCGCTGGCAGTGGAACTGGGCAAGGAAGGGATCACGGTCAACTGCATCTGCCCCGGCCCGATCGACACCGGGATGACCGCAGGCGTGCCAGATGCCGACAAACAGACCTATGCCCACCGCCGCACCGCACTGCGCCGCTATGGCCTGCCCGAAGAAGTCGCGCACATGACGCTAAGCCTGTGCCTGCCCGCTGCCAGCTATATCACCGGAGCGGTGATCCCGGTCGATGGCGGGCTGATGGCGCGGAATGCTTGAAGGGGGCGGGGACCCCGGATCCGAAGTCCCCACCAGGTATCAGGCCGGATTGCAATTCATCGATGGCCCACCAGTGACCCGCAGCCGGACATAGGACCCGCTGAACTTATGAACTTGGGTATCGCCGCGCTTCGCGTCGATAGTGACCTGGAATTCGTGGTGACCAGTCTTGATCTCGCCGAAGCTGTCGTAGGCATAATCATAAGTGATTGTGCAATTGTAGGTCCGGTCCTCTGGGTTGGAGAGGTAGACGATGATTGCGCTACCGGGTTGGGATGTCCGCAGGCTGGGGTAAGCGGCAGCCGTCGTGGCAACTATGCCAACGGCAGCGGAGGCTAGGCAAGCTAAGATCTTAAGCGTCTTCATGGCTACTCTCCTTTATCTTCGATCCCCCGAAAGCTAAGCTGGTCAGCACCGGTTTGCTGTGACGGAAATCACGCGTCATCCAAACGCTGACCGCTTTGCTGTTCGTTAGGATAATCTGGCTAAGGCGCTGAAATGGCAGGAATGCACACCATCCAGATGCTTGGACTGATCGGCGCGTCATCCTATTTTGCGGCGCGGGTGGCGCGCGCTTCGGGGAAAGCGGCGTTTCACCGCTATGCGATCCTCGCCCAGCCGCGCACAGGGCTGCCCGCGATGCCGCGCAGGTTCCGGGTCGCGCAGCTAAGCGCGGCGGAGCTGGCTCGCTTTTCGGTCGATGCTGATCCAATAGTTCAAGCGCGGCGCTTCGCTGCCGGGTTGACCTGCCTGGCAGCTTTTGATGCGAAAGACCGGCTGACCGGTCTGATTTGGTTGCGTGATGCAGCCTATCAGGAAGACGAGGTCGCGGTGCGGTTCGTGCTACCGCCGCAGTGTTGCTGGGACACCGGGTTATGGATCGCCCCAGAGCACCGGATGGGCCGCAGTTTTGCCGCGTTGTGGGCTGGTGTAGCAGCCTGGATGGCGGTGCGCGGGCTGACCCATTCGCTTAGCCGGATCAGCGATTACAATCTGCCCGCGCTCAAAGCGCATCGGCGGATGGACGCAGTCGTGCTGGCACATCACAGTTTTGCGCAAATAGGCGGCTGGCAATGGTGCCGCACCGCGCGGCCCCGGCTAGTACGGCTGGGGCAGAGGCGCGAGGCTGTGCTGGACCTCGCGCCGCAGTGGAATCAATCAGCCAAGGTTAGCGCCTCATAACGTTCAAGGTGCCAGTCGGCGCCGCCGAACTGGTTTTCGATCATGCTGCTGCGCTTGAAGTAGTGGCCGATCGCCAGCTCCATCGTGATCCCGATCCCGCCGTGGGTTTGCACGGCGGCTTGGCCCGCGACCCGCAGGCTGCGGCTGACTTTGGCTTTGACTTGGCTGACCGCGGCTTTGCGCTCGGCGGCGGGGAGGCCCAGCTTGATCGTACCCATCAGGCACATTGAGGAGATCTGCTCGGCTTCGATCAGCATATCGGCCATCCGGTGCTGGAGCACCTGGAACTTGCCAATCGGCTGGCCGAACTGCTTACGCTGCTGGGTATATTCAACCGTGCCCGAAAGCAGCTTGCGGGCGATCCCGCTGCCTTCGGAGCACACCGCTACGGTGGCTTCATCGGTGATCTGCTCGATCAGGTCGATCCCGCCGGGCAGGTGGGCATCGCCCGGAATGGCGACGTTTTCGAAATAGACTTCGGATGCGCGGAAGCCATCGACGGTGGCATAGTCACGCCGGGTAATCCCGGGCGATTTGGCGTCGATCAGGAACAGTTCGACACCGGCGCGTTCGCGGCGCGATCCGCCGGTGCGGGCGGTGACCAGCAGGTGCGTCGCCCACGGCGCAGCATAGACCGAAGCCTTGTGGCCATTGAGCACGAAGCCTGCCCCATCGGCCTTGGCCGAAGTGCCGATATCGGCCAGGTTATAGCGGCCCTGCGGTTCGGCATAGGCAAAAGCGATCACGCAATCGCCACTGATGATCTGCGGGATCACTTCAGCAGCTTTGGCCCCGCCAACGGCAGACAATGCGCCGCCGCCGATCACCACGGTTTGCAACCACGGCTCAACCGCGATGACTTTGCCCAGTTCTTCCATCATGATCGCGTTTTCGAGGTGGCCGCCACCCATGCCGCCGTATTCTTCGGCGAACGGAGCGCAGGTCAACCCCAGATCGCCAGCAATGGCTTTCCAGATGCCGGGATCGCGCCCTTCCGGGCTGACCAGCATCTTTTTGCGGGTTTCAAAGTCGTAAGTGTCGCCCAGAAAGCGCGCGAGGCTGTCGCGCAGCATATCCTGCGTTTCGTTGTAGCTCAGATCCATTTTGGTTAAATCCTTACAGTCCGAGAACCATCTTGGCGATGATGTTGCGCTGGATCTCGTTCGACCCGCCATAGATCGTGGTCTTGCGGGCGTTGAAATAGGTCGGCGCGGCTTTGTTGGCCCAAACCGGGCCGACGGCGTGTTCGTTGTCGCCTTCGCCAAAGCTACGGAAATAGGGCGCGCCATAATGCCCGGCCATTTCCAGCGTCAGTTCGGTCAGGCGCTGCTGAATTTCGCTGCCCTTGATCTTGAGCACCGAGCTTTCCGGCCCCGGACCCTGGCCCGCGGCCATGCCCGAAAGCGTGCGCAGTTCGGTGAATTCCAGCGCGGCCAGATCCATTTCGAGCTCGGCCACTTTGCGCTTGAAGAACGGGTTGGCGATCAGCGGGGTGTCACCATCCAGCTCGGTCGCGGCAATCGCGCGGATCCGCTCAACCCCGCGCTTGGAACTGGCGACGCCAGCGATCCCGACGCGCTCGTGGGCCAGCAGGAACTTGGCGCAGGTCCAGCCCTTGTCTTCCTCATAAACCCGTTGGCTGATCGGCACGCGGACGTTGTCGAGGAACACTTCGTTGACTTCGTGCTCGCCGCCCAGCGTGATGATCGGGCGCACTTCGATACCGGGCGATTTCATGTCGATCAGCAGGAACGAAATGCCTTCCTGCATTTTAACTTCGGCATTGGTCCGAACCAGGAAAAAGCCCCAGTCGGCGTGCTGGGCCATAGTGGTCCAGGTTTTCTGGCCATTGACGATGTAATCATCGCCCCCAGAATCATTGGCGCGCTCAGCCTTGGTCCGCAGGCTGGCAAGGTCGCTGCCGGCGCCCGGTTCAGAGTATCCCTGGCACCACCAATCCTCGCCCGACAGGATCCGCGGCAGAAATTGCGCTTTTTGTTCAGGCGTACCAAAAGTGTAGATCACCGGGCCAACCATCGACAGGCCAAACGGCATCAACCGGATGCAATCGGCCCGGGCGGTTTCTTCGGAGAAGATGAAGCGCTGAGTGATGGTCCAGCCGGTGCCGCCATATTCGACCGGCCAGGCCGGGGCGACCCAGCCCTTGGCGTGGAGCACGCGGTGCCAGGCGAGGAAATCCTCTTTGGTCAGTTCGTCGCCTTCGTCCTGCTTGCCGCGCAACTGGGCGGGGTAGCTATCGGCGATAAAAGCGCGCACTTCGTCGCGGAAGGCGATTTCTTCGGGGCTGAATTCAAGGTCCATGGCCGCTCTCCAATTCGAATGTTGGGCGCAGAATGGCCCGGTTTCCGGGGCTTCGCAAGGGGAAGTTGACGTAATCGTAAAGCAGCTGCGGGATGCCGCTACGGCAATGCGGGTCTGCCTGCACGGGCGGTGGTGCACAGCCTGCCTGCGCTGACCCGGCTGGGTTCCGACTTTTGGCACGGCAGGCTAGACGAATCGGCACAGGCGGGCTGCCTGCGAAACGCTTGCGCCCGCGCAGCCCGATGTTAGGCTAGCGGATCAAACTCGCCTATCTGGAGCCGGCCATCATGCGAAAATCTATCGTAATTCCCTGCATCGCCGCGTTGGCGCTGGCCGCCTGCGGGAAGTCCGCCCCGGATAGCGAGGCGGCGGGCAGCGCTGCTGGCACGGCGCTGGAAAAGGCTGCCGAAGTCGCGTTTCAGATGCAGCCGGGCAAGTATCGCACTTCGGTTGCGATCCAGAAGGTCGAAATCCCGGGAATGCCGCCGCAAATGGCCGAGCAGATGAAGGCCATGATGAGCAAAAACTCGTCGAGCGAAAGCTGCATAACCCCGGAACGCGCCGCCAAAGGGGTGGAAGTGATGAAAGAACAAATGGCCAAGGGCCAATGCATATTTGACAAGTTCGAAGCCACCGGCGGCACGGTTGATGCGGCGTTCACTTGCAAATCGGGTGACAACATGACTGTCAAAGCCACTTCGAAGGGCAGCTACACCCCGACCGGATCGGTGGTCCGGGCGACTGGCGATATGACCGGGCCGGGCGGTAAAACTATCCACATCGAGCATATCATTACGACTGAGCGGATCGGGGATTGTGTTTGAGGGGAAGCCCTTAACCGCTTGACTTGGCAGGCCGGTTAGTGTGGCTTGCTGCTACTATCGAAACGGCGGTGCTACGTGGCGGGCCGTAAAGAGAAGGGAAAGCAATATGAAATACGTCAGCATGATCGTGGTCGGCCTGGTTGTCGGCATCCTTGCGCGGTACGTCTATCCCGGCGCTGTCCCGATGGGCTTGATTATGAGCGCTGTTCTGGGCGTGGTCGGTTCGTTTCTCGCCGGTTTCATCGGCTCGATGCTCGACAAGGAACCCGGCACGCAGCTGAAGCCAGCCGGTTTTATCTACTCGCTGGTCGGCGCACTGGCGGTGATCTTCATCGCCCGGATGGCTGGCCTTAGCTGAGCGTTTTCGAATAAGTTTCCATGGCTTCAAGAGGCGGGGTACCATCTGGTGCTCCGCCTTTTGCTTGATCTGTAGGAGCCGCCTGTGCCCACCGTGTTCGATTTCACCCACGCGATCCTGCGCCGCCCTGCGCCAAGTGTGGTCCATGGCCTGCGCGCGGGCGGCGGGCCGGACCCCGATTTTGGCGATGTGCTGGCCGAGCACGCGGGCTATGGCGCGGCGCTGGTTGATGCTGGTTTGGCGCTGACGATGCTGGATCCGCTGGACGATTTTCCCGACGCGATTTTCGTTGAGGATCCGGCGCTGGTTTTTGAGCAAGGCGCAATTGTGCTGAACCCCGGCACTGCCACCCGGGCCGGGGAGGGGGCGTTTTTGCGGCCCACGCTGGAGGCGCTGTTTGAGCGGGTGCTCGATTTGCCGCGCGGCCATGCCGATGGCGGCGACGTGCTGGTGATGCCGGACAAGGCGCTGATCGGTCTGTCCGCGCGGACCGACGCCGATGGGGCCGAGGCGCTGGCCGAACTGCTGGCCAAGCTTGGCATCCGCGCCGAAGTGGCGGCGACCCCGCCCGAAGTGCTGCACCTCAAAACCGCCAGTTCGCTGATTGACGAAGAAACCGTGCTGTCCACCCGCGCGCTGGCCGCAACCGGAATCTTCGCCGGATACCGGGTGATCGAAGTGCCCGAAGGCGAAGAGGGCGGCGCCAATGTGCTGCGGGTGAATGACCGGGTGCTGGCAGGCGCAGGCTATCCCGGGATCCTCGCTGCGCTGGATGCCCACGGGCTGAAGGTGGTGACCCTGCCGAACAGCGCGATCGCCGCGATTGACGCTGGTTTCACCTGTATGTCGCTGCGCTGGCGTAAAAATTAGTCTGAGCGTTTGTCGATTTTTGCCAAGACAGCTGCGCATTTAGCGGCCTAACCCGCAGACACGAAAAGCGCGCCTGGCGCGGCGACCACCAGATTAGGAACTGAGATGAAACCGATCAAAGCCATTCTTCCGCTGTTGTTGGTCCTATCCGGCAGCGCGCTGATCGCAACCACGGCGCAGGCGCAATTGGGGCGGCTGGGCGGCGCGGTGGTTCGCAATTTGCCGGTCAAGACGCCCAAGGTTGGCAATTTGCTGGCCGGGCCGGCCCCGATCACGACCAGTCTGAAAGACGCGATCTGGGGCGATGCCAAGACCGATGGCTATACGCCGCCCGCCGGCGCGCTGAACCTGGCCGCTCTGCCGCGCACGCCAGAGGGCGGGTTTGTGCTGGCACCGGGCTATTACAAGATGCACGCGCAGTCCTATTGCCTCCACGCCGGAACGCACGGACCGGGCGGCGGCGATGGCTATCTGCTCGGCCCGGTCAAAGGCTCAGCCAAAGAAGCGGTGACCACAGTTTTGCGCAACTCGGTGGCCCATCCCGAAATCGCGCAGCGTGATATCCAGCTGCTGCTGTGGGCGATCGTCGCCCGCGCCAAGTTTGAGGATCTGAATCTGCGGCTCAAGGGTGTCGCGGCCACGCTGCTGCCCCAGAAGATGCTGCTGGGGCTGAACCGCAGCGCGCTGTCGGTGTTTTCCAACCCGCAACTGAACAGCCTGACCGGCGGAATGCCCGGGCCAGTGCGCACCGTTATCGAAGCGGAAAGCCGGATGCGCGGGCTGTTGACCACGCCGGGATCGAGCTATTCCGACATCGAACGGGTCGCCGTGCTCGGCGGCATCGCCCCGCGCGGCCCGGGCAGCATTGATGTGCCCGCGACCCGCTGGAGCCTCCACCCGGACGGCTACTGGATCCGCTACAACCCCAACGGCTATTCGAACACCTGGGTCGAACTGTGGGTTCCCAAAGGCAGCAAAGGCGTCGGCAAAGTGTACGATCCGGGCACCGCAATTGCCGTGCCAGTAAACACCTCGCGGCAAAGGCTGGCGCAGTCCGGGCGGGTGTATATGAAGAACTGAATGGGGGCGGGGACACGGAGCCGGGGACACGGTATTCCGTGTCCCCTTGAGGGCGGGGCGCCAGGGCTTTGGCATCGCTGCCGGAACCAAAGTCGCGCTTGAGTGGCGCGGGCGCGAAGTGGTGATCCGGCGGATCGCCGATCCGGCGGCGGACAAAGCGGCGATAGAGGCGCTCATCGCCAAACTGCGTGAGATCGGCCCAGTGGGTGAGGTTGAAGAACGCGATCCCGACATCTTCCCAGATCGCCCGGGACTGTACTGAATTGCCCGTCCTGCTTGATACCAGCGCCGCGGTCCACCTGCGCGACGGCAACGCCGCGGTAGTTGCGCAGTTCGAAGCGCTAACCGAAAAGCCCTTCCTCTCGGCACTCACCCGCGTCGAGCTGGAAGGCGGGATTTACGCCAAGCCGCAGTTTTCCGTGCAACGCCGCGCCGCGGTGGATACCCTGCTGACTTTCCTGCCCGTGCTCGATTTCGATTTCGACATGGCCGAAGCCTATGGCACGATCCTGCAAACCACCGGCTTCTCGCGCCGAAAAATCATCAACCGCATGATCGCCGCAACCGCCCTGGTCGAGGGATTGACGCTGATAACCTGCAACGGCGATGATTTTGCCGATGTGCCGGGGTTGGAGCTGTTGGTGTGGGACGTGGGGTGATTGGGCGATGTGGGGATGGGTGAGGTGTGGGAAAACGGCGCGATCAGGCGCGACCGGGGACACGGTATTCCGTGTCCCCTTGCAACAGTGCAGCTATGAATTTGCGGTTGAATCATGGATGGGATTGTGAGAGTTTAGGGGTTAAGTAAACTGTCACCGTAATTGCGTGAAAATGACGCGATTAGACGTAATGAGATTGCGCTTGAGATTTCTAAATCAGGCCAAATTGAAGTTAGAGACGCTTTATTTCAGATAATTTTTTCAGGAGATTTAGATCATTCTAGGGGTACGCTCGTTCATTGCCTGCAGAATTTCGACTGTGGCGACAAAATGGACTCGTTGGCCGAATTGGTGGTTAGCGGCAATTGGGAGGTTGCGCACGAAGCTTACCAAATAATGTCTGATATTTCCTATTCCGATGATGATTCAGTCAGTGTTGCATATAATATTTTGAAAAACTTTCAAATTCGTTCCTCTGAAGATGAATGGAGATTTAATTTAGTAAGATCATTGATAAGTATGTACGATTGATGGAATTACGGTGGAATTGTGAATTACGGTGATGGTGTGGACGGCGCTCTGTTGCGGGTTTGATTCGCGCGATGCGATCTCCACGGTGTGTTCGTTGAGGAACCACCACAGGAGCACCGTCCCTGAGCAAACTAGCAACTGAACTTTCGTCTGTCACGCGTATCGGGAATTACGGAATTACGGTGGGAATTACGGTGACACTTTACTTAACCCCTAAACTCTCCCACAAATCCAGCCATGACTCAACTGCGTTGCAAAACCGCATCACCCAAAGGGGACGCGGAATACCGTGTCCCCTTGTCTAGCGCATGGCCCGGCTCCCGCGCGTTGTGATCCCCGGCATTCCGCACCATGTTACCCAGCGCGGCAACGGGCGGCGGAATTACGGTGACACGTCCATAAACCCACAAACTAGACCTCCCGCAAAGCCCCCAAACAATCCGCCTTCAAATCTGGCAGGCTCCCCACAAGCGTCCGCCAGATCGTGCCCAGATCAACGCCGTCATAGTCATGCCGCAGCAGGTTGCCCAAGCCGCGCACGGCATCGACTGGAGTGCGGGGTGAGATTTCGGCCATGCGCTGCGGGCCGATCTTGATCACGGCTTCGGTGATCCTTTGCAGGCAGCGCTCGACCGCATCGATGGTCTTTTCGTCGGCTGCGAAGGCATCGAAATCCATGCCCGCAACGTGGCTTTCGATCCGCGTGATATTAGCCACGATGTCTTGCAGCCGGAGCGCCTCGCGCTCAGTAGACACGCAGCCGGTCCCGGTCGATTTCGGACTGAACACGGGCGTTGCGGGCGGGTTCGACCACCAGATCGACCGGCGCGCCGAGCAGTTTGCGGACCTGTTCGGAAATCGCGGCGAAGCGGAACAGGTCGATCCCGGCACTTTCATCGAGCGTGACGGCAAGGTCCACATCCGAACCGGCCTTGGCCTGTCCGCGCGCAGTCGAGCCGAACAGCGACACCCGCGCCAGCCCCATGGCTTCGAGGCGCGGCTGATTGCGCTTGAGGCAGTCGATTGCAGTCTGGCGGTCCATTCGCGGAAACTGGCGGGGAATGCGGGAAGCGTCAAGTTTTGGCTTGGTCGCGCTTGCAAGGGGACACGCAATAGCGTGTCCCCGGGTTGTGCTGCTCCCCCCAATTTCGCAGGTGCAGCAATAGCGTCTTGACTCTGTCACCCCATCGGGCAGTCATATCGGCGAAGGGGACGCTACCGCAATGAGCCACGAGCCGCCGTGCTTTGACGAGATGTTCGATGCCGATGGCGCGGTGCGTCCGGCCTATGCGGGGTATCGTGAGTGGCTGCACGGGCAGGATGCGGCGGCGCTGCGGCGCAAGGGGATCGAGGCGGAAGGGTTCTTTCGCCGGACCGGGATCACGTTTAACGTTTATGGCGATGATGCCGGGGAAGAGCGGCTGATCCCGTTCGACATGATCCCGCGGATCGTCACCGCGCACGAATGGCGCAAGTTGACGCGCGGGATCGAACAGCGGGTGCGCGCGCTCAACGCGTTTTTGCACGATATCTACCACCGTCAGGAGATTGTCCGGGCCGGCCGGGTGCCGCAGCGGCTGATTTCGGAAAACGCCGCGTTTCTGCCGCAGATGGTCGGCCTCGCGCCGCCGGGCGGGGTCTATACCCACATTGTCGGGATTGATCTGGTTCGGACCGGGCCGGACGATTTCATGGTGCTGGAGGATAACGCCCGTACCCCCAGCGGGGTCTCCTATATGCTGGAAAACCGCGAAACGATGATGGCGATGTTCCCGGAACTGTTCACTGCGGTGAACGTGCGCCCGGTCCAGGACTATCCGCGCCGCCTCGCGCAGAGCCTGGCCGCTTGCGCTCCGGCGCAGGCCGGAGCCAATGCCGATGGACGCCCGACGGTCGCGGTGCTGACGCCGGGTATCTATAACTCGGCCTATTTCGAGCACGCGTTCCTCGCCGATCAGATGGGTGCCGAACTGGTTGAAGGTGCCGATCTGCGGGTGGTCGATGGCCGGGTCGCGATGCGGACGACGCGCGGGTTTGAGCCGATCGACGTGCTCTACCGCCGGGTTGACGATGACTACCTCGATCCGCTCAGCTTCAACCCGACCAGCACGCTGGGGGTGCCGGGGATTATGGACATCTACCGCGCGGGCGGCATCACCATTGCCAATGCGCCGGGCACCGGAATCGCCGACGACAAGGCGATCTATTCGTTCATGCCCGAGATTATCGAGTTCTATACTGGCGAGCGCCCGATCCTCGCCAATGTGCCGACCTGGCGCTGCAGCGAGAAAGACAGTCTGGCCTATGTGCTTGATAATCTGGCCGATCTGGTGGTCAAGGAAGTCCACGGATCGGGCGGGTACGGGATGCTGATTGGTCCGGCCTCATCGCGCAAGGAATTGGCCGATTTTGCGGCCAAACTGCGGGCCAGGCCGGCGAACTATATCGCCCAGCCGACGCTGTCGCTTTCGACCGTGCCGATTTTCACCAAAGGCGGCCTCGCCCCGCGCCACGTCGATCTGCGCCCGTTCGTGCTGGTTTCTCCGCAAGGGATTGATATCACGCCCGGCGGGCTGACCCGGGTGGCGCTCAAAAAAGGCAGCCTGGTGGTCAATTCGTCACAAGGCGGCGGAACCAAGGACAGCTGGGTGTTGGAAGACTGATGGGACCATTGTCACCTCTCGGGTTCGAACCCATCCTCTTTAGAGGAGGGGTTGCGAGACTTGGCAGCGTGCTGCCTAGTCGCAGCGGGGTGGTGCCTTGCCGTTATCGCGGCGCCTTGCCGCCACCACCCCCAACCTCCTCCTCTATAGAGGAGCGGGCTTAAGATGTTAGGCCGCACCGCCAATGGCACTTACTGGATGTCGCGCTATCTTGAGCGGGCGGAGAACACCGCGCGGCTGATCGAGGCGGGGTTCCGGATGGCGCTGACCCGCGATGCTGAAACCAGCCAGGGGGAATGGCGCTCGGTCATTACCACAATGGGCCAGACCCGGTCTTTTGAGGCCGCTTATGGCAACGACTATGCCGGGGAACGGGTGTGGAATTACCTGCTGCGGGATCGCAGCAATTCCGGGTCGGTGCTGGCAATGATCGAGGCAGCGCGCAGCAACGCCCGCTCGGTTCGGACTGCGTTGACCCGCGAGGTCTGGGAAGCGATCAACGAAGCCTGGATGGTGCTGAAAGAAGCGCTCGCCCGGCCGGTCCGCGAGGCGCTGCTGGGGCAGGTGCTGGCAACGATCCGGCGGCAGGCGACGCTGGTGCGCGGGGCCTTTGACGGGTCCATGTTGCGCAACGAGGCCTATAATTTCTCGCGGTTGGGCACTTTTATTGAGCGCGGTGATAGCACCGCCCGGATCCTCGACGTGAAGTACTATGTGCTGCTGCCGTCGCTGGCCTGGGTCGGCTCCAGCCTCGACAACGTCCAGTGGGAGAGCGTGCTGCGCTCAGTCTCGGGAGACCGGGCCTACCGCTGGCTGAATGCCGGAGCAATTGATCCACGCGGGATAGCCGAATTCCTGGTGCTCGACCGGCGCTTCCCGCGCTCCTTGCATTTCTGTGTCGACAAATTGCGCTCCAATCTGTTCAGCCTCGCGCACGAATACGGCCACGAAACCGAAGCCCACGAACTGCTGCGCGGGCTTGGCACACGGTTCCATGACAGCACGATTCAATCGGTGTTCGATACCGGACTGCACCAGTTTATTCAGGGCTTCATCGCCACCAATCAACAGGTTGCCCAAGCGATTGAGCGCGATTACCGGTTTTACGCATGAGGCGCTTTTGGGCATGAGGTTGCGGATCGGACACACCACCCGTTATGAATTTGCCCGGCCGGTGGCGCACGGGCTCCAGCGGCTGCGGCTTTCGCCCAAAACCACGCAGGGCCAGAAAGTGCTCGAATGGCGGATGGACCTGATCGGCGCGCGGACCGAAGTGCAGTACGAAGATCACAACCACAACCAGACGGTGCTGGTCTCGGTCGAGCCGGGCGCCCGGATGGTTGAGGTGCATTGCGAAGGGGTGGTCGTCACTGCCGATAGCGCCGGGGTGATCGGGCATCACTCAGGCCATATGCCGTTGTGGGCCTTTCTTGGCCAATCCGCGCTGACCCGGCCCGGCCCGAAAATCCGCGCGATCATGGCCGGGGTTGATGCACCGCGAGACCAGCCGCTGGCTCTGTTGCATCAGTTGTCTACGCTGGTGCTGGGCGCGGTGGGCTATGTCGCGGGTGAAACCTCGGTCCATACCAGCGGCGAGGAAGCCGCAGCAATCGGCGCCGGAGTTTGTCAGGACCACGCCCACATTTTTATCGGCGCTGCCCGCGCGCTGGGCGTGCCGGCCCGCTATGTTTCGGGCTATCTGATGATGAACGACCGGATCGAGCAAGAGGCCGGTCACGCCTGGGCCGAGGCACACATTGAAAATCTCGGCTGGGTCGGGTTTGATATTTCCAACGGAATCAGCCCGGATGAACGCTATGTCCGCGTCGCCACCGGGCGCGACTACCGCGAAGCAGCGCCGATCACCGGAATGAGCTACGGAGCTGGGGAAAGTTTGCTCGAAGTCCGCTTGGCGGTTGAACAGCAGAAGGCGGAACAGTAGGCGGGGTCGGGAAGGGGACCGGCACTTGACCTATTGCGTTGGAATGCTGCTCGACAAGGGGCTGGTGCTGATGAGCGACACCCGGACCAATTCGGGCGTCGATAATGTCTCGGTGTTTCGTAAGATGCACAGCTGGTCGGTGCCGGGCGAGCGGATCATCACGATCCTGACCGCCGGAAATCTTGCCACCACCCAAGGCGTAATCAGCCAGATCGAAGAGCGCAGCAAAGCACACCCCGAGCGGCACAATTCGCTGCTGGAGGCCGAAACCATTTTTCAGGTTGCAACCAGTGTCGGCAAGCTGCTGCGCGATACAATCGCTGCGACTGACAAGCAGAACGGCGAAGAGGCGGCCGGCAGCTTTACCGCTTCGATCATCGTTGCCGGGCAAATCCGGGGCGGCGAACCGCGGCTGTTCCTGATCTACCCCGAAGGCAATTTCATCGAAGCCAGCTTTGACACGCCGTTCTTCCAGATTGGTGAGACCAAGTACGGCCGCCCGATCATCATCCGCGGCTACAGCCGCGACATGAGCTTTGAAGATGCGGTCAAACTGCTGATGGTCAGCTTTGATTCGACCATCAAAGCCAACCTGTCGGTCGGACTGCCGCTCGATCTGATGGTGATCGAAAAGGATGCGTTCGAGCCCGTGCATCAACGCCGGATCACCGCGCAGGACAGCTATTACCAAGCCGTTTCGGCAGGGTGGAGCGAGGCGCTGAAAAATGCGTTCCACTCGCTGCCCGATTACAGCTTTTTCAGCAAATGAACGGCGCGGTGGCCCCGGCGCAATTGCCCGGTGGCGCGCTGCTCGAACGCTATCGGACCGAGGGCGGCCACGTTGATTGCTATACCGCGCAAGTGCCGCGCGAAGTCGATCTCGGCCAGCTGATCATCGCGTTTTACACCAGCACAGCTTTTCGGCCCGAACGCTGGCTGCTGGGCGCATTGCTGGGCAGGCGCGCCGATGATGGGGACGTAGTACGGCTGGCGGCGGGCCAGACGGATCGTTTTTCAGCTTGGACGGTCGAAGCACGCCGCGATGACGAGATCTTGCTGTGCGATTATCAGGGCCGGACCCGCTCGTGGTTGATGGTTCGCCCCATCGCAGGCGGCACCCGCTTGCACTTTGGTTCGGCGGTGATCCCCTCAAAAGCCCGCGCGGATCGACTGCTGTTCAGCGCACTGCTTGGCTTTCACCGCTTATATTCGCGGGTTCTGCTCAAAGGCGCGGTGCGCGGGCTTTAGATCGCTATTCGCAGAACGCCCGCCGCTCAATTCCAGGGCAGCTGGCCAAGCGGGCCGTTGGATCGTTCGACCGTGTCAGTCTTTTTGCCAGTTTCAGCCCAGTTGTCGGCCGCTCGCTCGCTGTCGGACAGGGCCTCCTTTGCTGGCTCCACCCCGCTCAACCGCCGGGCCCGGGCGTGCCAAGCTTCGTCCATTTTGGGGGCACCAAGGCAATTGCTGCCGGGGGAATTACAGCGCCCGGTAGCCATCTCGTAATAACCGAACAGCGGGTTGGGGTCGTCGTTCTTGCCCGCCCCGGCAGGCACGATGATATGCCGCGCGGTCATCTCGCCCATCTGCGGCGTGATCTTGAACGGGCGGAGCAGCACCAAGGTATAGCGCGGGACCATCGATCCGGCGCTGAATGGGCGCGAGCCAGGGGGCAAGACCGCATTGGCGGCGCGAACATAACCATCGATATCGGCTTGCGTGGCGGCACGCACATGGCCCGCAGCGAACAGTTTGCGCAGTTCAATCAATCCGTCACCCGGTTGATGTCGCGCCATATCTTCGGGCACCTCGCTCGGATTGGCGCCTGAAGTACAAGCCCCGACCAGCGCGAGTGCGAAAAAAATTCCCGGCCTCACCGACAAAGCGCCCGTCCGCCCAGCTCGACGTGCAGATGATCCTTGTGCGCGGCGTTGTAGGCTGGGCCGAGCACGGTGCCAAAGCGCTTGCAGGCGCTGGCGTGAACGGCGCTGAAGAACTTGCGGACTTGCGGTGATTTGTCGTTCCAGTTGCCCGCTACGGTGATCCGGCGGCCATCGGCCAGCACGAACCCGGATATGTCGATTGCGTTGGCGGTGGCGTGGGCGCTGCGGCGGCTGGAACCTGCGATGTTGCGGCAGTTGTAACTGCCCATCGTTTCGATCCGGACGATCGGACTGCCGAGGATTTGCTGCGCCGCGCGGTCGGCCCCGAACCGGGCCCAAGCGGCGAAGGTATCGGCCAGCGGACAGGTTACCGGACCAAGGTTGGACAGCGCCAGATTGGCGGAATCGCTTTTCAGCCGGGCCAGTTGCACCGTGCCAAGCGTTGAGCAGCCCGCGCCATAATACTTGTCAGGCAGCGGCGAGAATGCGGCTTTGCGCGCGCCCAGATCGGCCAGGCAGGCGCGCACTTCGGTGCGGGGCGTGAAAATCTGGGTAGAGCGTTTGATGCTGGTCTGTTGCTCTGGCGCGCGGGTTTGCGGCAGCACGCTGCACGCGCCGAGCAGGGCGAATAGCGGAACAAGGGCAGGCACACTGCGCATACGCATAGTTCTGGCAGAAAAATGGTTAACAATTGCCTAGCTGGCATGGCCAAACGGGCACTAACCGGTGAACCGATCCCGCTATGCCTTGACTCGGGCCCCGCTGCGCTTAGGAGCGGCGCCGGGCCACGCGGTCCCAACGCCGCGCGAGCTCTCTGTAAGGAGAGACTACAATGACTGTACCAATGCCGACCCGCAAACCTGCGCGTCCGTTCTTTTCTTCCGGCCCCTGCGCTAAGCCGCCGGGCTATTCCCCAGACAAGCTGGCAACCGAATGCCTTGGCCGCTCGCACCGTGCGAAGATCGGAAAGTCGCGTCTGGCGCTGTGCATCGATCTGATGCGCGAAGTGCTGGGCCTGCCCGATACGCACCGGATCGGCATTGTCCCCGGCAGTGATACCGGCGCCTTTGAAATGGCGATGTGGACGATGCTGGGTGCACGCGGCGTGACCACGCTGGCTTGGGAAAGCTTTGGCGAGGGCTGGGTGACCGATGCGGTCAAGCAGTTGAGGCTCGACCCCACTGTGATCCGAGCTGACTATGGCCAGCTGCCCGATCTTAGCCAAGTCAACTTTGCCGACGACGTGCTGTTCACCTGGAACGGCACCACCAGCGGCGTGCGCGTTCCGAACGGTGACTGGATCCCGGCAACCCGCGAAGGCCTGACCTTTGCCGATGCGACCAGTGCCGTTTTTGCTTATGACATTCCGTGGGACAAGATCGACGTTGCGACCTTCTCGTGGCAGAAAGTGCTGGGCGGCGAGGGCGGCCATGGCGTCTTGATCCTTGGGCCCCGCGCAGTCGAACGCCTCGAAAACTACACTCCGGCTTGGCCGCTGCCCAAGGTTTTCCGCTTGACGTCGAAGGGCAAGCTTTCCGAAGGCGTGTTCAAAGGCGAGACGATCAACACCCCGTCGATGCTGGCCGTCGAAGATGCGATTTTTGCGCTTGAATGGGCCAAGTCGGTTGGTGGGTTTGAAGGGTTGAGGGCGCGCTGCACCGCCAATGCCGAGGCGCTGGGCCAGATTGTGGCAGATCGGCCTTGGCTGGGGCATCTGGCCGCTGATCCGGCGAACCGTTCGAAAACCTCGGTTTGCCTGACGGTTGAGGGCGCGGATGAAGCGTTTATCAAGGCGTTTGCAGGCGCGCTCGAACAACACGGCGCGGCCTATGACATTGCCGGTTACCGCGATGCCCCGCCGGGCCTGCGGATCTGGTGCGGCGCGACGGTTGATACCGCCGATATCCAGGCGCTCGGGCCTTGGCTCGACTGGGCTTACGAAAGCGCCAAGGCCTAGCCCGTCGTCCCCGCGAATGCGGGAACCGCTGGCTTCACAATTCCACCCTTGCGTCCGGCGGCCAGCGGCCCCGGTCAAGCCGGGGACGACGAACAGGACAAGACAATGACCAAGCCCCGCGTACTTATTTCTGACAAGATGGACCCCAACGCCGCCCGCATTTTTGCCGATCAAGGCTGCGATGTGGACGTCATCACCGGCGAAACCCCCGAACAGCTGATTGCCCGGATCGGCGATTATGATGGTCTGGCCATCCGCAGCTCAACCAAAGTGACCAAGGAAATCCTGGCCGCCGCGACCAATCTGAAAGTGATTGGCCGGGCCGGGATTGGCGTCGACAATGTCGATATTCCGGCCGCTTCGGCGCAAGGCGTGGTGGTGATGAACACCCCGTTCGGCAACTCGATCACTACGGCTGAACACGCCATCGCGCTGATGTTCGCGCTTGCCCGTCAGCTTCCGGAGGCCAACGCCCAGACCCAAGCCGGCAAATGGCCCAAGAACGATTTCATGGGCGTCGAAGTGACCGGCAAAGTGCTCGGCCTGATCGGTGCGGGCAATATCGGCTCGATCGTGGCGAGCCGCGCGCTCGGCCTGAAAATGAAAGTCGTGGCGTTCGATCCGTTCCTGACCCCCGAACGCGCGGTCGAAATGGGCGTCGAAAAGGTCGAGCTTGATGGGCTGCTGGCCAAAGCCGATTTTATCACGCTGCACACCCCGCTGACCGACCAGACCCGCAATATCCTCTCGGCTGAAAACCTCGCCAAGACCAAAAAGGGCGTGCGGATCATCAACTGCGCGCGCGGCGGCCTGATCGACGAGGCAGCGCTGAAGGCGGCGCTGGACAGCGGGCAGGTTGCGGGCGCGGCGCTTGATGTGTTCGCGGTTGAACCGGCCAAGGTGTCGCCGTTGTTCGGCACGCCGGGCTTTATCTGCACCCCACATCTTGGGGCCAGCACCAACGAGGCGCAGGTCAATGTCGCGCTGCAGGTGGCTGAACAAATGGCCGATTATCTGGTCAATGGCGGGGTCACCAATGCGCTCAACGTGCCAAGCCTGAGCGCCGAGGAAGCGCCCAAGCTCAAGCCCTATATGGCGCTGGCCGAACAACTGGGTAGCATGATCGGGCAACTGACCACCGGCTCGATTCCGCGCATCTCGATCCATGCCGAAGGTGCGGCGGCCGAGCTGAATATCAAGCCGATTGTCGCCGCTGTGCTGGCCGGGTTCCTGCGGGTCCAGTCCGACACCGTCAACATGGTCAACGCCCCGTTCCTCGCCAAAGAGCGCGGGATGGAAGTCCGCGAGGTCAGGTCCGAGAAGGAAGGCGATTACCACACCCTGATCCGGGTTTCGGTCAAGACCGATGCTGGCGAACGCTCGGTCGCAGGCACGCTGTTCTCCAACCGCGAGCCGCGGCTGGTCGAACTGTTCGGGATCAAGGTCGAGGCCGAAATGGCTGGGTACATGATGTATATTGTCAACGAGGACGCCCCCGGCTTTATCGGCCGGATCGGAACTCTGCTGGGCGAGCGCAGCATCAACATCGGCACGTTCAACCTGGGCCGCCGTGAGGCTGGCGGGGAAGCGGTGCTGCTGCTCTCAGTCGACAACAAAGTTGAGTTGGCGCTGCTGGAGCAGGTTCGCGTGCTGCCGGGCGTCAAGCGGGCAATGGCGCTGGCGTTCTGAAGTCAGTTCGGGCAACGGGAACGCACCATGCAAGATTCCGATCGCGACCTGTTGCCCGAGGGGCTTGAAGACCGGCTGCCCGCCGCTGCTGCTGCCGCTGCGCGGGTGACGCGGGCGGTGATCGATGTGCTTGATGCTCATGGCTATGACCGGGTCCAGCCGCCCAGCATTGAGTTTGAAAAGTCGTTGGCTAGCCGGATGGCCGGGGTTCAGCCGCGCCGGATGTTCCGGTTCGTCGATCCCGCCAGCCTGCGGACTTTGGCGCTGCGCAGCGATATTACGGTGCAGGTCGGGCGGATCGCGGCGACCGCGCTGGCCAATGCGGCGCGGCCGTTGCGGCTGTGCTATGCGGGGCAGGTGCTGACGATCAAAGGCGATGGGCTCGACCCGACCCGCGAACGGCTCCAATTGGGGGCGGAACTGATCGGCAGTGACAGCGTTGCCGCCGCTGGTGAGATCATCGCGGTGGCAATCGAAGCGCTGAGCGCAGCGGGCGCAACCGGCCTCTCGGTGGATTTCACTCTGCCCGATCTGGTTGATACTCTGGCCGGAGTCGATGGCCATGGGGCGCTGCCGCTGGCTGCGGACAAGATCGAGGCCGTCCGGCGCGAGCTGGACGCCAAGGATGCTGGCGGGCTGGTTGAGGCCGGCGGCGCGGCCTATCTGCCGTTGCTGACCGCAATCGGGCCGTTTGACCGCGCGATTGAGCGGCTCGCGGCGATTGATGCGGGCGGGGCGCTGTCATCGCGGATTGCGGGCTTGCGTGAAGTCGCCGAACGGCTGGGCAGCAAAGCCCGGTTGACGCTCGACCCCAGCGAACGCCACGGTTTTGAATACCAATCGTGGTTCGGCTTCACGATCTATGCCGATGGCGTTTCGGGCGCACTGGGCCGGGGCGGTTCGTACCGGATCCTTGGGCTTGATGAACCGGCAATCGGGTTTTCGCTTTACCCCGATGCGCTGATTGACGCGCTGGCGGGCGCCGAATTGGTCCGCGATACGCTGTTCCTCCCGCTTGGCCATGACCCGGTCCACGCCGAACGGCTCCACGCAATCGGCTGGCGTACTTTGGCGGCGATCTGCGCCGAGTGTGATCCTTTGGCGCTGGGCTGCACGCACCGGCTGCTGGCTGGAGAGGCTGTAAAAATCTAATCCCCAAACACCCGTTTCAGCCAGGCATCGACCACCGGGGTAGCGGCATAGGCCGGATCACCCAGACTGCGGTTGATTTCCATGTGACCTTTCATGCCGCTCCCACCGAACTGCTGGCGCTGAACCTGCGTTCCGCTCTTTTTCAGCGCCGCTTCCAGCTTGATCGACTGGGCCACACCATCTTCGCGCCCGACATGGATGATCAGGAACTGGGGCGCATTGGGTGCAACTGCTTGCAGCGTCGGGGATAGCCTACGCTGGCGGGCAGGATCATTGCCAAAGGCCTGCACATAGGTGTCTTTCATCATCCCCGGACCTTGCCGCATTTGCTGCGTCACGTCATAGGCCGCACCGTCGATCGGGATTACCCCGTCGATGCTGGCAAAGCTGAGGCCTGCGCCGCGCAAGTAGCTCTCGTCCGTCCCGACCAGCGCGACCAGATGCGCGCCCGCGCTGTGGCCCATGATCACGATCCGAGCGGGATCAAAGCCCAGCCGCGCGGCATTGCCAATCAGCGTGCGGAGCGAAGCGGCGATATCGGCACCCTGCTGTTCCACGGTAGCGCCGGGCACCAGCCGGTAATTGATCGAGGCGAAAGCATAGCCGAGGCCGGTATAGTGCGGGGCTTTCCACTGGCCAGTGCCGTTGTCCTTGCTCCCGCGTTTCCACCCGCCGCCGTGGACAAAGACCACCAGCGGGGCGCGCGTGTTGCCGTTTGCAGCCGGATAGAAATCGAGGTTTTGCAACCGATCACTGCCATAGCTGAGCGTCTGCTTGCCCGGCGGCTGGGGGATTGTCGATGCGGCATTGACCCCGCCGAGCCGCGCGCGCAGCCGGTCACCGGGCCGGGCTTCGGCAAGAGTTCCGGCAAGCATGACCGCAACCGTCAGGCTAAGGATAAGTGTCTTTCGCATTGGTGTTCTCCCTTTGCGGCCAGACTATTGCGCAATAGTTTCTGCGCCAGCCGCAAATTGTCGCGGATTGTCGCGCAGGCCGGGCAAGCCGTGCCTTGCTCTTGTTCCCCGCTTCGCCTAGTGCGCGGCACGGATTTAAAGCCCTTGCAAAGGAATTTCCGTGGCCAATGTTACCGTGATCGGCGCTCAGTGGGGCGATGAAGGCAAGGGCAAGATTGTCGATTGGCTGGCCAGCCGCGCCGATGCCGTGGTCCGCTTTCAGGGCGGCCACAACGCCGGGCACACGCTGGTTGTCGGCGACAACGTTTACAAGCTCAGCCTGCTCCCCTCCGGTATCGTCACCGGCACGCTAAGCCTGATCGGCAATGGCGTGGTGCTCGATCCCTGGCACTTTCGCGATGAAGTAACCAAGCTCAAGGGGCAGGGCGTCGAGATAAACCCGCAAAACCTGCAAATCGCCGAAAACGCCCCGCTGATCCTGCCGTTCCACCGCGATCTCGATGCTCTGCGCGAAGATGCCAGTGGTGCCGGCAAAATTGGCACCACCCGGCGCGGGATTGGCCCGGCTTATGAAGACAAGGTTGGCCGCCGCTCGATCCGGGTCTGCGATCTGGCGCACCTCGATGATCTGGGCCCGCAGCTGGACCGGATTTGCGCCCATCACGATGCGCTGCGGATCGGGTTTGGCAAAGACCCGATCGACCGCGAGCGGTTGCTCACCGATCTGTGGGATATTGCCGCATTCGTGCTGCCTTTTGCCAAGCCGGTCTGGCGGACGCTGAATGAGGCGAAGAAGGCCGGTAAGCGGATCTTGTTCGAAGGCGCGCAAGGCGTGCTGCTCGATGTCGATCACGGCACCTATCCGTTCGTCACCAGCTCCAACACCGTCAGCGGCACTGCGGCCAGCGGATCGGGCTTGGGCCCGGGCGCAGTCGGGTTCGTGCTGGGGATCGTCAAAGCCTATACCACCCGCGTCGGCAGCGGCCCGTTCCCAACCGAGCTGGAAGATGAAACCGGCCAGCGGCTGGGCGAACGCGGCCACGAATTTGGCACCGTTACCGGCCGCAAGCGCCGCTGCGGCTGGTTCGATGCGGTGTTGACCCGGCAAAGCTGCGCGATCAGCGGCGTCACCGGGATTGCGCTGACCAAAGTTGACGTGCTCGACGGGTTCGAAACGGTCAAGATCTGCACTGGCTATAAATTGCGCGGCCAAGACCTCGATTATTTCCCCAGCCATGCCGCCGATCAGGCCGCGGTCGAGCCGGTCTATGAGGAAATGGCAGGCTGGAGCGGGACGACTGCGGGCGCACGGTCGTGGGCCGATCTGCCCGCGCAGGCGATCAAATACATCCGCCGGATCGAAGAGCTGATCGAAACCCCGGTGGCACTGGTCAGCACCAGTCCGCAGCGCGACGATACGATCCTGGTCCGCGATCCGTTTGTGGATTGATCGGCGGATGCCGCGGGCGGCCATCCTGTTTGCGCTCCTGCTGCTCACCGGTACCGCCACGCCCGCGCCGCCGCTGGCTTTCCCCGAGGTTGACCACATCCTTGTCGCCAAGGCGGCGCGGACGATGACGTTGTATGGCGCCGATGGTTCGGTCCATGTGATCCGGGGCATCCAGCTCGGGGATCAGCCGGTCGGGGCCAAGCAATTTGAGGGGGATGAAAAGACGCCCGAAGGCCGGTTTCTGATCGATTACGGCAACCCCGATAGCGCCTTCACGCTTTCGTTCCATATTGACTATCCGCAGGGCCAACACCGCGCCTTTGCGGCGGCGCAGGGGCGCAGCGCGGGCGGGTTGATTATGATCCACGGCCAGCCGGGTGACCTGCCCATGGGCCGGATTCCGGGCGACTGGACCGATGGCTGCATCGCACTGGCCAACGACGAGATTGAGGCGCTGTGGGAAGCGGTGCCCGATGGGACGCCGATCGAGATTGTCCCCTGAGTTAGAACTATTCTTGACATGATCTTTGGTTGTTCTACTCTTGTTCCATCGAATCGGAGGGCATTTCCATGGCAAGCGCAGCATCCCCGGCCAATTTTGCTTATGACACACCGGTGAGCGATGCCGCCGGAATGCCGCTGGCCTTGTCGCTCTATGCGGACCGGGTGCACCTGCGCGACCAGATTCGGGACGATGCGGTGGCGGCGGGGTTCCGGATGGGCGAAGTCGCCGGGATTGCCGCGCTGCTGAGCGGAGAGGCGCGGCCGCTGGGTGATGTGGTGTTGCTCGATTGCCCCGAAGTCGATGGAGCGGCGCTGGCTGCCTTGGCTAGGCTCGATATGCGTGTGGCGAATTCGGGCGCGTGCTTGGTGGTTTCGACCAGTGTCGCGGCACTTGACGATGTGTTTGGCTGCCTCGATCAATCGGGCGCGCAAATTCTGGTTGATCCGGGCCGGGCTGAGCGGGTGTTGGCGCTGGGCCGGGTGCTGGGTCAAGCCACGCATTTGCGCGTGCGGGAACTTTCTGATGATGACCGGCTGGCGCTGTTGCGGCTGACTGAACAAGTCAGCCAGATCGCCGCGCGGCTTGATCGGCTAACTCCGCCTGCTGGTGGTGCGGGTGAGGCCGACAGTGCGTTCCGCTTTGAAAGCCCGCGGCTGGCATTTGCCGGTGCCCCCGATAGCGATAGCAACGACCGGTTGATCCGCGCGGCGCGTCCGGCGCTGCCCGATCCGCGGCTGGTACGGCGGATCATCCGCCAACGGCAATTGCGTGCGCGGTTTTTTGATGGCGATCTGTTTGGCGATCCGGCCTGGGATATGCTGCTCGATCTGACCGCGGCACGGGCCGAGCATACCCGCGTTTCGGTAACCTCGCTTTGCATCGCCAGCGGCGTTCCGCCGACGACGGCGTTGCGCTGGATCGGGCAGATGATCGATGCCGCGCTGCTCGAACGGGTAGAGGATGAAACCGATCGCCGCCGCGCGTTCATCACGCTGACCGACAAGGCCAGCGATGCCATGGCCCGCTACTTCGCCGAACTGGGCGCCAATGCGGCGCGGCTGGTTTAGGACTTTCCACCGCCATGAACTTCAGCTAGGGGCGCAGGCCTTGGCCGCAGGCCGGGGCGCTTAGCTCAGTTGGTAGAGCATCTCGTTTACACCGAGAGGGTCGGCGGTTCGAGCCCGTCAGCGCCCACCAGTTTTCGGAAAGAGAAGATGTCCGGGGGACATCTTCCCGAAAACTCCCGAGCCCAAGCGAAGGGGCACGCTCTCGGCGTTCAAATCTCGGTTCTGGTCAAAGCTGTGTCCGGGGGACATCTTCCCGAAAACTCGCGGGGCGCAAGCGAAGGGGCACGCTCTCGGCGTTCAAATCCCGGTTAGGCCAGCCCGCTATTTGGCTTCGGCAATCAGCCCCAGCGTCTCGGCATCGCCCCATTCACGCGGACCGATAATCCGCCAGACCTCGCGGCCATCGCTGCCATAGAGCACGGTGATCGGTAGGCTGGGTGCCTCAAAATGGAACGCCAGATCGCCTTTGGGGTCTAGCCATGGTTCCAGCCGGGTCACCCCGCGTTGCTTGAGGAATGCCCCGGCTTTTTCTGGTTCGCCCGAATCCTGATTGACCGACAGCACTTTGACTTTGCCATCGAGCGTTCCGGCGAGCGCATCCAGCGCGGGCAGTTCGGCCACGCAGGGCGCGCACCAGGTTGCCCACAGGTTGATCAGCAGCGGCTTGCCCTGCAGCGATTGCAGCCGCAATTCCTTGCCCGCCGGGTCGGTCAGCAGGAAATCGGGCAGCTGACTGCCTTTGCGTGAACGATCAATCGTCCCGGCTGCTGCGGGGGTGGCCGGGGCGGCGGATGATGCTTGCGGTTGCGCGCTTTCCCCGCTTTGCCTATCGCATCCGCCAAGCAGCACAGCACAAGCGATCAGAGTGCAAGTGGGGATAGCGGCGTTGAGCAAGCGGGATGACAGCACAGCAGGTTCCAATTCGATGTGGGGCGGCCGGTTCGCCGAAGGGCCCGCCGCGATCATGCGCGAGATAAATGCCTCGATCCCGTTCGACAAGGCCCTGTGGCGGCAAGACATCGCTGCGAGCAAGGCCCATGTCGCAATGCTGGGTGCTCAAGCTATCGTTTCGGCCGGCGATGCCGCGCTGATCGCGGACGGGCTGGACCAGATTGCTGCCGAATACGAAGCCCACGGCGTGCCCGAGGACTGGGACCTTGAAGACATCCACATGACCACCGAAAGCCGCTTGGCCGAACTGATTGGCGCTACGGCAGGACGGCTTCACACCGCCCGCAGCCGCAACGATCAGGTCGCAACCGATTTCAAGCTGTGGGTGCGCGAGGCGATGGTGGCGGCTGATGCCGGGCTAAAGGCGCTGCAAGTGGCGCTGGTGACCCGCGCAGGTGAACACGCCGGATCGATCATGCCCGGTTTCACCCATCTGCAAACCGCGCAACCAGTCACGCTGGGGCATCACTTACTGGCCTATTACGAAATGCTGGAGCGCGATCGTTCGCGTTTGACCGATGCGCATTGCCGGGCCGGGCAGTCTCCGCTCGGCGCAGCGGCTTTGGCCGGGACCGGGTTCCCGATTGATCGCCACGCTACCGCAGCGGCGCTAGGTTTTGCTGAACCGACTCGCAACAGCCTCGATTCGGTATCCGACCGTGATTTCGCGCTCGATTACCTGATGGCAGCGGCGCAAACGGCGCTGCATCTGTCGCGGCTGGCCGAAGAACTGATCATCTGGGCCAGCCAGCCGTTCGGGTTTGTGACTTTGCCCGATAGCCTTTCGACCGGCAGTTCGATCATGCCGCAAAAGAAGAACCCTGATGCAGCGGAACTGGTGCGCGGGCATTCGGGCCGGATTGCCGGCTGCCTGACCAGCCTGATGATGACTATGAAAGGCCTGCCGCTGGCCTATTCGAAAGATATGCAGAACGATAAGCCGCCGGTGTTTGAGGCTGCCAGCCTGCTCACGCTGAGCCTTGCCGCGATGACCGGGATGATCGAAGGCGCGGCGTTTCGCACCGACCGGATGCGCGCAGCCGCCGAACTTGGCTATGCCACCGCGACCGACCTTGCCGATTGGCTGGTCCGCGCCGCCGGGATCCCGTTCCGCGAAGCGCACCACATCACCGGGGCGGCAGTGAAACTGGCGGAAACCAAGGGCGTGGCGCTGGATCAGCTGGCGCTGGGTGATTTGCAGGCGATTGATGCCCGGATCGATGACCGGGTGTTTGCGGCGCTATCGGTCGAGGCATCGGTGGCGGCGCGCGCCAGCTATGGCGGAACCGCGCCTGATCAGGTAAGGACGCAAGTGTCCGCAGCGCGTCTTGCGCTGGGTCTGGAGTGAATTCCATGCGCGGCTTTGCAGTTCCTCTGCTGTTGCTGGCCCTAACCGGGTGCGGAGCAACCGCGCCCTTGAACCCCGCGACTGGTCAGCAGTTGCCGGTTGCGCCCTATGGCCGTGAAGGCCGCGAAACGGCGGAAAACCTGCAGAAGACGACGCCGCAGGCTGCGCCGGAACGCAGCGTCGAACTGCGAAAACGGTCGGAGGAGCGCCTCCAAGACCCGTTCGATCTGCCCCCTTCCGACGACGAGTAATTTCCCATGGATCATTTTGAATTTCGCGGCGGCGTGCTTCACGCCGAAGACCTGCCGCTGACCGCGATTGCCGAGGCCGTTGGCACCCCGGTTTATGTCTATTCACGCGCCACCTTGCAGCACCAAGCTCAGGTTTTCCGCGATGCCCTGGCGATCCTGCCGCGCGTCCACATTGCCTTTGCGATCAAGGCCAATCCCAACCTGGCCGTGCTGCGGGTAATGCAGCGCGAAGGGCTGGGCGCCGATGTCGTTTCGGGCGGGGAAATGGCCCGCGCGCTGGCCGCCGGGATGGCGCCTGAGGACATCGTCTTTTCCGGGGTCGGCAAACAGCACTACGAGATGATCGCCGCGCTCGACGCCGGGATCGGGCAGTTCAATCTTGAGAGCGAAGAAGAAGGCGCCGAGCTTTCCGAATTGGCGGCCGCCCGCGGCCTGACCGCGCAGTGCGCGCTGCGGGTCAATCCCGATGTCGATGCCCGCACTCATGCCAAGATTTCGACCGGCAAGGCTGAAAACAAATTTGGCGTACCAATTGATCGCGCGGTCGAGATTTACAGCAGCTTGGCCGCACTGCCGGGGCTGAATCTGCGCGGCGTGGCGGTGCATATCGGCAGCCAGCTCAACAGCCTCGAACCGTTCGAAGAGGCCTTTGGCAAAGTCGGCGATTTGCTGGCTGATCTGCGCGCGGCGGGCCAAAGTGTAACCCATGCCGATCTCGGCGGCGGGCTGGGCGTGCCGTACAAGGCGGGCGAGGAGTTTCCTTCGCCGGAAGCCTACGCGGCGATGATTGCACGGGTCACTGCCGATTGGGACGTAACCTTGATGTTCGAGCCGGGCCGGGTGATCTGCGGCAACGCCGGCGTGCTGCTGACCCGGGTAATCCGCGTCAAGCGCAGCTCGAACGGCGCACCGTTTGTGGTGGTTGACGCGGCGATGAACGATCTCGCCCGCCCGGCGATGTACGGCGCCTGGCACGATATCGATGGGGTAGCGCCCAGTGGCAGCCGGATGGTGGCCAACGTGGTCGGCCCGATTTGCGAAACCGGCGATACCTTTGCGATGGGCCGCGATGTGGATGCATTGGAAGCGGGCGATCTGGCGGTGTTTCGCACCGCCGGGGCTTATGGCGCAACCATGGCCAGTTCGTACAACAGCCGTGGCTTCGTTTGCGAAGTGATGGTCGATGGCGATAAATTTGCGGTGGTGGCCGACCGGATCCTGCCCGAAGCGATCAGCGCGGCTGAACGCGTGCCCGATTGGCTGGAGTGATGCACAGCCTGCCGCTCTACCACCG
>JAYURW010000151.1:0-37386 GCA_043756025.1 Novosphingobium sp. | reverse complement strand
CGCGCCGAATTCGCCCGAAAATACACAATGGATTGACCGGGAAGGGAAACTTCTCAAAATCATCATGTGGCCGTCGCTGGTGGTTGTCTGGGTGCTTGGTTTGGCGCTGGCGGTATCCACCGGGGCTGTCGGGCAGGGCTGGTTTCACGCCAAGCTGGCATTGGTGTTCGCGCTCAGCGCCTACCACATCTGGCTGGCTGGATACGCCGCTTCGCTGGCCCGGGGGATGCGCAAGCTATCAGGCAGGCGGCTTCGCTTGCTCAATGAAATACCTGGTATCGCTGCCGCACTGATCGTTGTCCTGGTGGTCGTCAAACCATTCTGATCCGTTGACTTGCCGCGCAACCGGGCATATTCGCACATCTTCGTTCCGGCAATGACCGCGCATTTGACGCGGACGGGTCTGCTTTCTCCAAGCCCATAGACCGCTGGCCATTCAAAAAACTGAACTTTTCAAACGGAATTTCGCAGCAATGCATCTCAAAGAACTCAAGAAAAAAACCCCTGCCGAGCTGGTCGAAATGGCCGAAGAGCTGGGCGTTGAAGGCGCATCGACCCTGCGCCGCCAGGACATCATGTTCGGCATCCTGAAGGAGCTGGCTGAAGACGGGGAGCAGATCCTCGGTATCGGCACGATCGAAGTGCTGTCGGATGGTTTCGGCTTCCTGCGCAGCCCCGAGGCCAATTATCTCGCCGGACCGGACGACATCTATGTCTCGCCCAATCAGGTCCGCAAATGGGGCCTGCGCACCGGAGACACCGTTGAAGGTGAAATCCGCGCACCCAAGGACGGTGAGCGCTATTTCGCGGTGATCAAGCTGATCAGCGTCAATTTCGATGATCCCGAGGCGGTCCGTCACCGGGTCAATTTCGACAACCTCACCCCGCTTTACCCGGACGAGAAGCTCAATCTCGATACGCTCGATCCGACGGTCAAGGACAAGTCAGCCCGGGTGATCGACATCATCTCGCCGCAAGGCAAGGGCCAGCGCGCGCTGATCGTCGCCCCGCCGCGCACCGGCAAGACCGTGCTGCTGCAGAACATCGCCAAAGCGATCACTGACAATCATCCAGAGGTATTCCTGATCGTCTTGCTGGTCGACGAACGGCCCGAGGAAGTCACCGACATGCAGCGCAGCGTGAAGGGCGAGGTTATCTCCTCGACCTTTGATGAGCCCGCGACACGGCACGTGCAAGTTGCTGAAATGGTGATCGAAAAGGCCAAGCGGCTGGTTGAGCACAAGCGCGACGTGGTGATTCTGCTCGATTCGATCACCCGGCTTGGCCGCGCCTACAACACTGTCGTCCCCTCATCGGGCAAGGTGCTGACCGGCGGCGTTGACGCCAACGCCCTGCAGCGCCCCAAGCGCTTCTTTGGTGCGGCGCGTAACATTGAGGAAGGTGGCAGCCTGTCGATCATCGCCACTGCCTTGATCGATACCGGAAGCCGCATGGACGAAGTGATTTTCGAAGAGTTCAAGGGCACCGGCAACTCGGAAATCGTGCTGGACCGCAAGGTCGCGGACAAGCGCATCTTCCCCGCGCTCGATGTCGGCAAAAGCGGGACCCGCAAGGAAGAGCTGCTGGTCGAGAAGGACAAGCTTTCGAAAATGTGGGTTCTGCGCCGGATCCTGATGCAGATGGGTACCATCGACGCGATGGAATTCCTGCTCGACAAGATGAAGGATTCCAAGACCAACGAAGACTTCTTCGCGACTATGAATCAATAGGTTGGAACCGTGACTGCCGACCTGCTTCTGGTGGTTGGTTGCACGGGTGCAGGCAAGAGCACCTATGCCCGCAAGCTGGCTGACGAACTGGGGGCGCTGCGGTTCTCGATCGACGAATGGATGGTCGCGCTGTTCTGGGCCGACAGTCCGCAGCCGATCGAATTTGCCTGGGCGATGGAGCGGGTTAATCGCTGTGAGGCGCAGATCTTTGCCATGGCCCAGCAAGCCGCTGCGCGCGGACTGCCCGCCTTGCTCGACTTGGGTTTCACCACAACGGCACACCGCGACAAGTTCCGCGCTCTGGCTGAGCAGGCGGGGTTGAGTGCCGCGGTGCACTTTGTCGACGTGCCAACGGACGAGCGTTGGAGGCGGGTCGAACAGCGCAATGCAGAGAAGGGCGAAACCTATTCGCTGTGCGTTGACCGGGGAATGTTCGATTTCATGGAAGGCCTATGGGAACCACCCACCGAGGCAGAGTGGAGCGCGGCAGGCGGCCTGCGAATCGGCACCGCAGCGTGAGTGCCCTCGACATCCGGCAGGCGGTGATCACCGGCGCGCCGGGGGCGGGCAAGACCACATTGCTCGATGCTGCAACAGCAGCGGGCTATCGCACTTCGCCCGAAGTAGCGCGGCGGATCCTGCAGGAACCAGGCGGAATGGATCTGCGTGCCGCCGACCCGCTTGGCTTCGCCGAAGCTATGACTGAGGCTCACGTACACGAATTTGAGCGCTACGCCGGGTACCCCAGCCCAGTATTGTTTGATCGCGGCTTTCCCGATGTGGCCGGATTTCTCGACGTGTCGGGCCTGCCGATCCCCCGAGCGGTCGATCAGGCCTGCCGCAACTTGCGCTACTCCGGCCCGATCTTGCGGGCTCCCGCCTGGGCCGCGATCTATGTCCAAGACCATGAGCGGATCCAGAACTGGGAGCAAGCCGTCGCCAGCGACGAAGCAGTGACAGCGGCGTGGCGGCGGTATGGGTACCAGGTGGCGGATTTGCCGTTGGCCGGCGTGCAGGAGCGGTTGGAGTTTCTGCGCGGACAGCTTTACCCGGCTGCCTGAAGCTGGGCCCCCATCATTTCCCAGAGCTTGTTGACTGCTTTGACCGGGCGGACCATCACTTTGAAATCCTTGATCTTGCCGTCATCGCCGAACTGGATCAGATCAATTCCGTTGATCTTGATTCCGTCGATTTCGCTGGTAAATTCCAGCAGCGCATTGTCGCCGTCGACAATCTCGCGGACATAGGCGAAGCTGTCATTGCCGAGTACTTTGGCAGCGCTGAGTAGGTAGAGCATGACTTTGGCTTTGCCCTCTTGCGGGCTGTGGACCACCGGCGAGTGGAACACCGCGTCGTCGGCGACTTGGGCGGAAAGCAGATCGGCATTGCCGCCGCTTGCCATATAGGCGTGCCAGGCGGCTACGCCCTGATGGGCCGCGCTCATGCCAGATGCTCCGCCAGAAACGCGGCGGTGCGGCTATCGGCCAGCTCGGCCCCAGCAGGATCGCGGCGGTCACCCATTTCGGCAGCAAAGCCGTGGTCGAGCCCCGGGTAATCATGGAGCGTAACGCGCGGGTGATCACCCAGCCCGGCGTGAATTGCGGCTTGTGCTGCGGCCAATACGAAATGGTCCGCAGTGGGAATATGCAGCATCAGCGGCTTGGCGATGTGGTGCGCTTCATCCAGCATCGTATCGATCATCACCCCGTAATAACCAACCGAAGCGTCAATATCGGTGCGCGCGGCTGCCATGTAAGCGAGCCGCCCGCCGAGACAGTAACCGGCGCAGCCAACCTTGCTCACGCTTTGGCTGCGGATCCATTTGATGGCTGATTCAATGTCATAGACCCCGTCACTGGCGTCATACTGCTGGAAATAGCCGAACGCCTGCTGCAGCTCAGCTTCAACATCGGGGTTGAGTTCTACCCCGGGGGCAAAGCGCCAGAAAATATCAGGCGCCACCGCCAGATAGCCCGCAGCGGCCCACTTATCTGCTTTCTGGCGGATACCTGAGTTCACACCGAAGATCTCTGGGATCACAATGACCGCGGCCTTCGGCGGTTCGGCGGGCCGCGCGACATAGGCCGGGATCGTCCCATCGGACTTGAGTGAGGGGATCTGGACAAGTTCGGACATGGTGGATGGCTCCAATCGGGGTTTTCAGCATCCTTAATCGCGCATTGGACTTTGTGAAGGCCCTATGCCAGCTTGCGCGCTGAGGATGCTGGGTGCGGCAAAGGAGTTTGCGATGAAAGTTTGTGTTGAAGTAGAATGCACCCCGGAAGAAGCGCGAGACTTTCTGGGGCTGCCTGATCTCAGCAAGGCCAATTCGGTCTATGTCGATGTGATCTCAAAGGCGATGAAGGGCGCGAGTTCGGTTGAGCAAGTGCAGGATTTTGCCAAGAATCTTGCGCCGATGGGCCAGGTCGGGCTGAAACTGTTTCAGCAATTTGTTGAGAGCGGCAGTGCTTTTGCCGCCGGAGCGGGCAAGAAGAAAAAGGACGATTGATCCTCCCCCGGCAGGCAGCGACCTGCTAGGCACTGTCTCATGAGTGACACGATCTTTGCCCTGTCCAGCGGAGCGCCGCCTGCCGCGATCGGGGTGGTGCGGGTTAGCGGGCCTAAAGCGCGGGATGCCTTGTTTGCACTGGCCGGACGGGTTCCGTCGCCGCGCCGCGCTGCTTTGGCCCGGCTGCGGGACCGTCAGGGCGCAATTATCGATGAAGCGCTGGTGTTGTGGCTGCCTGGTCCGGGGACGGAAACTGGCGAGGATACCGTTGAACTGCAATGCCACGGCGGTCGGGCTGTGATCTCGGCGGTGGAAACGGCTTTAGCAGCTCTGCCCGGCCTGCGCCGCGCCAAACCTGGCGAGTTTACCCGCCGCGCTTTTGCCAACGGCAAGATTGATCTGGCCGAAGCCGAAGGGCTGGCTGACTTGCTGGAAGCTGAGACCGAGTTGCAGCGGCTTTCGGCGATGGCGATGGCGGGCGGAGCGTTCTCACGCGATGTTGCGGGTTGGCGCGATGAACTGCTCGGGCTTTCCGCCGCGGTCGAGGCGGTGCTGGATTTCGGCGATGAGGACGATGTCGCCACCCTGCCGGCCGACTTCGCGGTGCGGATCGCTGGGTTGGCCAGCGCGATCAAAGACTGGCTTGATCGGCCCCGCGCAGCTGTGCTCAAAGAAGGCTTTCGGGTCGTTATCGCTGGGCCGCCAAATGCCGGTAAAAGCACCCTTTTCAACACGTTGGTTGAGGCCGAAGCAGCGATAGCGACGCCGATCGCCGGAACTACCCGCGATGTTCTGACTCGCCCGGTGGCAATCGCCGGGGTGCCGTTTTTGTTCGCTGACACTGCTGGGCTGCACGATGCGGTGAATGATGTGGTCGAGGCTATCGGAATTGAGCGCGCCTTGGAAGCGCTCGATCGCGCCGATCTGGTGCTGTGGCTCGGTCCCGAAGGCACAGGCCCGCCCGGTTCTTGGGAGATTGAAGGTCAGATCGACAAGCCCGACTATCTGACCAAATCTGCGCCGCGTCACCGAATTTCGGCCCGGACCGGCCTTGGGATCGGGGCGTTGCGGGTCGATCTGGTCGAACTGGCCAGCCGCGCAATGCCGCGCCCCGGCGATGCCGCGTTAAGCGAGCGGCAACACGAGCTGCTGTCCGAAGCTCGAACAGCGCTGGACCAAGCTGGGGAGCACAACGACTCGCTGCTTACAGCTGAAGCCTTGCGCCTCGCCAGGGTCTCGTTCGACACCCTGCTAGGCCGCACTGCGACCGAGGATATGCTCGACGCGTTATTCGGGCGGTTCTGCATCGGGAAATGATTGTTCCACGTGGAACATTGCCCGGCGTTTTTGTGCTCGCATTATCGAGCGCCGAAAACCGGTTCCCACTTTTCGTCCCAATGCTCTAAGGCCGGGACCACCATGCAGCAGTTTGACATCATTGTGGTCGGCGGGGGGCATGCCGGGGTTGAGGCCGCGGCTGTGGCAGCGCGGATGGGCGCACACGTTGCGCTCGTCAGTTTTGATCTGGATGCGGTTGGCGCGATGAGTTGCAACCCGGCGATTGGTGGGCTGGGCAAAGGCCATCTGGTGCGTGAGGTGGATGCGTTTGATGGGATCATTGGTAGGGCTTCCGATGCCGGCGCGATCCACTACCGGATGCTCAATCGCTCTAAAGGCAGCGCCGTGCACGGGCCGCGGGTCCAGGCCGATCGCAAGCGGTTCAAAGCGGCAGTGCAGGCGCTGCTGCACATCCAAGGCGATCTGACCCAGATCGCTGGTGAGGCAGCGGCGCTTCGGATAACGGGCGGGCGGGTCTGCGGGATCGAACTGGCGGATGGAACCACGCTTGGCGCAGCCGCAGTTGTGCTGTGTACTGGCACCTTTCTGGGCGGGGTTCTATTCCGGGGTGAGGAGCGGTTCGTCGGCGGACGAATTGGTGAAGCGTCGGCCCAGCGGCTGGCTGCGCAACTGCGCGAAGCGGCGCTGCCGCTGGCCCGGTTGAAGACCGGCACTCCGCCGAGGCTTGATGGACGGACGATAAATTGGGCCGCGCTCGATGAGCAGCCCAGCGACGCAGAACCCTGGACGATGTCACCACTGGGCACAGGGCGCGCTTTGCCGCAGGTGTTTTGCGCGATCACGCGGACTAACCCCGCCAGCCACGATGTCATCCGGGCCAATTTGCACCGCTCGCCGCTGTTCTCGGGTGCTATCGGAGCATCCGGGCCACGCTATTGCCCATCAATCGAGGACAAGATCCATCGCTTTGCGGATCGCGAGGGGCATCAGGTCTTTCTCGAGCCGGAGGGGCTCGACACGCCGCTGGTCTATCCCAACGGGATCAGCACGTCTTTGCCCGCCGATGTCCAATTGGCGATGTTGCGGACTATGGAAGGGCTGGAGGCAGTCGACATGGCCGTTCCCGGCTATGCGGTGGAATATGACCACCTTGACCCTCGGGCGCTGCGGCAGACACTGGAATTGCGAGATCTGCCGGGACTGTATTGCGCCGGGCAGATCAACGGCACCACCGGATATGAAGAAGCTGCCGCGCAAGGACTGGTTGCCGGGATGCACGCCGCCGCGGCGGCGCTGGGCCGCGATGGCCCGGCAATTGACCGGGCCAACAGCTATATGGCGGTGATGATCGACGATCTGACCTTGCACGGCGTCACGGAACCATACCGGATGCTGACTGCGCGGGCTGAGTATCGGCTGCGGCTGCGCGCCAACAACGCCGGAACCCGGCTCACGCCACTTGGTCAGGTGCTGGGTTGCATTGGGACCGAACGGGCCGATTGGTTCGCGCGGCGCGAAGCAGCGCGGGTCAGGCTCGACGCGGAACTCGATCAGACTGTGACGGGCAGCGAAATGGCGGGGGCCGGGCTGCCGGTGCGTGCCGATGTTGGCCGGTTGCCGCTGCGCGACTGGCTGCGGTTTGGGGGAGTAAAGCTGGACGCCCTGCGACCCTGGATCCCGGAGGAAGCGCTGTTCGATTCCGACTTGGCGGCTGAAATGGCTGAAGATGCCGCCTATGCGCCCTATCTTATCCGGCAAGACAGTGAATTGCGCGACCTGCGGGCCGGTGAGGCTTTGCCGCTGGGGGATGATTTTCCTTATGATGCAATCCCCGGGCTTTCGCGCGAAATGATCGAACGGCTTAGCAAGGCGCGACCAGCGACTTTGGCGGCAGCGGGACGAGTGGCCGGGATCACCCCCGCAGCTCTGGCAGCGTTGCTGGTCCACGCACGCCGCCGCGCCGTCGGCACCAGCGGGCTCGCGGCATGATCTTGTCCGATGAAACCGAAGCGCGAGCCTGGCTTGAAACTTTGCCGGAGTGGGATGTTTCGGCGCGCGAACGGCTAGTTGCGCTCGTTGCACTGCTTGCGGAGGAAAACACGCGGCAGAATTTGGTTTCAGCCGCTAGCCTGACCGAGGCTTGGTTGCGCCATATCGCCGATTCGGCGCAGCTGCTCAGCTTTGTTCCACGTGAAACATCGTCGCCTTGGCTCGACTTGGGAACCGGGGCAGGCTTTCCAGGACTGGTGATTGCCGCGCTGCGCCCAGAATGTGAGGTCGTGATGGTCGAATCGCGTGGGCGGCGGGCCGAGTGGCTCGTGCGGGCTTGTGCAGATCTAGGTTTGGCCAATGCGCAGGTCGCCGGGGTCCGAATCGAGGATTTGCCGATGCGCCAATTCCGCGTCATTTCGGCACGGGCCTTTGCGCCATTGCCTAAATTGCTTGAGCTATCCGCAGGCTTCTCCACAAGCGATACGGCTTGGCTGTTGCCGAAAGGGCGTTCGGCCCGGCAGGAACTGTCAGAGCTAAAGGGTTGGAACCATTTGTTCCACGTGGAACAATCACTGACCGACCCCGATTCTGGGGTGATAATCGGCACTTTGGCCGGAAGAAGGGGCAGAAAAGCGTGATTCGCGTCGCCATCGCCAACCAAAAAGGCGGAGTGGGAAAAACCACAACGGCGATCAACATTGCCACCGCCATGGCCGCAACCGGGTGGAAGGTCCTGTTGATTGACCTCGATCCGCAAGGCAATGCCTCCACAGGGATCGGCATCGCGGCGGCCGACCGCGAATTCAGCTCCTATGACCTGCTGGTCGATCAGATGCCGCTCAGCCAATGCGTTGCGCCCACAAAAATACCGGGGCTTGATATCATTCCCGCTACGGTTGATTTGTCGGGCGCGGAGATTGAGCTGGTCTCGGTTGAAAACCGGACAGATCGGCTCCGCACTGCGCTTTCGGGGCCAAGCGCTTACGACATTGCCTTTATCGATTGCCCGCCGTCGCTCGGGTTGTTGACGCTCAACGCCTTGTGCGCCGCCGATACCTTGCTTGTTCCGCTGCAGTGTGAATTCTTCGCGCTCGAAGGCCTGTCGCAGCTGCTGTCGACGGTCGAGCGGGTTCAGCAACGCTTTAACGCAGATCTAGGGATCATCGGGGTGGCGTTGACGATGTATGACCGGCGCAACCGGTTGACCGATCAGGTTTCCGACGATGTCCGCTCGTGTCTGGGCAAACTGGTGTTCGAAGCGGTAATCCCGCGCAATGTCCGTTTGTCAGAAGCACCGAGCCACGGCCTCCCGGCCCTGGTCTATGACCACAATTGTGCCGGCAGCCGGGCCTATATGGCGCTGGCCCGCGAATTGATTTCCCGCCTGCCCGAAAAAAGGAAGGCCGCATGAGCGACGAAACTGTGACCCGCATTTCCACCGCCAAACGCCCAGCGCTCGGCCGCGGGCTTGGCGCATTGCTTGGCGAAACCCGGCGCGAGGAGCCGTTGGTCACCCCGGCTACCGTTCAATCTGGACCTGGTGCGGCACCAGCCAGCGGCCTTGCCATGCTGGCTGTGGCCAACATCATCCCGCATCCCGGCCAACCGCGCCGCCAATTTGCCGAAGAGGCGCTAGCCGAGCTCGCCGCCTCGATTGCGGCGCGCGGGGTGATCCAGCCGGTGATTGTAACTCCGTACGGGCCGGGGCAGTGGCGATTGGTTGCGGGCGAACGCCGCTGGCGCGCCGCGCAACGCGCCCAATTGCATGAAATTCCAGCGATTATTCGCGATCTTGATGAGCGTGAGATAACCGCGTTGGCGCTGATTGAGAACCTTCAGCGCGAAGACCTCAACCCGATCGAAGAGGCGCGGGCCTATCACCGGCTGAGCGAAGGCGTTGATGGCCTGGCGGGGATGACCCAAGCCGAGATTGCCAAGTTGGTCGACAAGAGTCGCAGCCATGTCGCCAACCTGCAACGCCTGCTGACTTTGCCGCCGCTTGTGATCGACCTGGTTGAGGAGGGGCGCCTTTCGATGGGCCATGCCCGGGCGTTGGTCGGGGTAGAGAATGCGTTGGCGCTGGCAGAGCTCGCAGTCGCGCGGCATATGTCGGTGCGTGAGGTTGAGCGGATGGCGCGCAAAACCAGTACCACCCCAGCGGCGCCGCGCCGGGCGCGGAGTGAGCGCGATTCGGGCGATGCCGCCGATATTGTTGCGGTGCAAAGCCACCTCGAAGAGTTTCTGGGCCTGTCTGTGCGAATTAACACCGATGCCGATCCCCGTTCTGGTGCGGTAACCATTCGCTATCGCACGCTCGACCAGCTCGATCTGATCTGCCAGCGGCTGACCGGTGGCGGAATTTAGCGGTTTCCTCGGATTTCCCCGTATAAAGCATTAAGAAAGCGGGCTTTTGCGTTAACCAAACTCAAAAGCAAAGATTGAACACTGTGTTCCTACTTAGGGTCCTGCGAATGGGGGGTATGCCGGCCATTCGGGTAGCGCCAACGAGCGTTGCCGGCACCAAAGTTTTGTAAGGGACCAGATACTATGCGTAATTCACTTCGTCTCGCCGCTGTCGGCGCTCTCGCCGTTGCATCGTTCGCCACTTCGGCCCAGGCCGCCACCACCGCCACGGCTACGGCCACTGCGGAAGTGCTGAGCTCGCTCACCGTTGTTTCGACTGCTGATCTCCAGCTTGGGCAGATTGCTGCCAACACTGGCGGTTCGGTCACGGTTAACGCCGATTCTACTGTCGCATCAACGGGTGCGCTGATTTCGACCGGCACGCGTTCGCCAGCTGCATTTGATGTGGTGGGGTCGCCCAGCTCGATGATTTTGGTCACTCTGCCTTCGGCTTCGGTGAACCTGACCCGCGTGAGCGGCACCGAAACGATGTCGCTCGGCGGATTCAACACCAATCCAAATGGCGCGTTCCAGCTTGATGTTGCCGGCGCCGGCAGCTTCAACGTCGGCGGCACGCTGACGGTTGGCAGCGGTCAAGTCCCGGGCACCTACACCGGCACTTTCTCGGTCTCGGTCGAGTATCAATAAGCCATTTGCACCCTTCATAGGGTGACAGAACAAAGGGCCGCATCCGCATCACGCGGGTGCGGCCCTTTTCTATTGCGCGCGGTCCGGGCCACAAAGGCTTTAAGGTTAGCCGAAAGTTAACCTCGTTTGCCTAGACCCATAGGGTATTCCCGGAGGCGATCATTCACCCTTCGGTTAGCAATCCCGAGGGGCCGCCATGATCCAAATGTCCGTTATTCGCCGTCTTGCATTGTATGCGGCGGCTTTGATCAGTGCAGTGACCGCGCTTCCGGCCCGGGCCCAGGGCGACCTGCTGGTTGCGCCGACCCGGGTGGTGATCAATGGCGGCGGCGGCGCCGAAGTGGTGCTCAGCAACATCGGTGACAAGCCCGCGACTTACCGGATCTCGCTCGAGCTTCGGCGAATGGATGAAACCGGCGACTTCAACGAAGTGATTGAAGCCGATGCCAACACCAGCGAACGCGCCGGGCTCGATATGATTCGTTATGCCCCACGGCGGGTGACTTTGCTACCGGGTCAGCCGCAGGCCGTGCGCATCTCGGTACGCCCGCCCGAGGGCCTGCCCGACGGCGAATACCGGGTGCACATGAATTTCCGCGCGGTCCCGGCCGCTGATCCGGTTGAAGCTGCTGCGGCAGATCCGGCTCAGGCTGCCGGAGTCTCGATCAAACTGGTTCCGGTTTACGGCATCACGATCCCGGTGTTCGTCCGCAAAGGTCGGCTTGAAGGCAAAGCCAGCCTGGGAGGCGCCCAATTGGTTCGGGCTGAGACTGGCGCTTATGTTGAGCTCGACATGGGCCGCACTGGCACCCGTTCGGTCTATGGCGAGATCATCGGCAAGGATTCGCGCGGGCAGGTGGTGTTCTCGATCCGGGGCGTTGCGATCTATTCCGAAGTTGCCCGCCGCAAGGCGAAGATCCCGGTCAACGTCGAGCAAATCGCGCGGCTGCACGGCCCGATCAAGATCGAGTACCGCGAGCTGCCCGAAAACGGCGGCGCACTGCTCGCTGAAACCATCGCCACGTTCCCTTAAACCATTGCATACAATAGGCATTTGATCGGCTTGACGTCATGAAGCGCTGGTTTTCTCAAACGGTTAAAGCCGTCGCACTGGTTGCGGCGGGTTTTGCTGTTTGGGTCGCCCCCGCCCATGCTGAAAGCTGGCAGGCCAATGACGACGATTCGTTGATCCTTGAACTGCGCAGCGGCAAGTACAAGCTGGGCGAATCGCTGCGCGGGTACCAGACCCCCGGCGGTGTGTGCGTCGATTTCGCCGATTTGATCCAGACGCTCGATCTGCCGATCCGGCTCGACAAGAAGTCGCGCCGCGCAACCGGGTGGATCTTTGCCGAGGATCAGCGGCTGGTGATCGACCGCGATTCCAATACAGTACAAACCATGAACGGAAATCGCGCAATCGGGTCGTCGGCGATTTTCGACACGCCCGAGGGCTGGTGCATGAGCCTGCCCGCGCTGTCGCAATGGCTGGGGGTGCAGTTCCGCCCAGACATCGGCAATCTGACCGTGGTGATCGAAAGCGACCGCAAACTGCCGTTTCTGGACGCAATCGAACGTAAAAGTCGCGCCGCGCGACTTCAGCGGCCGACCAATCGCGAATTCGATCTAGCCAGCCTGCCGCAGGCCGACGCGCCATACAAAACCTGGCGAGCCCCTTCGGTTGATGTCCAGATCCAGGGGCAGTGGAGCCGGAGCGGCGGGGTGACCACGCAATACGAAGCCCTGGCCAGCGGAGAAGTGGTGGGCATGAGCTACACCGCGCGGGTTGCCGGGCGCGATGGCCCGGTGCCGGATTCGCTGCGGCTCAAACTCTACCGCAATGATCCGGCAGGCCAAATGCTCGGGCCAATGGGCGCAACGCAGATCGCGCTAGGTGACGTCGATACGCCGCCGAGTGCACTGGCTGCGCAAAGTGCCTATGGCCGCGGCGCCTATATCTCGAACCGCCCGCTCAACCTGCCAGCGCGGTTCGGGCTGACGACACTGCGCGGAACTTTGCCAGCGGGCTGGGATGCCGAACTCTATCGCAACGGAACGCTTCGGGCGTTTCAGGCGGATCGCGGCGATGGGCGCTATGAATTTCCCGATATTGAGCTGCAATTTGGCGAGAATGACTTTGAAGTGGTGCTGTACGGCCCGCAAGGCCAGATCCGCCGCGAACGGACCAGTCAGACGGTCGGGCTGGAAAGCTTGCCGCCGGGCAAAACCTGGTATTGGGGCGGGATCGTTGATGAGGGGCGCGACTTGGTCGGGCTTGGTTCGTCAGGCTATACCACCCAAACCGGCCTGCGCTGGGGTGTGGGGGTAGAGCGCGGGCTCGACAAGCGAACCACTGCTGGGTTCGGCTACCACAGCCTGACCCGTTCTGGCCGCCGCCGCCATTACCTCGAGGCCAGTGTCCGTCGTTCACTCGGCCCAGTGCTGGTCGAACTGTCGGGCGCGCAGCAGTTTGGCGCAGGCCGGGCGCTGCGCGGGCAGGCCTTGGGCCGGATCAAGGGGGTTCATTTCGATGCACAGGTGCTGTGGGTCGATGGGTCGTTCGATTCGGACCTGGTTTCGATCGAACAGCGCCGTGAATTTGGCTTGCGGCTGTCCGGTCCGATCAAGATTGGCAGCTGGAGCCTGCCGGTTGAGGCCGGGGTGCGCCAATCGCTGTCCCGCCGGGGCGTAAAAGTTACCGAAGTGTTAACGCGCGGTTCGGCCCATATTGGCCGCGCGTCGATAACGGTTGAGTTGCTCCACCGCCAAGTCGCTGGTCCGGCACCGTTGATCAGCGGAGAATCCCACGGCAACCGCTTGACCGTGATTGGCAACAGCCAGATCGCCGGAGTGCGGCTGCGCGGGCAGGCGGCGTTCGGGCTCGATGGCAATCACCCCGGGTTCCAGCGCGCCCAGATCGTGGCCGATGCGCCGCTCGGCAAGGCTTCAACCCTGCGGTTGGGCTTTGACTATGACGCGGTCGCGGATCGGCAGGACTATTCACTGGGCTATGTCCATCAGTTCTCACGCTTTGCGCTGCGCGGCGAAGGCCGGATCGACAGCCGCGGCAATCTCGGCTTTGGGATGACTCTGGCCTTCTCGATCGGGCCCGATCCGGTCGATGGTGGCTGGCGGCTTTCGCGTGAGCGGCTGGCCCAGACCGGCCAGGCTAGCGTTGAGGTTTACCGCGATGAAAACGGTGACGGTTATCGTCAGGCCGATGAGCCAGCGGTTGAAGGCGTTTCGATCGAGGCCGGGTTCCGCTCTAGCGACAAGGCCACCAACGCAGATGGCCGCGCGGTGATCGATGGGCTGATCCCCTATGTCCCGGTGCTGGTCTCGATCGACACCGGATCGCTGCCCGATCCGCTGCTCCAGCCCAAAGGCCAAGGTATGGTCCTGATCCCGCGCCCCGGTGTGGCCGCCAAAATCTCGCTGCCACTGGCGCCGACCGGTGAGATTGAGGCCGTGCTGCTGGGTTCCGATGGCGAACCGCGCGGCGGGGTTTCGGTTGAGCTGATCGATGCCGCCGGCCGGGTCGTGCTGCGCGGGCAGAGTGATTTCGATGGCTATCTGCTATTCGATTCAGTACCTTATGGCAGCTACCGGTTGCGGCTGGCCGGGGCCAGCGCAGCGGCGCTTGGCGCGCGGCCCGAATTGAGCGGCTTGCTCAAGATCGACCGGGCGCAAGCCTCGTTGCGGCTGGGGCGGATCCGGATCGAACCAGGCCCGCCGCCTACAGATATCGCTCGGGCTGATTAATCGCGCGGTTAAATTCCGGTTGACCCGGCGGGCTTGGCGGCATTACCCCTGCAGCCAATAATCGCCTCTCAAAGGAACCGCCATGTCGCTCGATTCGCTGGCCCGTACCGCCTACAACGAAGATCACGAAGCCTTCCGCCAGACTGTCCGGCGTTTCATGCAGGAAGAAATCGCGCCGCATCAGGCCGAATGGGCCGAGGCCGGAATCGTTCCCAAGTCGATCTGGCCCAAAGCGGGTGAGCTGGGCCTGCTGTGCCCAACCGTGCCCGAAGAATACGGCGGGCTGGGGCTCGATTTTGGGTACAACGCGATCGTCGATGAAGAGACTGCCTATTACGGCGGGGTGACCACCGGGTTCTCGCTGCAATCCGATATCGTTTCAAACTATATCATCGCGCACGGCTCGGAAGAGCAGAAGCGTGAGTGGCTGCCCAAGCTGGTTTCGGGCGAGGTTATCACCGCGATTGCAATGACCGAGCCGGGCACCGGATCCGACCTTCAGGGAATGCGCACATCAGCCAAGAAGGACGGCAACCACTATGTCATCAATGGCAGCAAAACCTATATCACCAACGGCCAGAACGCCGACCTGATACTGGTCTGCTGCAAGACCGATAGCGAAGTGCAGCCGGCCTGGAAGGGTGTCTCGATCATACTGGTCGAGGCGAACCGCGAAGGTTTCAAACGCGGCCGCAACCTCGACAAGATCGGGCAGGATGAAGCTGATACTTCGGAGCTGTTCTTTGAAGATGTTCGGGTGCCGATCACCAATTGCCTGGGGCAGGAGGGGCAGGGCTTTATCTATCTGATGAGCGAGCTGCCGCAGGAGCGCCTGTCAATCGCGGTATCGGCGCAGGCCAGCGCCCAGCGCGCGTTTGACATGACGGTGGAATATACCCGCGACCGCAAGGCTTTCGGCAAACCGATCCTTGATTTCCAGAACAGCCGGTTCGTTCTGGCCGATCTCAAAACCAAGCTGCAGGTCGGCTGGGCTCACCTCGATTGGGCGCTGACCCGCCATTTGGCCAAGCAGCTGACCCCCGAAGAAGGTGCGGCGGCCAAGCTGTGGCACACCGAAATGCAGTGGGAGATGATGGACAAGTGTCTGCAGCTGTTTGGCGGGGCTGGTTACATGAACGAATACCCGATTGCCCGGATGTGGCGCGGCGCGCGGGTCACCCGGATCTTTGGCGGAACCAGCGAGATCATGAAGGAACTGATCGGGCGGAAGCTGTAAGGCCGCCCGTAGTTTGAAATGCGAAGGGGGCCAGTTGGCCCCCTTCTGGTATTCAATTCACGCGCACCCGTTTGTCCGGAACGATCCGCACCCGCTTATCGGGGCGCGGTCTTGGCCGGGGGGCGATATAGCGGGTCCGGGTCGGCACAGTGACCCATTCCTCGGTCACGATGGTTTCGGTGCACTCGCGCTGCTGCGGGGCCGGTGCGGCGACTTGGATATAAGCGACCGGAACCATCACGGTCATCGGCGCATAGCCATAGCCGACCACGTTCTGGCCGTGCGTCTGGCCCTGAAATTGACCGTGACCCTGGCCCCAGGTGGTATGCCGTTCGAGATAGGCCTCGCACCAGTCGCGCGCGGCGCGCTTGTCAGCGGCATTGCCGATTGCCCCGCCTGCGACAGCGCCAACTGCTGCGCCCGCCACCGTGCCGAGCGTGCGGTTGCCGCGCCCACCAACCCGGTTCCCGATCACGCCGCCAACGATGCCGCCAACCACGGCCCCGCCGACTGCGTTGCCATTGCCATGGCGGCTGCGGCATTCGGCCAACCAGCCTTCGCGGGCTTGCTGCCATTCAGCCTGATCATAGCCCGGTTGTTGGTGACCGGCTGGCTGGGCTGCGCTGCGCCATTCGGGCCGCGTATCGGGCAAACCATTTGGCGCTGTGCCGTCATAGACCCGGCCAGCGGCGTCCATTACCCCGGGCTGGGCTGGCGGCATCGGCGCGTGCTGGGCCAGCGCCGGAGCAGCAAAGCCCAGCGCGGCGGCGCCAAGCAGGATAAAGCGTATGGGACGAGCGGACATGACATTCCCCTAAAACCGGCAAGATCAACGCGGGCCGGGTGATTCTGGTGTTAACCCGGAATTTAGCATCGAAACCCGGGCCAAACCAAGGGCTGGCTGGCGCTGTCTTGCTGTTGTCCCGATTCGGAGCAGGCTTTGCGGCTTAGATTGCGGAGGCGATGACGGCGGCCAGCGCTTCGATCCCGGCGGCGTCGGCAGCGTCGAACCGTCCCAGCTCTGGGCTGTCGAGATCGATCACGGCAATTACCTGTCCGCCGCGCAGCACCGGCACGACCAGTTCTGACTGGCTGGCGGCATCGCAGGCAATATGGCCGGGAAAGGCGTGAACGTCGGCTACCAGCTGGGTTTGTGCCGCTTGTGCCGCCACGCCGCAAACCCCTTGGCCCAGCGGAATGCGGATGCAGGCGGCCTTGCCCTGAAACGGCCCCAGTACCAGTTCGCCATCGACCATTCGGTAAAACCCGGCCCAGTTGAGCCGGGGGATGAACTGCCACAGCAGCGCCGCGACATTGGCCATATTAGCCACGCCGTCCGCTTCGCCAGCGGTGATAGCGCGCGCGGCATCGCTCAATTCGCGATAGAGTTCGGACTTGGGCTGGGCGGGATCAGGTTCAAAAGCGTGCATCGTGCTGCGATAGCTTAGGTTCCGGTTGCCGCCTAGCCGGTGACAAAGTATCACCTGCAAATGTCCACCAAACGCAAACTCCTCGTCGCCCTTGCCGTGTTCCTGCTCGTGATCGGCGGGTTCGTGTTTTACATCTGGCGCGGCACCCCGGCAAAGCACACCACTGAGCAGCTTTCGGGCAAAGACCCGGTGATTGCCAAGCCCAGGCCCGAAGCGATCCCGTCGGTGGCCATTGCCAAGCCGGTTGGCTGGGCCAAAGACGAGGCGCCGGTCGCGGCCAAGGGGCTGGAAGTCAAACGCTTCGCTGAAGGGCTCAATCATCCGCGCGTGCTCCACACTCTGCCCAATGGCGACGTCGTGGTGGCGGAGGCCGAATCGCCCAGCTCGAACGACGGCGGCGGGTTCACTGGCTGGATCGCCAAACAGCTTATGCAGCGCGCCGGATCGGGCGGCACTTCGCCTGACCGGCTGGTGCTGCTGCGCGATGGCGACGGCGATGGTGTGGCCGAACAACGCTTTACCCTGCTCGAAGGCAAGCACCTCGCCTCGCCCTCTGGCCTCGCCTGGGGCGATGACCTGCTTTATGTGGCCAATCACGATGCGGTGCTGGTGTTCGATTACAAGCTGGGCGAAGTGGCGCTGACGGGTGACCCGCGCAAAGTGATGGATCTGCCGGCTGCGGGTAATCACTGGATGCGCAATTTGGTGCTCAGTGCTGATGCGGACCGGCTTTATGTCGCAGTCGGATCCGCTTCAAACATCGCAGAAAACGGGATGGAGGCCGAAGAAGGCCGCGCCGCAATCTGGGAGAAAGACCTGACCAAAGACGGCTTTGCGCGCCAATATGCCAGGGGCCTGCGCAATCCCAATGGCCTCGCCTGGAACCCGGCCAGCGGCGAGCTGTGGACCACGGTCAATGAGCGCGATCAACTCGGCCCCGATCTGGTCCCGGACTATCTGACCAACGTTCCGCTCGGCGCGCATTATGGCTGGCCGTGGATTTACTGGAAGAGATTCGACGATGACCGGGTGAAGTCGCGGCCGCCCGAATTTATCGACGACTATGTCCGCGAGCCCGAATATGCGCTGGGCGCCCACACCGCTCCGCTCGGGCTGGCCTTTGCCACCGGCGGCGAACGACTGGGAGTAGACTTTGCCAGCGGCGCATTCATTGCCCGTCACGGATCATGGAACCGCAAGCCAGCGGCGGGCTATGACGTGGTGTTCGTGAAGTTTGATGCCAATGGTAACCCGCTGGGTCTGCCCGTTCCGCTGTTAAGCGGGTTTCTGACCGGCGATGGTACCACCCGCGGCCGCCCGACCTGGGTTGCATTTGCGCGGGATGGAGCGCTGCTGGTAACCGACGATACCGCCGGAATTATCTGGCGGGTGATCGCACCGGGAGCGGCGGCTTCGCCGAAAATTCAGGCGGTCAAAGTCGGGCGGATGCCCCCGCAACGTCAATTGAGCGGGGATCCATCGCAATACCGGGGCTCGTTCAAGGCTGACTAATCAGGCCAGTGACGATGGGCGTTATAGCGATTTCCCGGCGCGGCCAGCCAGCTCGGTAACAAACTGCCAGGCGACCCGGCCCGAGCGGGCGCCGCGCCGCTTGGACCATTCGAGCGCGGCGGCCTCATTCCAGTTGAGGCCGTGAGCAGCGCAGTATCCAGCGACGATCGCCAGATAATCGTCCTGACTGCAATTGTGAAAGCCGATCGACAGCCCGAACCGGTCTGCCAGCGCCAGCCGATCATCGACCGCATCGCGTGGATTGATCGGGTCATCCTGCTCGCTAAGGTGCCGCGGGACAATCGCCCGACGATTGCTGGTCACTGCGATCCGGACATTGCCGGGGCGGGCTTCGATCCCGCCTTCAAGCCACGACCGCAGCGCGCGCGGCCCGGCGCTGTCGTGGTCCTCAAACCCCAGATCATCGATGAACACCAGAAATTGGCGCGGCTGCCGGCCCAATGCGCCAAACAACTCGGCCAGACTGCCCAAGGCTTCGGGGGCCACCTGCACCAGTGCGATCCGGGCGGGATCATCGGTCTGTGCAGATACCACGGCGGCGCGCAGTAGCGCCGATTTGCCCATTCCGCGCGATCCCCACAGCAGCATATCGTGCGCGGCGTGGCCCGCCGCGAGCCGGGTGACATTGCCGGTCACAGCCGCCTTCTGAGCCTCGATTCCTTTGAGCAGGTTCAGCGCCGGGGCTAGCAGCTGCGCAACCGAACGGGCCGATCCCTGCCAGACATAGGCTGGAGCGCTCAGCCAGTCGGCCGCTTCGGGTGACGCAGGCGCTAAACGCTCCAGCGCTGCTGCGATCCGGGCCAGCTCATCGCTCATCCAGCCAGCGCCGCAGCATCAAGCGCGTATAGCAGCCCGGAACCAGCCGTGGCGGCGGACTTCAGCCCGCGTGCTTCGGGGGCGATATGTTCGGCAAAATAGCGAGCGACCACAGTCTTGGCATCGCCGCCGCCGCCATCTCGGGCCTGCCGCAGCAGCTGCCACCCAGCAACCGCCGTCGCGGCCATGGTGCAGAACGCGACAGATCCGGCCAGCTTGTCATCGAGGCTGGCTTCGTTCGCCATCCACTGGGCCACGGCGGCACAATCTTCGGCCAGCGCCTGCAGCTGCGGCGCATCGCCGCAATCGGTGATGATATCGGCAAACAGCGCCGCCAAAACACCGCCCGCCTCATAGCCCAGCTTGCGGGTCACCAGATCGGCGGCCTGAATGCCGTTGGTGCCTTCATAAATCGGCGCGATCCGCGCATCGCGGTAGTGCTGGGCCGCGCCGGTTTCTTCGATAAAGCCCATTCCACCGTGGATTTGCAGACCCAGACTGGCGACTTCGCAGCCGATGTCGGTGCCCCAGGCTTTGATCAGCGGGACCAGACAATCAGCCCGGGCTTGTGCGCCCGGCATCGCCAGCGCGCCGCGATCAACCTGCCCGGCGGTATAGTAAAGCAGTGCCCGCGCGCCTTCAGTCAGCGCGCGCATCCGCAGCAGCATTCGCCGCACATCGGGGTGCTCGATAATCGCCACCGAATCGCGGCTAGGTGATCCGGCGCGGGCTGATTGGACCCGGCCCATGGCATAGGCCCCCGCCGCTTGCAGGGCGCGTTCGGCGATCTGGACGCCCTGGCTACCGACATTGATCCGGGCCGAGTTCATCATCGTGAACATCGCCTTCAAGCCCTCATTCTCATGCCCGACCAGTTCGCCGAGGCATTCGTCATGGTCGCCAAAGCTCATCACGCAGGTCGGTGAGGCGTGGATGCCGAGCTTGTGCTCGAGCCCAACGCAGCGCAGATCGTTGCGGGCGCCCAGCGACCCATCGGCATTGACGTGGTACTTCGGCACCACAAACAGGCTGATCCCGCGCGATCCGGCGGGCGCGCCGGGGGTCCGGGCCAACACCAGGTGGATCACGTTGCTGGCAAGGTCATGTTCGCCCCAGGTGATGAAGATCTTGGTGCCCTTGATCCGGTAGCGGCCCTCATTGCCGGGCACCGCGGTGGTTCGCAGTGCGCCGACATCCGAACCGGCCTGCGGCTCGGTCAGATTCATTGTCCCGGACCATTCGCCGCTGACCAATTTGGGCAGGTACAACGCCTGCTGGTCCGCGCTGCCGTGATGGTGCAGCGCTTCTATTGCGCCGACGGTCAGCATCGGCAGCAGGCTGAATGCCATATTGGCCGCGCCGAGGTTTTCGAGCACGTTGACCGCGAGGGTAAATGGCAAGCCCTGTCCGCCAAAGGCCTCATCACCTGCCACCGCATTCCAGCCCTGTGCGACATAGGCGGTGTAGGCCGCGGCAAAGCCATCGGGCAGGGTTACTGCGCCATCGCTCAGCTTTGCCCCTTGCGAATCGCCGATCCGATTGAGCGGGGCGAACTCGCCAGCAGCAAATTGCCCGATGCCTTCAACAATCGCGTCGACCATATCGGCACTGGCCGCGGCAAAGCGTGGCTGGGCGGCAAGCTCGGCGATGCCGGCATTGACCCTGATGGCCAGAACTTGATCGGCAGTGGCGGGGGTAAAATCCATATCGCACTTTTCCTTGGCTTAGCGTCCTTCCGCCTATAGCGGGAGCGCATGACGGGCAAGCATCAGCACGGTTCGATCCGCACTGCGGACCCCGCAGCGATCACGCTGGCGGCAGAGCGGCTGCGGGCCGGCGATCTGGTCGCGTTGCCAACCGAGACGGTTTATGGCCTCGCTGCCCGGGCCGATAGCGCCGCTGCCGTGGCGGCGATCTATCGCGCCAAAGGTCGTCCTGATTTCAACCCGCTGATCGTCCATGTCCCCGATCTGGCTGCCGCAGAGGCTATCGCGGTGTTCGATGATCGGGCCCGGCAACTGGCAGCGCGGTTCTGGCCGGGGGCGCTTACCATGGTGTTGCCGCTGCGGGCCGAAGCGCGAATCGCCCCTGCCGTCACTGCCGGGCTGGCCACGATTGCGCTGCGCTGTCCGGCCCACCCGGTTATGCGCGCGGTGCTTGCGGCCTGCGGCCTACCGCTCGCGGCACCCTCAGCCAATGCCTCGGGCGGGGTTAGCCCGACCCGGGCAGAGCACGTCGCGGCATCCTTGGACGATGCAGTAGGTCTGGTGCTGGATGGCGGGGCTTGCACGGCAGGGATCGAAAGTACGATCGTGGTGTTGCGCGAACAGGGTTGGGAAGTGCTGCGGCCCGGGCCAGTGACCGCCGCGATGCTGAGCGAAGTGCTGGGCCCCCCGCTTGACCCCGCGCCGCCGGGGCTGATCGAAGCGCCAGGGCAGTTGGCCAGCCATTATTCGCCCGGCAAGCCGGTGCGGCTGGAAGCCAGCTCAGCCGAACCGGACGAGTTCCTGATTGGGTTCGGGCCAGTGGCGGGATCAATCAGCCTTTCGCCCAGTGGAGACCTCGCTGAAGCGGCAGCACGGCTTTACGAATGCCTCCATGTAGCAGCCGCAGCAAACGCCTCCCGAATCGCAGTAGCGCCAATTCCGCAAACTGGCATTGGCTTGGCGATCAACGACCGCCTGAGCCGGGCCGCTGCCTGATCAATCGGGTTTGACTGGCAATTGTTCGCGAATCAGATCCATCTCGCTCAGGATTGCGTCGCGTTTGAAGCAGGCTGCGCTCTGGCCATCGGCGCAGCGTTGGCCCTCGCTGCGCGCTTCGCGCTCCAGTTTGGCATAGCGGGCCTCCAGCTTGCGCAGGTCGCGGCCGCGCTTTTCGTCGGCTTCGGATTGGCTGGTGGTGGCAAGGTCAACTGCTTTGCCAGCTACCCGGACCGGCGCGGTGACAACATTGACGATTGTGCCGACGCCGCAGCCACCCAAGGCAAGCGGCACCAGTACAGAGATTCGGATAAGCTGCATCGGTTGCTCCAGGGCGGAATTTGACCCTGGCAGCAAGCCGATTGCGGTGACCTGAACTGCCGCAGCGGTGAGGGCGCGATCAGGGCTTGGGCGGAACGGGTGCGGCGGGTGCTTCCGGAGCTTGTGGAGCTTGTGGAGCTTCGGGGGCATCGCCACTCTTTTGCTGCACCGGGCTCTCGCAGACCAACTTGCCTGAACCCATCGAGCTCAGCGTGCAGCGGGCGCGCCCTTTGACGGTGACATTGCCCGACCCCATGATGTTGGCGTCCACTTCGCCATCAGAGGCAAAAGCGGTGCTGCCCGATCCGGCGATTGAAACGTCGGCCTTGTCGACCCGCAGCGCATCCATTTGCGCCGAACCGCTACCCGCGATGGTCAGATCGAGCGTCTTTACATTGCCCGCAGCGCGGAAATTGCCCGAACCGGCGATGGTTAGATCGAGCGAATCGCCCGAAACCGCAGTGGTCTCAATCGTGCCTGATCCAGCCACGGTGACATTGGCTGCACTGGCCAGATTGGCCGCAGTGATTTTACCCGATCCGGCCATCACTATGCCTTTGGGCGCAGGCATGGTCACGTTGACAATTGCCACACTGCTGCCCGAACCAAACATTTCACCCTTGCGGTGGATCGTCAGGCTGCCATCTTTGATGCTGAAGCGCAGTTGATCCTTGACCGCCTGATCGCCTTCGACCGTGATCGCCAGCTTGTCGCCAGTGGTAACCCGTATTTCGTCCGGACCGGCCAGCACCAGTTCGTCAGGCGCAGTGCCGGTCAGATCGAGTTCGGACAAAGGCTTGCCTTCGTCTCCGTTGAAACTGACTTTGCCCTCATTGAAGCCATCGCACCCGGCAATTCCGGCGGCGAGTGCCACCGCGATGATCGGACCCATGGCTTTGGCGAACTGGCCTAACTTGAACTTCATGGCGATTCTCCTGCAATCTGTATTGCCGACATAATACAGCAATGCGGATTATTCAAGAGCCGCAATGCAAAAGGGCCGCCCCAGCGGGACGGCCCTTTGCAATTCGGTTCAGAACCGGATCAGACCACCGTAGCGGCCGCCACCTCGGCATAGTACCGGGGTGCGTGCTCGTTGAGGATCGCGAGGATCTTCTTCAGCGCCGACGGTTCATCGGTCTTTTCCATCGCTGCCAGTTCGCGGGCCAGCCGCGACGAAGCTGCTTCGAAAATCTGCCGTTCGGAATAGCTCTGCTCGGGCTGATCGTCGGCCCGAAACAGATCGCGGGTCACTTCGGCAATCGAAACGAGGTCACCTGAATTGATCTTCGCTTCATATTCCTGAGCGCGGCGCGACCACATCGTGCGCTTGACCTTGGGCTTGTCGGTCAACGTATCCAGTGCTTCGCGCAGGGTCTTGTCCGAAGACAACTTGCGCATCCCGATCGCTTCGACCTTGTTGGTCGGCACGCGCAGGGTCATGCGTTCTTTTTCAAAACGCAGTACGTAGAGTTCCAGAGTCATCCCGGCGATTTCCTGCTCTTGCAGTTCAATCACTCGGCCTACCCCGTGTTTAGGATAAACAACGTAGTCACCAACGTCGAAGGCGTGGGCCTTGGCCACCATGCAAACGTCCTTTTTAATCGCGGGATCGGCGCGGGCGGCGCCGGAAATACCAGCATTGATGCAAAGCGATCGGGCAACGTCTTTGCGGCCCGGTCAGATGCTTGCATCAACCGCCTGTTTGGATCCCGCCTTTCCTGATTTCAGGCTGACAGCCGGGCAAAATCCGGCTGCAGTCGTGCTAGTATATAGCACAACTGTAACATAATTACCAGCGCTGCGATTCCAAGCAGGTTCGCACACTTGTTTCAGTGCTGGATTTAGCGGGCAGGCCCGCCCGTTCAATCGCCCGCTTAGTCGCCTTCGCCGGGTTCGACCGAGAAGAATTTGTCGAACTTGCCGTCTTCACCCTTGTGCTCGTCGGCGTCGGCCGGCGGATCTTTTTTGGTGGTGATGTTGGGCCATTCGGCGGAGAATTTGGTGTTGAGCTCAAGCCACTGTTCGAGCCCGCTTTCGGTATCGGGCAGAATCGCTTCGGCCGGGCACTCGGGCTCGCAGACCCCGCAATCGATGCATTCGCTGGGGTTGATCACCAGCATATTCTCACCCTCATAAAAGCAATCGACCGGGCAGACCTCGACGCAGTCGGTGTACTTGCACTTGATGCAGGCGTCGGTGACGACATAGGTCATGGCTCAATTGTCCCCTTGGGTGGAATATCTTGTGGTGCAGCTATGGGATTTGCAGCGCCCGCGTCAAGCGCGCGATAACAGCGATGCACTTTGCCGGGATGCCACTGAGCGTATTTGCGCGGCGGCGGGCACCCTCCAGGCAAAGTCAAGGCAGCAGCTTGGCCAGAGCTGCAAAGGCGTTGGGGGGATCGGGGCGCGGCTCAGCTGCCGAAACGGATGGCCGATTGGGCTGCGGCTTGATCCGGGCGGGCGTGGCAGTGGGTTGGTCGCGCCGGACGGGCGGTTGCCAATTCCACAGCGGCGGCGGAGGCGGGCCGAACACGCCAGCGCCAAGCGGCGCCGGGGCGCGAGCCATAAACCCGGCCAGCCGCAGCAGCCGGGCATAGCTATCGGGCGTCAGCCCGGTCGAAACTGCCAACGCCGGATCGAGCGGGTAGTTGCGCTTTTTGCGCGATTTTTCCCGCAGTTCGTGCGCCAACCGAACCAACTTGTCGGCCACATCAAACCGCACACCTTGGCGGCCCAGCTGGCGGTAGCCGGGCGGAACAATGCCCTCTTCTGCGATACCCACCACCGACGGCATATGCGGCACCGGCGCAGGAACGGCGCAACCGCGTGCCGCCTGCAAGGTTCGCCAGGCTTGCAGCGGAGCAGGCTTGAGCATGGCCAACACATAGACATCGAGAGCGCCGATTCGCGCGCCCAGCTTGCGCAGTGCGGCTCGCTGCTCTTCGGCCAGCTTTTCAACTCCCGAATCGGTGCGATCAATCCGCCCACCCGCTTCGGTTAGGCGGATCAACAGCGCCCGCAGTTCGGGTCCGGCTTCGGGATCAGAAGCCGCAAGCTCGATCTGGCGGAGCGGCTCGAGCGGGGCGAGTGCCCGTTCCAGCCAGGTATCAAGCGCTGCGACCAGCCGCTTACGCTGGACGCTGGCCAGACCGTCGAGCGCGCTATCCAGTTTGAGCCGCGGCATCAGCAAGCTGCGTCCGCTTTCCAGCTGGGCAATCTCATCATTGTCCCACAACAAGCGCGGGCCATCGAACGACAGCCGCGGCGCTGTTTCGGCCAATTCGGTCAACAAACCCTCTGCACGCTGGGTCAACAAGACCGGCAGGTGCCGCTCGGCTGCGGCCAGCAGCAGCTTGCGATCGGCCAACCGGCAGAGCGGATCGACCTGAAACCGAAAACCGACCAGATGTCCGATCGCTTCGCTATCGACCTGAACCTCGTCACCATCGACCAGCGTCACTGGCAACAGCGCCGCATCGGGGCCCAATTTCTTCATCAACACAGAGGTTCGCCGGTTGACGAAGCGTTCGGTCAACCGGGCGTGGAGCGCATCCGATAGCCGCGCTTCGACCGCCCGGGCGCGGGCCGCCATTTCTTCTTTGGCCAGAACCCAATCGGGCCGCTGAGCAATATAGGACCAGCTGCGGATTGCCGCGATCCGCATCTGCAAAGTGTCGATATCGCCCGCCGGATTATCCAGATCGGCAATCGCCCGCGCGATAAAATCGCCACTCAGCTGCCCGTCACGCAAATCCTGCCACAGCCGCGCGACAAACCGCGCATGGGTTTCGGCGCCCTGGCTGCGGAAATCGGGCAAGCAGCAGACCTGCCAAAACCGCTGCACTTGCCATGATCCGCGCACGCTGCTGCCGACTTCGGAATCCTCTGTCAGATTGCGCAGCACCGCCAGATCAATGGCCTGGATCGCCGGCGCCAGCTCGGCCCGCTGCGGCGGACGCGACAGATCGGCGATCAACGAATTAAGGTTGGAAAAATCGAGCTCGGTCTCCCGCCACAACAGCCGGGTTTGCGGCGGGAACCGATGCTCCTCGATCGCATAGATTTCCTCGGGCGAGAATTCGGCATCATGACCGCCGCTCCCCGCCAGCGTGCCAAAAGTTCCGTCGCGCTGATGCCGACCGGCGCGCCCGGCGATCTGGGCCATTTCAGCGCTGGTCAGCCGCCGCTGGCGAATCCCGTCAAATTTACTGAGCCCAGCGAACGCGACATGATCGATATCGAGATTGAGCCCCATCCCGATCGCATCGGTCGCAACCAGATAATCGACCTCGCCGTTTTGATAGAGTTCGACCTGCTTGTTGCGGGTTTCGGGCGAAAGCGCGCCCATCACCACTGCCGCGCCGCCGCGAAACCGGCGGAGCATTTCAGCCACTGCATAAACCTGCTCGGCGCTGAACGCGACAATCGCACTGCGCGGCGGGATCCGGCTGAGCTTTTTGGCCCCGCCATGGCTCAGCGTTGAAAAGCGCGGGCGACTGACGATTTCGGCGCGCGGCAGCAGCGCGCGGATGGCGGGTTCGATAGTGGCCGAACCCAGCAGCATGGTTTCTTCACGCCCCCGCGCATGAAGCACGCGGTCGGTAAAGATATGCCCGCGCTCGCGGTCCGCGGCCAGCTGCGCTTCGTCGAGCGCGACAAAGGCCAGATCAGCGCTCATCGGCATAGCTTCGACGGTGCACAGCAAATAGCGCGCTCCGGCTGGCTCGATTCGCTCCTCGCCGGTGATCAAGGCAACCTGGCTGGGGCCTTTGATTGCGCAAACCTTGTCGTAAACCTCGCGCGCCAAAAGCCGCAGCGGGAAGCCGATCATGCCCGATGAATGGGCGCAGAGCCGCTCAATCGCGAGGTGGGTTTTTCCGGTATTGGTGGGACCGAGAACCGCTTTGAGGCGGTCGGTTCGGTCAGAGGACGGGCGCGTCATACGACCGGGTGTGGCAAGGCGCAGCGGGACCGGCAAGTGCAGTGGCATCCAGATTCCCCCGCCGTGTGACCAGCTGTCCGGAAATGGGACCGACCTTAGGCGAAGATTAACCACGCCGGGTGCAAAGAGCAGTCTGATTAAAGGTGATGTTGGGGTGTAACGTGTTGAAGCCGCGCGGATTGTCACAAACCGGGAATGGCGGGTCTGTCGCAGGCATCGCCGCCTTGGCTGGTGGGCGTCGGTTTGGCGCGGCGGGCCCCACCAAACCGCCGCGCCGCCCCGATCTTTTGACGCGGCTGGAAGCGATCAACTGGGCTCCAGACTTGGCCGAGGATATCGGTAGCGCCCAGTGGTTCCGCGGGCTCAGCACGTTGATCGGGTTGTCGCTGGCGGCGCTGGCGATGTGGCCGGGCGGCAGTGCAATAGCGGCGGCCCCGGCTCAGCCGCTGGGCAACGCCGCGCGTAACGAATTTCGCAGTCAGATGATCCAGCCGCTGGCACTGGGCGGCGATAGCGGGCGGCGGATGGCTGCAACCAAGGCCGTCACTCCGCTGGCCTACCAGCCCGAACGCACCTCTATGCAGCTGACTGCTACGTTGGCCCAAGGCGATAGCCTGGCCCGGATGTTGATGCGGGCCGGGGTCAGCGATAGCGATGCCGGGTCGGTAATGACGCTGCTTTCAGGATTGACCGCTCCTGGCTCGATCCCGCCTGGCACGCAGGCCGATCTGCGGCTGGGCCAACCCGCTGCAGCCGGCGCGGTGCGGCCGCTCGAACATCTGGCTTTCCGGGCCCGGTTCGACCTTGATGTTACAATCAGCCGAGTTGATGGGCGCTTGATAGTGACCCCCCAGCCGATCGCAGTGGATAATACGCCGCTGCGGATTCGCGGCGTGGTCGGGTCGAGCCTGTACCGCTCAGCCCGCGCCGCCGGAGCGCCGATCGAAGCGATCCAGCAATATCTCCACACGCTCGATCAGCACCTCAGCCTTGATACCGGAATCGAGCCGGGCGATACCTTTGACATCATCGTGACGTACCGCCGCTCGTCGAGCGGCGAAAGCCAAGTCGGCGACCTGCTGTTTGCCGGTCTGGAACGCGATGGCCGGCCCAAAGCGCAGCTGCTGCGCTGGGGCGGCGATGGGCTGTTCTTTGAAGCATCGGGAATGGGCGCGCAGCGAACCGGGCTGATTATGCCCGTGGTCGGCCGGATCACTTCGAATTTCGGGGCCCGCCGCCACCCGGTGCTGGGTTATACCCGGATGCACGCCGGGGTCGATTTTGGCGCCCCGCACGGATCACCGATCTATGCGGTGGGCGATGCCAAAGTGGCCTATTCGGGCTGGCACGGCGGACACGGCAACTATGTCAAACTCGATCACGGCGGCGGCTATGCCACGGCCTATGCCCATATGAGCCGGATCGCGGTGCCAAATGGGTCGCGAGTCCATGCCGGGCAGGTGATCGGCTATGTCGGTTCAACCGGGCTCTCAACTGGGCCGCACTTGCATTACGAACTTTACCGCAACGGCACAGTGGTCAACCCGCTATCGGTGCGATTTACGGTCAGCAATCAGGTCGATCAGAAGGAACTGATCGCGTTCAAATCGCGGATGGGCCAATTGAAAGCGGTCAGCCCCGGCGCAGCGATGACCAGCCTGGCCCCGCGTCAGGCCGCAACCGCGCAGACCCCCCGGCGCGAGATTGACCGACTCAAGAGTTGAGCCGCGGCTTTGCCCGGCCTATGAACCGGGAATGACCCATTTCCCCGCCACCCGCCTGCGCCGCACCAGAGCCTCGGCCTGGAGTCGCGCGCTGCACCGTGAAACCGTGCTGACCCCGGCCGATCTGATCTGGCCCCTGTTTGTCACTGAAGGGTCCGGGGTCGAAGATCCGATCGGCTCGTTGCCCGGCGTATCGCGCTGGTCGGTCGATCTTATTGCTGCGCGGGCGCGGGAGGCGGTCGCGCTCGGCATTCCCTGCGTGGCGCTGTTTCCCAACACTCAGGCTGATCGGCGCAGCGCAGACGGGGCCGAGGCGCTTAACTCAGACAACCTGATGTGCCGGGCAATCCGGGCAATCAAGGATGCCTGTGGCGATAACCTTGGCGTGCTGACCGACGTGGCGCTCGATCCCTATACCAGTCATGGGCAAGATGGACTGATCGATGGCGCGGGCTATGTTTTGAACGACGCGACAGTCGACGTACTGACCGCGCAAAGCCTCAACCAGGCTTCAGCCGGAGCCGATGTGATCGCCCCCAGCGATATGATGGACGGCCGGATCGGCGCGATCCGCGCGGCATTGGAAGGGGCCGGTCATACCAATGTCCAAATCATGTCCTACGCCGCCAAATATGCCAGCGCCTTCTATGGCCCGTTCCGCGATGCGGTTGGCAGCAAAGGCCTGCTGAAAGGTGACAAGAAAACCTATCAGATGGACCCGGCCAATACCGAAGAGGCGCTGCGCGAGGTCGAGATGGACTTGGCCGAGGGCGCTGACAGCGTGATGGTCAAACCCGGTCTGCCGTATCTCGACATTGTCCGCCGGGTGAAGGAAACGTTCGCGGTGCCGGTATTTGCTTACCAGGTCAGCGGCGAGTACGCGATGATCGAACACGCCGTCGCGGCTGGCGCGGGGGACCGCGATGCACTGGTGCTGGAAACTCTGCTGGCGTTCAAACGGGCGGGCTGCAGCGGCGTGCTGACCTATCATGCCGCCCATGCGGCGCGGTTGCTGGGCGCGTGATTGAGACCGAGCGGCTGATCCTGCGCGCTCCGCAACCGGGCGATCTCGCTTGGCAACTGGAATGGCTCAACACCCCGGCCGTGATGCGGTTTCTCGGCGGGCAAACGCGTCCGCCCGAAGCGGTTGCTGCCGGATGTGAGCGCAATGCAGCCGATATGGCCCGCGGCGAACCGGCATTCTGGACCGTAGTCTTGCGGGAAGGCGATCATATCATTGGCAAATGCGGACTGAGCCGGATCGCAGAAGAACCGGCCCCGCCCGCGATCAAGGGCGGCATTCAGATCGGCTGGTCGCTGGCCGAACCGTTCTGGGGTCTGGGCCTTGCCGGTGAGGCTGCGCGGGCTGTGCTTGATTTTGGCTTTGCGACTTATCCTGTTTCAGAAATCTGGACACAGACCAGCGATTCGAATGCGGCTTCGACCCGGATGATGGCCCGAATGGGCCTGACCCGCCAAAAGCAGCTCAGCTATCTTGATCCCGACTATCCCCCCGCCGACAACCCGACTATTGTCTACCGGATCGGGCGAGAGGAATGGGCGGCACGGGCATGAGCGGGATCCGGATCGAGACCGAACGGCTGGTGCTGCGCGAATGGGGCGAGGCGGATATTGCGCCGTTTCATGCCATTTGCAGCGATCCGGTGGTCATGGCGACACTCGGACCATTGATGAGCCGCGACCAGGTTGCCACCCGGTTGGCGCAAATGCGGGCGATGCAGGCCGAACTGGGCCATTGCTTCTGGGCGCTGGAACGGCCCAGCGACGCACGCCTGATTGGCTGGTGCGGGGTCATTCGCGGCACTGCCGGGCCAGTGAACGGCAAAGCCGAACTGGGTTGGCGGCTGGCGAGTGATTGCTGGGGTCACGGCTATGCCACCGAAGCGGCGCGCGGCGCAGCAGCCTGGGTCTTTGCAAACCTGCCTGACGACGCTGCCTGGGCGATCACCACCGTTGAGAACACAGGCAGCCGCGCGGTGATGGAGCGTTTGGGGATGACCCATTTGCCAGCGCTCGACTTCGATCATCCGGGCGTGCCCGCTGACGACCCGCTGCTGCGCCACGTAACCTATCGAATCACTCGCGAAGAATGGCCCAGCCAGTGAGCGCGCCCTCCGCCCCGGTGTCAGCCCCATCACGCGCGCTGTTCGTGGCGACAATCCTGACCGGATCGTTCCTGCTGTTTCTGGTCCAACCGATGGTCGCGCGGATGGCGCTGCCGCGATTGGGTGGTGCGCCCAACGTCTGGAACAGCGCGATGCTGGTCTATCAGGCACTGCTGCTGGCCGGATACTGGTACGCCCACCGCCTGTCGCGATGGCCGCAAAAACGTCAGGCGCGGCTGCATCTGATTCTCTATGCCGTGGCGTTGGTCACACTGCCGGTTGCACTGGTCGACCTGCCGCCGCCGCCGCCCGGAACCGAAGTGTTCTGGGTTCCGGCGCTGCTGGCACTCAGCATCGGGCCAGTGTTCCTGCTGGTTTCGGCGCAGGCTCCGCTGATGCAGCGCTGGTATGCGCTCCACCCGCAAGCGGGGGAGCCATGGGCACTGTATGCGGCGTCGAACCTCGGCAGTTTTGCCGGGCTGATCGCCTATCCGTTGCTGGCCGAACCGCTGCTGCCGATCCGCGCGCAGGCGTGGGTCTGGAGCGCGGGCTATGTGCTGCTGCTGGGGTTGATCGCACTGTGCGCGCGTGCCAGACGCGGTCTGTCAGAGACGGCGCTGGTGCAGGCTGCAGCCCCGACTGAGCCGATTCCGAAGCGCCGCCTTGCCGTGTGGATCGTGTTGGCGGCGGTGCCCTCGGGGCTGATGCTGTCAACCACAACTCACCTCACCACCGATATCTTTGCGATGCCGCTGCTGTGGGTGATCCCGCTGGGGATCTATCTGTTCAGCTTCGTGATCGCTTTTGCCGACCGGCGCGGAGCGGCTCATGCGATCTCGGCGCTGGCCTGGTTGGCGATGCTCAGCCTCGGCGGGCTGGCGATGGTCTCGCAAGGGTCGAGCGGATTGCTCCCCGTAATCGCCAGCGTGACGCTGCTGTTCTTCGTCTGCGTCGCGCTCCATGTCCGGCTTTATGATCTGCGCCCGGCGCCCGAGCAGCTGACCGGGTTTTACTTCGCGATGTCGATTGGCGGCGCGCTCGGTGGGCTGTTCACCGCCTTGATCGCGCCGTTGGTGTTTGATTGGGTGTGGGAGCATCCGCTGCTTGTGCTGGCGGCCGCGTTCCTGCTCCCGCGCGAACGCCTGCTCGACTGGACCCGGCTGCAAGGGCTGCAGGCCGAACTCAAATACCTCGCCGTGGGAATGATTGTGGCGACTGCCGCAGTGCTGGCGTGGCTGCTTTACGATGCCAACCAGCTGGCCGGGGACCGAGCCCTGATCCATTGGGCCTTGTCCGCCGGGCTCGCGCTGGCAGGACTGGCGCTGGTTCCCTGGCGGCCGCTGGCTTTGGCGGTGCTGGTCGCTGCGCTGTTGGTTCAGGGCGGGTTCGAGACGATTGACGACAGCCGCGAGGGTGTGCGGATCCGCAGCTACTTCGGCGTCTACACCGTCCGCGATTACCCCAGCCGTAAACTGCGGACACTGGCGCACGGCACCACCCTGCACGGCCAGCAATCAACCGATCCGGCGCTGCGCTGCCTGCCGATGAGCTATTACGGGCCCGGCTCCGGTGTGGCGATCGGGTTTGCCAACGCCGGGCGGCTGTTCCCGCTCCAACCAAAGCTCGGCGTGGTCGGACTGGGTACGGGATCGCTGCTGGGGTATGCTCGGCCCGGTCAAGCCTGGACGGTGTTCGAGATCGATCAGACCGTGCTGGGCCTGTCGCAGCGCCGCCAGTTCACGTTCCTGAAAGACTGCGCGCCGCAGGCCAAAGTGGTACTGGGCGATGCCCGGATCGCGCTGGGCAAGGCCCGCGCCGGGGCGTTTGATTTGCTGGCGATCGATGCGTTTTCCTCTGATGCTATTCCCTTGCACCTGTTCACCCATGAGGCCTTCGGGGTTTACCTGGGTGCGCTGAGCCCGCGCGGGATCCTGCTGGTGCATATTTCGAACCGCTACATCGAGCTGGAACCGGCGCTGATGGCCGAAGTCGCAGCACGCGGGCTGCACGCTGCGGTGCGCGAGGATGCACCGCCCACCGGGAGGCCGTGGACCGCCTCAACCTGGGTGGCGGTATCGCGCGATCCGGCACAACTGACTGCGATGGCGGCGATGGCTCCAGCCATGCCTTGGCGCAAACCCGGCCCGGCCGCAGCGCAGGTTTGGACCGATGACCACGCCTCGATCCTGCCTTATGTTACCTGGCGCAACTTTTTGGGGAAACCATGAACCGGCCCGACACCACGATCATCGGCATCCACGGCAAAAGCCCGCGGATCCACGACAGCGCCTTCATCGCGCCCGGCTGCCGGATTATCGGCGATGTCGAGATCGGGCCCGATGCCAGCATCTGGTACAATTGCGTGCTGCGCGGCGATGTCACCCGGATTGTGATCGGGGCGCGGACCAATGTCCAGGACGGCTGCGTGATCCACTGCGATGGCCCGATGCCGGGCAAGCCCGATGGGTTCCCCACGCTGATCGGGGATGACGTCCTGATCGGCCACATGGCGATGCTCCACGGCACCGTGATCGAAGACAAAGGCTTCGTCGGGTTTGCCGCGCAGACCATGAACGGCTGCGTGATTGAGGCTGAAGCGATGCTGGCGGCTGGCGCGCTGCTGGCGCCGGGCAAACGGATTCCCGCCCGGCAATTGTGGGCCGGCCGTCCCGCCACTTTCATGCGCGATCTGGATGACCGGATGATCGCCGGGTTGCAAATGGGCGTGGGCCATTATGTCGAGAACGCCAAGCACCACGCGGCACTGTTTGATGGTCAAACCGAGAGTTGAGTGTCCAGACGCCGATGCAATCCGCGCACTGGCTGACGCTCTAGGGCGACTGACGTTGCGGGTGAATCCGGGCGCACGAAGTGAAAGCATCGAACTGAGCCAAGGCGTGCTACTGGTGAAAGTGCGGAGCAAGCCCGAAGACGGCAAAGCCAACGATGCGGTGCTCGAGCTGTTGGCCAAGGCGCTGGGTATTGCGACGTCACGGCTGCGGTTGTTGCGCGGCGCAACCGGGCGCGACAAGCTGGTGCAGCTTAGCTGACTGCCAACCGCCGCGCGAACAGTGCGAGTGCGAACGCCCACAGCGCAGCCAGCCACAGCGCGATTGCGGGCCATGTCAGCATGGCAGAGGCCCCGGCAACCGCGCCAAGCGCAAGGCCGAGCCACAGTACCAGCCAGCCTTCCCAACCCTTGCCTCCGACCCCCATCACTTTGGCCGCCAAGCCTTGGGCGAACCGGACCAATGCGCCGGTCATATAGGTCAGGCCGACCGAGACCTCGCCGTCCCGTTGAAAAGTGTTGTTGAGCGCGCCCATCGCCAGCACCAGCAGTGCCAGGGTCAACTCGATCTGCGGCGCGATGGCCGCCCCACCCAGCAATGCCGCGACCAGTGCCAGCACGGCGAATTTGCGCCGCGCCCCGGCTTTCGCCGCCAGCAGCGCGCCGCCAAACACCCCCAGCACAAATCCTGCGATCAACAGCGCCGGGATTGCAGACCTGCGCGGGTCGGCGATCAGATCGACGCCCAGCCGGGTGGTATTGCCGGACATGAATGAGACGAAATAGCGATCCGCCGAGAGAAACCCGGCGGCATCGACATAGCCTGCCAGTGCAGCAGCAGCGATGGCCAGACGGCGGCGGGTGCGGTCAATCGAGTTCATCGCAGTACCCTAGGCGCATTCTGGTATTCTGGCGCAGTTCAATCAGTCGCTCTCGCCGCTGGCCTCCGGGGCGGCCTTGCCTTTACGCTTCGGCTTGGCTTCGGCGGCGGGTGCAGCAGCTTTCTTCGCCCGCTTGTCGAGCTTGGGCGGGGCGGGGGTCAGTTCAAAGGCCAAGGCCTCGTCCTTCACCGAGACATGCACTTCGCCGCCGTTGCGCAATTTGCCGAACAGCAGTTCTTCGGCCAGCGGTTGTTTGACCTTGTCCTGGATCAGTCGGGCCATGGGCCGTGCGCCATAAAGCTTGTCATAGCCGCGCTTGCCCAGCCAATCGCGGGCGTCGCTATCAAACTGGATATGGACGTTCTGATCGGCCAGTTGCAGTTCCAGTTGCAGCACAAACTTTTCGACCACCCGGGCAATCACTTCGGTGCCAAGGTAGGCGAACGGCACGATCGCATCGAGCCGGTTGCGGAATTCGGGGCTGAACATCTTTTTGACCGCTTCGTCGCCGGCATCGGCCTTGGACACATCGCCAAACCCGATCCCCTGCCGGGCCATATCGCTGGCTCCGGCATTGGTCGTCATGATCAGCACGACGTTGCGGAAATCGACCGTCTTGCCGTGGTGATCGGTCAGGCGGCCGTTATCCATTACTTGCAGCAGGATGTTGAACAGATCGGGGTGGGCCTTTTCAATCTCGTCGAGCAGCAGGACGCAATGCGGCTGTTGATCGATCGCATCGGTCAGCAATCCGCCCTGATCGTAGCCGACATAGCCCGGAGGCGCGCCAATCAGGCGGCTGACCGAATGCCGCTCCATATATTCCGACATATCGAACCGCTGGATCGGGATACCCATGATGCTGGCGAGCTGCTTGGCAACCTCGGTCTTGCCCACGCCTGTGGGGCCGCCGAACAGGAACGAGCCAATCGGCTTTTCCAGATCACGCAGGCCTGCGCGGCTGAGTTTCATTGCGCTCGCCAGAACTTCAATGGCGTGATCCTGGCCAAACACCACGCGCTTCAGGTCTTTGGCCAGATGCTCGAGCGCGGACCGATCATCGCTGGACACCGATTTGGGCGGGATCCTCGCCATGGTTGCGATCACTGCTTCGATTTCGCGCGCGGTGATGGTTTTCTTGCGTTTTGATGGGGCCACCAGCATCTGCATCGCGCCCACTTCGTCGATCACGTCGATCGCCTTGTCGGGCAGCTTGCGGTCATTGATATAGCGCGCCGAAAGCTCGACCGCGGTGCGGATCGCCTCGGGGGTATATTTGACCTTGTGGTGTTCTTCGAATGCGCTGCGCAGACCCTTCAGAATCTTGATCGTATCTTCGATAGTCGGCTCGTTGACATCGATCTTCTGGAACCGGCGCAGCAGCGCGCGGTCCTTTTCAAAGTGGTTGCGGAATTCCTTGTAGGTGGTCGACCCGATGCAGCGGATCGCGCCTGAAGACAGCGCGGGCTTCAAAAGGTTAGAGGCGTCCATCGCCCCGCCACTGGTCGCCCCGGCGCCAATCACGGTGTGAATCTCGTCAATGAACAGCACCGCATCGGGCATTTTTTCGAGCTCGCTGACTACTTGCTTGAGCCGCTCTTCAAAATCGCCGCGATAGCGCGTGCCGGCTAGCAGCGCGCCCATGTCGAGCGAATAGATCACCGCATTGGCCAGCACTTCGGGCACGTCACCTTCAATGATCTTGCGGGCGAGCCCCTCGGCAATCGCGGTTTTGCCGACGCCAGGGTCACCGACATAAAGCGGGTTGTTCTTCGACCGGCGGCACAGGATCTGCACCGTACGGTCGACTTCGGACATCCGCCCGATCAGCGGATCGACCTTGCCCGCCTTGGCCTTGTCGTTGAGGTTGACGGTGAATTGCGAGAGCGCGCTTTCCTTCTTGTCGCCCGGCTTGGCCTCGGTCTTCTCCTCGGTCCCGGCGCCGCTGACGTCGCGCGCCTCGGGCTCGGCGTCGCCCTTGCCGACCCCGTGGCTGATGTAGGTCACCGCATCCAGCCGGCTCATGTCCTGCTGCTGGAGGAAATAAACCGCATAGCTTTCGCGCTCGCTGAACAAGGCGACCAACACGTTGGCGCCGGTCACATCGTCGCGGCCCGAAGACTGGACGTGGAGGATCGCGCGCTGGACGACGCGCTGGAAGCCGCTCGTCGGGGTCGGGTCGGTCGCGCTGTCGGCGACTAATGCGCCAAGCTCATTGTCGAGATAATGTTTGACCGTCGCCTTCAACTCGTCGCGGTTGACCCCGCACGCGGTCATCACCTTCGACGCATGCTCGTCGTCGATCAGCGCCATCAGCAAATGCTCGAGCGTGGCATATTCATGCCGCCGCTTCGACGCCTCGCCGAGCGCATTGTGGAGGGACTGTTCGAGTTCGCGGGCAAAACTGGGCATGTCGTGAGCGCTCCTTGCCCATCAATGTCGTCCCCTTGGGCGTGTCGATCAAGAGGGAAGGACGAGGAATTTCGACCGCCAGCGACATCCGCGTCGCAAAAGGTAAGGCAAGGCTTGACACATGTAAGG
>JAYURW010000150.1:0-72526 GCA_043756025.1 Novosphingobium sp. | reverse complement strand
GGATGCGCGCCGACCAGGCCGGACACTGGCGCTTTTCCGCGCCGAAAAAGTACGGCGGCAAGGACGGCTCGAACCTGTGGATGGCGGTGATCCGCGATACCTTTGCCGCCAAGGGGCTGGGGCTGCACAACGATCTGCAGAACGAGCATTCGATCGTTGGCAATTTCCCGTTCGTGGCGATGTTCGAACATTTCGGCACGCCTGAGCAGCAGGAAGAGTTCATCCTGGGCGGGTTCAACCGGAAAAAACGGGTGGCCTTTGGTCTGACCGAGCCGGACCACGGCTCTGACGCGACCCATATGGAAACTGTTGCGGTGCGCGAAACCCGCGATGGGGTGCCGGGCTGGCGGATCGACGGGCGCAAGATGTGGATCACCGGGATGCACGTTGCCACGCATTGCGCGGCGTTTTGCCGGACTTCGGGCAAGGCCGGCGACGCCAAGGGGATCACCTGCCTGCTGGTCCCGATTGAGACACCGGGCATGGTGGTCGATGAATATATGTGGACATTCAATATGCCAACCGACCACCCGCGGATGCATTTTGAGAATTGCTGGGTGCCGGAATCGGCCGAGCTCGGCCCGGTCGATAGCGGGCTTTCGATTGCGCAGAGTTTTGTCCACCAGAACCGCATTCGCCAGGCCGCGTCATCGCTGGGCGCAGCGACATATTGCGTCGAGGAATCGGTCAAATATGCACGGGAGCGTAAGCCGTTCGGGGCTGAGCTGGCCCGCAATCAAGGGATCCAGTTCCCTCTAGTCGAGCTTGCCACCCAGTGCGAAATGCTCCGCACGCTGATCTACAAGACGGCGTGGGAAATGGACAACATGGAGCACAAGGAGCTGGAGCATCAGCTCTCGGACAAGATTTCGATGTGCAATTACTACGCCAACCGGCTGGTCTGCGAAGCGGCTGATCGGGCGATGCAGGTTCACGGCGGGATTGGCTATTCGCGCCACAAGCCGTTCGAACACATTTATCGCCACCACCGCCGCTACCGGATCACCGAAGGCGCCGAGGAAATCCAGATGCGCAAGGTTGGCGCGTACCTGTTCGGCTATCTCGGGCCGCGCAAAGCACTCTACGGCAAGTAGGTCAGAGCCCGGTTAGCGCCAGATCGTCGAACCGCACTTCCTCATTCCCCGGTGCTAGCCAAAGGGTGAGGAACGGCGCGACGCAGGCGCTGTCGATGCTGACCGTTGCCTGAAACTGGCCCTTACCGCCGGACAGTTCGGTCATCGCCACCGGATTGCGGCCGTCTTTCTGGCAGGACAGCGAGATTTGCGCGCCGCCCGCTGGTTTTGCATTGCGATCCTGAGCAGTCCAGCTGAGCCGGTAGCTGCCCGGTGGTAATGCCAGCATCTGCCAAGCCACTGGACGCGGCACCGGCCCACTGACCCTGACCAGCAGACCTGTTGCGCTCGCCATGCTGTAGGCTGCTGGCATCGCCGAAACGTCGCCGCTGCCGATCAGGTTCCATTCGAATGGGACCGGCAGGCGCGTTTGGGGCAGGGCGGCGAAATGCGGATCGGTGATGCCCGGCGCCACGGACGGGCAATGCGATTGCCACAGCCGCCGTGCCTCAATCGGGCCGCCAACGTTGACCAGCTGCGCCACCAGCGCAGCAACGGTATCACAGCCCCACGGCAGGGCAGACAGGCTGCCGACCACGTCAGCCCGGTTGCGCAGAGTTGGCAGATCGAGGCTGGCGGTGTGTTGCAGATAGGCCTTGGTCCAAGCCGGGCGCAGCGCCAGCCGTTCCGCCAGCGCGGCGCGGCCCTGCGGTGAAGCTTCAAACTGGGCCAGCAGCATATCGCGAACCGGGAAATCAGGCGCCTGCCGCAGCACCGCATCCAATCGCAATACGGCCAACCGCGGCTGGCCCGCAGCCAGTGCGATGTTCATGAAATAGAGCTGGGTCAACGGATCGCGCCAGCCAAACCGCGCAGCGACCCGGAACGACTTGTCGGCCTTGACCCGCTGGTCCGCCGCCAATTGGGTCGCGCCCAGCAGCGCAGTGGAGCGTGGGTCAATTGGATCGGCCTGAACCGCCCGGGCCGCAGCGGCCATTGCCAGCGGTTTATCGCCAGCCAGCAGCGCGGCAGCGGCTTGGCTGCGATGCGCCTCTGCCGCCAGAAAGCCGGGCACATAGCGCGCCAGCGCAGGTTGCCGGGCCGAAGCCCGGTCCAGTCCGTTGCCCAGCGCCAGCCCGGCAAAGGCAATCACTGCGCCCAGCATCGCCAGTTTGAACGCGGGGCGAATCATCTGCCGGTTAGGCCTTCTTCTTCGATTTCTGACCCGCCGAATCGTAGGAATAATAGTCGTAACCGTAATATTCCGAATAGCCGTGGCTGAGTTTTGACGGATCGAACATGGTCAGCACGGCTCCCAGAATGACCGGCCGCATTGCCCGCAAGCGGCGCAACGAGGATTTGAGCGAGCCGCGCCGGGCGCGTTCGGATTCGATGATGAAGATCACCCCTTCGACCAGCGCCGAAATCAGCGGCGCATCGGCCAGGCCCAGCACCGGCGGGCTATCGAACACCACCACATCATAACGGGCGCCAAATTCTTCGATCAGCTCTTCCATCCGCAGCGACGCGATCAGCTCGGTCGGGCTTGGCGGGACCGGGCCCGAGGTGATCACGTCAAGGTTTTTGAGGCCCGATGGCTTGATCACATGATCGATGCTGTCCTGATTGGTCAGCAGGGTCGACATTCCCTTTTCATTATCGAGCTCAAGCCGCCGATGGACCGAGGGTCGGCGCAGATCGACATCGACGAGCAGCACTTTGCGGCCCATCCGGGCAAAGCCTTGAGCGATGGCATAGCTGGTGGTGGTTTTGCCTTCTGATGGCTGCGAGCTGGTGACCAGCAGCGATTTGGGCAAGCCATGACTGGTCGAATAGAGCAGCGAACCGCGAAGCGAGTTGTATCCTTCAGAAACCGGCGATTTGGGATCGGCCAATGCCTCGTCAGGATCGGTCCCGCGCGCGCGCGGGATAACCCCCAGCAGCGGCAGTTCCAGCTTGTGCTCGACATCCTCGGGCACCCGCACAGTATCGTCAAACTGACTGCGCAGGAAAGTGGTCACTGCGGCCAGTCCCAGCCCGATCAGCAAGGCATAGGCGAGGTTTTTGAGCAGGTTTGGCGACGAGTGCGCGAGCGGCGCTTCGGCCTTGTCGACAATTGCGATATTGCTGTTGCTGATCCCGGCAGAAGCATTCAGCTCTTTGTAGCGTTGCAGCAAGCCATCATACAGCGCGCGGTTGGTATCGGCTTCGCGGGCCAGCAGATTGTATTCAACCGAGCGGTCCTGTTCGGCCAAAGTGGCGGTTTTCAGCGCATTGACCTGCGCTTCGAGCTGGCGTTCGGTTGATACCGCGGCCTGATATTCGGCGTCGGCTGAGCTCCGCAGGTTTTGCGCGGCAATGCCCAACTGCGCATCGATGGTTTTCAGCTGCGCGCGCAATTGCCGGACATTGGGGTGGCCCTCCAGATGGCGGGTCAGTTCGTCCTGCAGCTTGGCTTCGATCTCGGCCCGCTGGGTGAACAGCTGCTGGACTACCGGATTGCTCATCGCTTCGCGGTTGCTGAGCAGCGAATTGCGGCCGATCGAGCGCAGCTTGCTCTCTGCCGCGATCCGGTTTGCTTTGGCCTGTGATGCCGCTGCGTTTAGCTGCATCAGGCTGGCGGTGGTTACGCTGGACGTTCCCGCACCAGCCTCACCCCCGTCAGTGCCGGTGCCGGGGCCCGAATCGCGTGTCCGGATCAGCCCAGCCTGGCGGGCATAGGCGTTGAGATTGCGTTCCGATTGCTCCAACTTGCCCTTGGCCTCAATCAACTGATTGGCCACGAAATCGCGGGCATAAGCCGAGCTATCATAGCGTTGCTGCAGCGAGGCTTGAATAAATTCCTCAGAATACGCGTTGGCGATCTGCGCCGATAAGCCCGGATCGGTGCTTTCAAAAGTTATCGTGGCAATTCGCGAATTGCGCGGCAGGCGGACCAGCATATTGCCGCGGACCAGACCAATTGTTAGCTCGCGCATGGTATTGGGCGGGGTTCCGGCAGCGGGCGGGGTCACCCCCATCCGCTCATAGAACTTGGCATTTCCTTCTAGTTGCAACTTTTTGATCACCCGGATCGCCAGCGTCCGGCTTTTCAGGATTTCGACCTGGGTTTGCAAGAACCGTTCGGTATCCCAAGTGTTGTTGACCTGGTTGCTGGCATCTTCAACATCACCCAGCACGTTCTTTGACTGATCGTTGATCTGCACCGATGCGCTGGCGATATAGCGCTTGGTATCGAGCATCGTGATAGTCAGCGCCAGCGCCAGCGAGGCCGCGATAATCACCGCGATGACCAACAGATTGGCGCGGATCGCGGCAATCACATATCGGATATCGAAGCCGGTCTTCTTGCTTTCGCCAAACAGCTCTTCGTCGCTCAACTGGTTGAGCGCCACGGCGGCCTGCGATGGGATGTGCGAGCCGGTTTCGGCGGGAGGGGTTGCCATCAAGCTGCCAATCTTCAGAACTGGGTAAAGACATTGAGCAGCGGCGCTGCCTGGAGAATATCGCGATAGACGCCCTTCAGCGACGAGTACCCGACCACGACCACATCACCGCCGAGGATCTGCGGATCAGCAGCTTGTCCTGCGCGAATCTGGTTCAGGTCGAACCGCGCGCCGAGCCGCCGGCCATTGACGGTGCGAAACACGATCACTTCATCGAGCCGGGCAACATTGGTCGGGCTTTGCGCCCGGGCGATTGCCGATAGCAAGGTGTCGCTGGGGCCAACTTTGTAGACCCCCGGGAGCTTGACCTGGCCTTCAACTGCAACCGTCTGCTCGCGGGTTGAAACCACGCTGACGACCACTTGCGGGCGGCGAATATAGTCACGGCCTAGCCGTTCGGCGACCACCGCAGATAGTTCCGGCGCGGTCAGCCCAGCGGCAAGAATATCGCCGGCCAGCGGCAACTGGATCCGTCCAACATCATCAACCTGGACCTTGTCATTGGATAGATCCGGCTCTTGAAATACCGAAACTGAGATCGTGTCGCCCGGGCCAATCCGATAGGCTTGAAGCTTACCGCTAGTGTCGGCTGGAGGTGCAATGTCATAAGCGGCCTGGCCCGTCGGTAGTCCCTCAGACTGGAGCGAGCGTTGGCACCCGGCCAAAACCAGACATGCCAAAGCCAACATCAGCTGGCGCCATCCAATACTCACGGTTGCGACCCCTTGGTTTTATCCAACATTTCAATTTTTCTGGCCGGAATAAGCAGGCCGACCGCTGTTGCGGCTACAGCCGCCAATGCCATGGAACGCAGCGGGTAATCAACCAGCGAGTGCAGCGCCAGAACGATCAGGCTGCCGCAAGCAAACAAAGTCTGGCTGCGCGATCCGGCCGGCGGTTGGCGCAAAGCCTGCCAGATTGCGCGCAACACCAGTGCCAACAGCGCGGCAAAGACCACCGCTCCGGGCAATCCGGCGCCGATCAACAGTTCCAGATAGTCATTGTGCGCGCGATTGGGCAGCGTCGGATCGACCACTTCCAGCCGCTCGACCGCCATCATAACTGGCACGAAAGTCCCCTGACCAGATCCCGCTGGCCAGTATTGTGCCAAGGCATAAGCCGAATCGCGCCATAGTTCGGGCCGGAATTCGCCAGTGAAATCAAACCGCCCGGCAATCGCCGCTATCGCCCGGTTGTGCCGCAGGGCAAAATAGGCAGCCACCGCGATACCAGCCGCGCCCAGCGCAGATAAACCAGCTTTGGCCCAATTGATCCGGGCGTCTGGCAGCAGAATTAGGTATTGGAACACCAGCACAACCGGCAGCAGCGCAATCCCCGCGCGTGATCCGGCGAGGACGAGGGCAACGATCATCAAGCCATCGGCCAGCAGCACTCCGCCAGCCAGTTGAAGCTGGGTCGGCCGAACCGCACCGCGATCAAGCCAGCGCCGAACCCAAGCGGCCATCGCCAACATCGCAATCAGCAGTAGGTCTGCAGTGCTGTTGTGATTGGCCTGAAACCCGGTCAGGAAAATTTCGTTGGGATCAAAATGCCGGAACAGGCTGTCCGGGCCACCGGAGAGCTGTGCGCCGCCGACCAGCACGGTCAGCAGGCCGGTCCCCGCTATGGCGGCGATAAGGCGGTGACGTCCGCGCTGATCGAGCGCGGTGGTCAGGATCAGGCAAAACACCGCTGATCCGGCGGCCAGCAGGCTGGCCAATGTCCGGCTGGGGGATAGCGACAAGCTCCGCCAGCCATCAGCCGATCCGGTCAGCTCCAGCGCAGCTACCTGCGCGTCGCGGCCGGGCAGGGCCTGCCACCAACTTGGCGGCATGGGGATCAGCTGAATAACCGGGATTATCAAAACCAAGCCGGCAATCATCCAGCCAGCTCGCGGAACTCGCCCCACAGCCGCTGGGGCAAAAGCCAACAGGGCCAGCGCAGCCAAGGCGACGCAGCCCTGCACAGCGATTTCCAGCAGCGGAGCAGGCGATCCGCCCCCACCCAACACCAGCGATAGCACCAAGAGCGTTGCCGCGATCGAGGCCGCGCGATCAGCGGCTAAATTGCCCGGCTGGCCTACCATCTGTGTTCCCCCAATTGGGTTGGCGCAGTTTCAGCCACAGACCAGCCCGGCGCGAATCGCTCGCACCGGGACATAGTCTATCGATTGACGCTGATTGTGGAAGAGGGCCTCAGCCCTTGCTGTCGCTGCCCATCGCCACGGCCAGACCGGCCGCACCAACGGTGACGATCAGGACTGGAATGACCACACTGCTGGCACTGCCCGTAGCGCCAGTCGCAGCTTCAGCGACACCCTGGCCAGGCGCAGGTGCGCCGTTGCAGGCACGGTCGCGCAGCAGGTTGGTTACGATTTCTTCTGCGTCGCCATTGTTACCAGCCGGGCCGGTAGTGACGGTGCAAACCGACGTGCCGTCAGTCAGCACGTGGCGGGTTACCTTGGCGGTGCCGCTTGGGCCGGAGCGAATAACGTCAACGCGGCTAAGCCCGCTGCCACTGGCTGGACCATCGGCCAAGCTGGCAGTGCTCATCGGAAGGGCGTCGGCTGAGCGGGTGCCGCCTGCCGAGGTAAAGCCAGCACCAAGCAGGGCGACAGATGCTGCGGCTGCGATAAATTGCGACGTCACTGTTATATTCTCCGGCAGATTTCATCGGGGAATTACCATAGAGATGGTTACCAGTCTACCCCACAGCGCGCAAAATTGGCTAAATTCCGCTAGTTAACATGGCGTTCACCTTTGTCGCACGTCACGGAACTGTAATATTCACCTATCCATCGCAGGGCTTCCCGTTGTTTTTCAATAGGCTCGGTCGTGAACCAGAACCTTGAGCGTCCCCACCACGATCTGGATATCACGCCACAACGACCAGCCATCAAGATATTCGAGATCGGCATTAAGCCGGTCTGAAAGATCGCCTTCGGTGTCAGTTGCCCCGCGCAAGCCGCGGATTTGAGCCAGCCCGGTCAGCCCGGGCTTCAATGCATGGCGGGTCCAATAGCGATCATCGACTTCCCAAAACAGTTTTTCACCGGCTTGCGAACCCAGCGCGTGGGGGCGCGGCCCAACCAGCGACATATCGCCTTTGAGGACATTGAGCAGTTGCGGCAATTCGTCGATACTGCTGCGGCGGATGAAAGCACCGACCCGGGTGACACGCTGATCGTCTCGGAGCGTGGAATTGGCTCCTTCAGGATCGCTGAAATCGTGCCGCATCGAGCGAAATTTGTACATCGAGAAGAACCGGTTAGCCCGCCCAACCCGGCGCTGAACGAACAGCACTGGGCTGCCATCCTCAATCAGGATTGCCAGCACGGTCAGAAGCAGCACTGGGCTCAGCACAATCAGCCCGGCCCCAGCAGCGGCGATATCAAACAGGCGCTTGGTCGCGCGGGCGCGGAGCCCCAGCGGGCCGACCGACACCCGCAGCAAGCCATGCCCGGCCGCAATCCGGGCCCCATGCGCGCCGAGCCGGGATACGGCGTCATCGACCACTTCGCCTTCGATGTTGGCGCCTTTCAGGATCGTCGCCCAGGCCAGCCGCCGATCGGGTCGGCAGCTGACCACCACCCGGTCGCAGCCTGATAGCAACTGGCCAATCCGGTTGAGCGCTTGCGGATCACCCAACTCGGGATTGAGTCCCAATTGCGCGGCATTGGCATAAAACGCCTTGGGCAGGGTAATGGCTGGCCCGCCATCATCGATCACCAGCTCGTTGAGTACACCTTGACCGCACCGCATCGTCACGAAACTGCGCATCTGGGTGCGACTCCAAGCCAGCGCAAAGCCGGTGAACAGCACTCCGGCGGTGAACAGCAAGCGCGAGAATTCTGCGCTCGATTTGGTATAAAAAGCGATGAACACCACCGCGCTGGCCGAGATGCTGAGCGCTGCCAGCGCTCGCAACGCGCCGCTGCGGGCGCTTTCGAGCGCTTGCAGTGAATAGGCCCCGTTATACAGCGCGACAGTCAGAAAAACCGGCAGGACCAATTGCGCCAGCAGCGCTGCCTGATCGACCCCATACCGCCCAAGATAGAGATAGCCCGATCCCATGAAGCCAGCGAACAGCACCGCGATATCGCTTACGATCAAGGCCAGATAGCATTGCAAACGGCGCTGGACGAGCGACTGCATCGGCTGAAATTGCGTTTGCGCGCCTTGCGCCGCGTCCGTGCTGGTGCCGGTTGCTGTTAGACTTGCCATTTGCGAACCCATCAAATCCTTTGCGGATCTTTTTTCGTCAATGGGCGTGTTCGCGTTAGGTAACAACCCGCAATCGCGTGTTTCCACTGCGCTGCTTGCGCGGCCGGACGCTAATGCCGCTGGGCTGCGGCCCGGGTGATTTCGGCCAACCCCTGGGCCAGCAGCAACTCAGCGGTCTGGCTATTGCCGAGTAATGCGCGGTGCAGTTCGATCAATTTGCTGGTCAGCCGGGTCAGCTTGCGTCCGCGCCAGCGGGTCAGCTGCTCGATCAAATCGCGCGATTCCTTGTAGAACACCCGGCGTGCGCTTGCTTCGGCCTCGATGAATTGGCGGACATTGCCGCGCGGCCCCATCCGGGCGGACAGCTGAGCCAGCTGCGCGGCGCGGCGCTCAAACGCCAAAAGCAACCCGACCGGATTGAGCCCCAGTTCGTGCATTCGCTTCAATTCATAGGCCAGCTTGCCGCTTTCCCCGCCCAGTACGGCGCTGACCAGCGAAGCGAACCCGTCGTCTTCGGTTTTGGCACCGATTGCGGCGAGGGCTTCGGCATCGGCAGTCTTGGGCGACTCGGGGCTGGCATCTAGATAGAGCGCCAGTTTGGTAATTTCAGACTGGGCCAACCGGGTATCGAGCGCGGCACCGCGCGCGATCCGGTCCGCCAGATCTCCCGACAGCCGCAATCCGGCGGGCCCGGCCATTTGCCGAACCGATTCGGCCACACTGCGCAGGTCCGGCGGCCAGAACATTGCCACCAGCGCATCGGGCCGGGCGGCCAGCAGTTTGGCGGTGCGCGATTTGTCGGTGGCGCTGGTGGCGACGATCAGCACCGGACAGCCTGGGACATCACCATCGATCAAGGTGTTGACCGCATCGTGAACCTCGTCGCCTGCCGCGCGGACCCAAATGTGGCGCGTTTCCCCGAACAGCGAGGTTGAGCGCGCTTCATCACCCAGCCGGACCGGATCACGTTTGAGATCGGCGCCGCTCAGTTCGATCCGTTCGCCCGGATCGGTCAGCAAGCTGGCGATGGTGTGGGCCGCATCGCTGGCCCCGGCTTCATCCGGACCGCAAAAGAAAAAGACGCGGGCATCCCGGGCCGCGCGGGGAGCTACGGCCTTGAAGTCCTTCTGCGTTGCTTTCACTTGATGCCGCCTCGCAGGGTCAGGGCGATCCGGGTGACGATCCGTTCGGCCACCTGCTTGGTCAGGTTTTCCAGCGCGGTATTTTCGGCCGCGATCGTCGCATATTCAGAGGATACCACGTCGATCCCGGCATCGGACCCGGCGGTGGCATCCAGCACGATTTCACCCGTTGCCAAATCGACCAGTTGATAGCGTGCGCGCAGTGTCCGGCGTTCACGGGCGATGGTATCATCCGACAGCAACCCCAGCCCTTCGAGCTTGTCATCGAGCCGCACATCGAGCCGGTAGCGCGCCGCGCCGCTGCTGGGCCTCGCCCCCAACCGGTCGACAAGTGCGTTGCGCATCAACCAACCCGATTTGCCCTCAATCGGGGAGACTTCAATCCCAGCAAGGCCTTGCGCGACGGTGCCGCTCGACCCGCCGGCGTACATCGGCTTCAGCCCGCACGCGCCAAGCACCATGGGCAGCAGCAAGGCCAAGGCAAGAACCGCCAGCCGCATCATGCCACCAGATTTACCAGCCGGTCGGGCACCACGATCACCTTTTTGATTGCCTTGCCATCAAGCGCACGCTGGACCTTCTCGGAAGCCAGCGCAAGCGCCTCCAGCTCTTCGCGGGCCATGCCCTTAGGCACGGTTACCGTATCGCGCAGCTTGCCCAGCACCTGAATCGCGATGGTCACTTCGTCCTCAACCAGCAGCGCCGGATCGACCGGCGGCCAGGCGGCATCAGCGATCAGGCCGGATTCACCGAGGGTGGCCCAGGACTGTTCGGCAAGATGCGGCATCATCGGGGCGACCAGCAGCAGGATAGTGCGGATCGCCGCAGACCGGCTGGCTGAAGGTGCGGCCTTTTCAGTGGCCCCGGTTAGCTCGTAAATCCGCGCGACGGCCTTGTTAAAGCTCAGCGCCGCGATGTCTTCGGCGACGGCAGCGACGGTCTGATCGCGCTTGCGGTCAAGTGGCTGGTCCACCCCAGTTGCGGCAGCATCATAGTGCCCAAACAGCCGCCACAGCCGCTGAACGAACCGCGCGCAGCCTTCAATCCCGGCTTCGGACCACGGCAGATCGCGTTCGGGCGGGCTGTCCGACAGCATGAACCAGCGGACCGCATCGGCGCCGTATTGGGCAATGATATCGTCAGGGTCGACCACGTTCTTTTTGCTCTTCGACATCTTGATGACCCGGCCGATTTCAACGGGCTGGCCATCGGCCTTCAGCGCCGCCGCTTCACCACCGCGCTCAACTTCGGCTGGGCTGAAATAGACCGGTTGTCCGTTGCTGGGTTCGATCCGCGAATAGGTTTCATGCGTCACCATGCCTTGCGTGAACAGGCTGGCGAACGGTTCCTTGACGTCGATCAGGCCGATGTGGGCCAGCGCGCGGGTCCAGAACCGGGCGTAGAGCAAGTGCAAAATCGCGTGTTCGATCCCGCCGATATACTGTTCAACCGGCAACCACTTTGCGATCGCTTCTGGATCGAACGGCTTGTCCCCCGGCTGGCTGGCAAAGCGCAGAAAGTACCACGAGCTGTTCACAAAAGTATCGAGCGTATCGGTCTCGCGCCGCGCCGCTTTGCCGCATTGCGGGCAGTCAACGTGCTTCCAGCTGGGGTGGCGATCAAGCGGGTTGCCGGGGGTGTCAAAGCTGACGTCCTCGGGCAGCACTACCGGCAGCTGATCCTTGGGCACCGGCACCACGCCGCAGGCATCGCAGTGGATGAACGGGATCGGCGTGCCCCAATAGCGTTGGCGCGAAACGCCCCAATCGCGCAGCCGCCAGACGGTGGTGCCTTGGCCCCACTGGCCGGCCTCGGTCCGCGCGATCACTTCGGCCTTGGCCGCAGCGACGCTCAGCCCATCAAGGAACTGCGAGTTCACCAAGGTGCCGGGTCCGGTATAGGCTTCGTTCCCGGCGAACACCGGCTCGGTCTGATCGCCATCGGTCACCACTCGCAAAACCGGCAAAGCGTACTTGCGGGCAAAGTCGAGATCGCGCTGATCGTGGGCAGGAACGCCAAATACCGCGCCGGTGCCGTAGTCCATCAGCACAAAGTTGGCGATGTAAAGCGGCAGTTCGATAGCATCATCAAACGGGTGCTTCAGCCGCAGGCCGGTATCAAAACCCAGCTTTTCCTGTGTCTCAATCTCAGCCGCAGTGGTCCCGCCTTTTCGGCACAGCGCGATGAATTCAGCCACGGCGGGATCGGCCGCAAGCCTCTGCGCGATCGGATGCTCGGCGGCAATCGCAACGAAGCTGGCGCCAAAGATCGTGTCGGGCCGGGTGGTGAACACCTCAACCTCGGTTGCACTATCGGCGCTGCGGAACTTGAATTGCAGGCCCTGGCTTTTGCCGATCCAGTTTTCCTGCATCAGCCGGACCTTTTCGGGCCACTTGTCGAGCGCGCCAAGGCCATCGAGCAATTCATCAGCAAACTGGGTGATTTTCAGGAACCACTGGCTCAGCTTGCGCTTTTCAACAGTTGCGCCGCTGCGCCAGCCGCGCCCGTCGATCACCTGTTCGTTGGCCAGCACGGTCATATCAACCGGATCCCAGTTGACCGCCGATTCCTTGCGGTAAACCAGATCTGCGGCATAGAGATCGAGGAACAGCGCCTGTTCGTGGCCGTAGTATTCCGGCTCGCAAGTCGACAGCTCGCGGCTCCAGTCGAACGCAAAACCCAGCCGTTTCAGCTGCGCGGTCATCGCCTTGATATTGTCGCGGGTCCAGCCGCCGGGGTGCACGCCCTTTTCCATCGCGGCATTTTCGGCCGGCATTCCGAACGAGTCCCAGCCCATCGGGTGCAGCACTTCAAAACCCTGCATCCGCTTGGTCCGGGCCAGCACATCGCCCATCGTATAGTTGCGGACGTGACCGATGTGGATCCGCCCTGAAGGGTAGGGAAACATTTCCAGCACATAAGAGCGCGGCTTGGCCGAGGCATCGTCGGCCTTGAAGCTTTGCGCTGCATCCCATGCAGCTTGCCAGCGGCCATCGGCGCTGGCCGGATCGAAACGGTCAGTTGTCATGAGGGCCGCTCTAACAACTAGCCGCCACCGCGCAAGGTGTTCGGTGCTGCTGGGAGTCAGGGAAAGCTGGACTGCGGTCCCGGGTCAGACCCGGGACGACGTTACTCTCAGTTGCCCGACGAAGCCTGACGGCGCAGATCGCGGGCGCGGGTCAGGATCACGTCTTCGAGCTTTTGGGTGGTCGCGGCCTGAACCGGAGCATCAGCCCACACGCCGTTCGTCATTACCTGACGGCTGGCGGCAACCCGCAGCGCATCGGCCCGCAGATCCTGATCGAGGATCGTGACGGTAACTTTCATCCGCTCGTTCGGATTGTTGGGGTTGGTGTACCAATCGGTCACGATCACCCCGCCATTGCTGTCAGTCTGCAGCAGCGGCATGAATGACAGCGCTTCAAGGCTGGCGCGCCACAGATAAGAATTGACCCCGATGGTCATGATCTTGCTGGCGGCCAGATCAGCCTTGGGGCGCTCCTTGCCCCCACCGCAAGCGGCCAGCGATACGGCGGCGAGCGCAATCAGCCCGGCGCGAGCTGATTTGCCCAGGATGTTCACTGCGGAATACGTGCTGACAGTCATTCGATCCATCCGGTTGTTTGTACGTTTGCCAGCCTGCTGCCGGTTCGCAGCCTCTATAGCCGAGGCGGCCCGCGCGGCAAGCCCGCTGTGCGGCGCTATAGCCGGGCCAAGCGCTGAACCGCCGCTGAATGATCGCGGGGCCAGCTGGGTTCAGCGGGCATTCAGCCGCCGCCGCCCATTTCCGCCTTTGATTTTTGCGTCAGATGCGCGACTATGATGCGCGTCCTGCAATTAAGGACTCGGTGGAGATAGCAGTGGCTCAGCGGCATATCAGGGAAAAGCGCAAGAGCGACAAGCGCAAGCACGGCGGCAGTGCCGGTGCGGCGCTGTTGTTGGGCGCGGTCAGCCTGTTGGCGCTGCCTTCGGCGGTTTTGGCTTTTTCCAGCCGGTTCGAATCGGCCCCGGTTATGCCCGATGTGACCGAAAGCGGATTTCAGCCGGCCGAAGTCGATCCGCGGCTGGCCCGGTCAATTACCGTTCGCGCCTTGTCCAAAGACCGGACCTATCGCTTTACCCCTGCTGCCACCCCCAGCCGGTTTGACGGACAAGTGACCGTCGCGGTGCGAGTGGATAGCCGCGCGGCTTCGCTGGCATTTCAGCGGCCCGCCGCCGAAATTGCCCAGGTTCAGCCGGGCTTGGGGATCGCGCCAACCGCTTACAGCCTTGGGGCCGCACGCGGTTATCGCAGCTTTGCCCAGAACACCGGAACAGCGGTTCCTGCAGTAACAGCAAACAAGGCCGCGATGCCGGATCTGGCCGCTTACAAGCCGAGGCCCGGCGTTGCTCCATCATCCTCGCGCTTCGCCCCGCGGATCGAATTGGACGAGCGGGAAAAGACTGGCCGCAGCCCGCGCACCTTTGAACAGAGCGATCAGACCGTGGGGGTTGGCGGATCGTATCGCGTCACCCGCAATCTGGATGTCACCGCCGGGGTCCGGGTAACTTCGGACCGTGACCGCTTGCTGCCGCTAACCGATGGCAAGCAGGATACCCAGGCGATCTACGTCGGGACGCAATTTAGATTCTAGTCCCCGGTCAATGACCGCCAATCCCATGACCAAATAGCTATGCAGCCCGCTTGCCGGGTCGCTGCTTGCTGCTAGACTTCGGCCAATGGATTCGGTCCAAGGGAGAAGGACGATCATGGCACGCGTGGCAATCGTAACTGGCGGAACCAGAGGCATTGGCGAGGCGATCTGTTTGCGGCTGCACAAACAGGGTCACAGCGTGATCGCCAACTATGGCGGGAACGAGGAAAAGGCCAAGGCCTTCACCGCCCGCACCGGGATCCCTTCGATCCGCTGGGACGTCGGCGATCACGAAGCCTGCATCCACAATTGCAACGATATCGCCGCCGAATATGGCCCGATTGATATCGTCATCAACAACGCCGGGATCACCCGCGATGGGGTGCTGCACAAGATGACTTTCGATGACTGGAACGAGGTGATGCGGATCAACCTGGGCGGTTGTTTCAACATGGCCAAAGCCACTTTCCCCGGGATGCGCGAACGCGGCTGGGGCCGGATCGTCAACATCGGTTCGATCAACGGCCAGGCCGGGCAATACGGCCAGGTCAACTATGCCGCCGCCAAATCGGGCATCCACGGCTTTACCAAAGCTCTGGCCCAAGAAGGGGCCAAGGTCGGCGTTACTGTCAACGCGATTGCGCCGGGCTATATCGATACCGATATGGTCGCCGCCGTGCCGCCTGCGGTGCTGGAAAAGATCGTCGCCAAAATCCCGGTCGGACGGCTCGGTCTGGCCGAAGAAATCGCCCGCGGCGTAGCCTTCCTGACCTCCGAAAACGGCGGCTTCGTGACCGGATCGACGATGAGCATCAACGGCGGCCAGCATATGTATTGAGGGTTTTCGGGCACAGCCTGCTGAAACCGTGCACAAACCGGTTCAAACCCCGGCAATGGCCGGTTCGGCGGCGCTCAACCCGTGCACAAGAGCGCCATAAAATCCGAATAACCACTTGTTCATCAATATGATAAACTGGAATAACCCAAAATTGCAGCGGGCCGGGCGCGTGCTCAGCACTGTATGGCATAGCGCCGCCATGTAGGAAACCGCGCTGCCCACGCCCGTTCCGCCGCGCCATTTCACTCGATCAGGATGTTGACCACTTTCCAGTTGCCATCCTCCCAGGCCAGCGACAGCGTTTCGGTTGCATCGGCCTGCTTGGCATAGCGAGCCTTGAACCGGACGGTCCACTGACCATGGGGCGGGGCCGGGGTGAAATCGACCGTTATCAAATCGCGCGTTTGGACCGCGCCAAACCGTCCGCGCATTTGGACAGAAGCTGCGCCCCACCAGTCGGCGGTGTTGAGCAATTTGAATGATTGGTGCGTCGCCTGCCAACTGGCCGACCAATCATCGCGGTCGAGCAGCGTCAGGAATTGCCGCGCGGCACCGATGGCGGCCTGTTCGCTGGCCGGGGTGGGCGCTGGTGCCGCCGCGGTCAGGGCTGCGGCTGTGGCGGGGGCCTGCGCCGGTCCGGACAAGGCCGACAGGGCCAACAAGGCAAGGCTGAACGTCATAAAAAGTCCTCCAATGATCCAGCCGGCCCGGCGCAATCTGCCGGGGCTCTCGGCCTGGTGGAATGACTGCTCCATGATGACGGGCGGCGGCGCATCCCCCAAACTCTTGTCCCCCAACAAATCGGGGGTGCTGCTTTCGATGCCGTGCAGCAGCCGCGCCGCCTCGCGGCTGCTCGACGTGGCCATCTTGCGCCGGGCATCGCGCAGCCGTTCGTTGACGGTATGGACCGATAGGCCAAGGTGCCGGGCCATCGACTTGGCATCATAGCCACTGACCAGCAGCCGCAGCGTTTCCTTCTCCTTTTCGGACAGCGCTTGATAGCCGGTGGTCATGGTCCGGTTGTACGTGCGGCGAAATTTCCCGGCCACCCCAATTTTTTCGTATCGGCCCGGCGGCAAGAGGTTCTAGCGTGCACCCATGACCACCCCCTATCACCCCCCGCGCAAACGCTCGGTCGAGATCGCCGGACACAAGACTTCGATCAGTCTGGAACCGTTGTTCTGGGAACTGCTCAAGCAAGCCGCCAGCGCCGACGGCCTGCCGATCAACGCGCTGGTCGCCCAGATCGACGCCGAACGGATCAAGGCCCCGGTGCCGCCCGGGCTGGCCAGCGCGGTCCGGTTGTGGCTGGTCGGCTGGCTGGCGCGGCGGCTGGATTGATCATCACCAACCCACTGGCGCGCGGCCATTCCGTCCAACCCACTTCGGTTCGTCGCAGGCCGCGCTCTTGCTACCCTTCCCGGCATTGACCTGGCCGGGTTGTTCCTGTGTCAGCGAGCGAGGCCTGAACAGGCACGATTTGCGGGGCGTTTCGAAGGAGTAGCTGTATGCGCGCGATTTCCACACGGTCGGGGGCACTGTTGCTGCTGACCCTGCTGACGGTTCCTATGTCCAGCCAGGTGCTGGCGCAGGAACAAGAGCCGGCCAATCCCACGATCGTCGTCAACGCCCCGCAACTGGTGGCCGGGCCAGAGGTGAAGGGCACCATCACCGCCCGCACCGCCGACAAGATCAAGGTCACTGCGGCAGACGGCACTGTCAGCATCATCACCATCACCGAAGATACCAAGATCAAATCGGGCAGCGGACTGTTTGGTGGCGGCAAGAGCAAGCTGACCATCGCTGCGCTGCTCAATGGCTTGCCGGTGACGGTCAAGACCATGAAGCCCGCCGATGGCAGCGAAGGGCTGTATGCCAGCCAGGTCAGCTTCAAAGGCGGCGATCTGAAAACCGCCAACATGATCCGCAGCGGCACCGCTCAAGGGTTTGAAGAACAGACCGCCGCGACCGAGGCTCTGCGTGGGCGGATGGGCGATATCGACAAGTACAATATCAAAAGCACCACCAACGTCTATTTCGACAGCGGAAAATGGGTGATCTCGCCGCAAGCCAAGGCCGAGCTGTGCACCGCCGCCAGCGCCGCTGGAACGACCGAAAACTCGTTCATTCTGGTGGTCGGCTATACCGATTCGGTCGGCAGCGATGAATACAACCAGACGCTCAGCGAAAAGCGCGCGGCCGGGGTGATCAATTACCTCCAGCAGGTCTGCAAATGGAAACCCTACCGGATGCTGACCCCGACCGGTATGGCCGAATCCGATCCCTTGGCTGATAACGAAACCCCCGAAGGCCGCGCCCAAAACCGCCGGGTTTCGGTAAACGTGCTGGTCAGCAAGGCGCTCGACGGGATGTGAGTGGCGCGGGGTGGGCTTGGGCTCACCCCCGCCGCATTGTCTGCTCAATTCTCCCGTCCCCGGCGGAAGAGGGTCGGGGATGGGAGAACGAGACCAAAGGCTCGCATCGGCGTTGGCGTGGAGCCCCCACCTCAACCGCTCCCCTCCAGGGAAGGGTTCGAAACCTACTTTGTAGCTTTCACTTGTTCCCATTCACGTTTGAGTAGAACGTGAGTCAGGCGAAGAGTGTATCCTATCAAGTCACTGTATTCAGACTTATATTCGGCATGGGCGGCACGCGACGGTATTTTTTTGAACAGTGGCTCCCAGCTTTCCCAATGTTTGAATTTTTTGCAATCTTCGCAAATTTCGTCAATTTCCTTGTGCTTCTCACAGGGTGTAGTTTCTACAATGCCAATTGCTTTCCTAATGTTTCGGACATCGTGAATTGATTGAAATTTACTTTCTCCCAGACGGAAGAATGCTAGGCGAAGACCGAGATACATCAACAAACGGTGATCTTTTTCACTTGGATTGAGCATCAACTCCATTTCAATTCTGCAGGTCGTAAATTCACTCGGATCATGTGAACATGCCCTATTCCTGACCGATGAATGAGCTGAATCGGCCAGTGCGATGAAGCGTGCGATATGCGACCTCAGCTTGTCGATCCAAGCCTGTCGGCTGCTCGCTCGAACCTTCGCTTGAAGCTGACGGTATGTGAAATAGATCGAGGTTACAGCTGCAATCAGCGCAAGTAGCGCCGTCAGATTGGCGCTAAATCCATCCGTGTCTGTTGATTCTTTTGGCACCATTCGCGGAATGATTGGCCCTGAGGCAACAAAGGTAATTGCTTCGATTAAAAGCCCACTTAAAATAACATAGGCCGCCACAGACCTAAGAGTTGAGAGATGGGCTCGCTCTTCCGCAACGAAAACAACCGGATCTTCTTGTAGTTCCCCAATCGTCATCTGTCGAACGTCGTCCCAACTTGGATTGTCAAGATTGCCGCCGATGTTCCATCATGTCGATCTCTTGACGCTCGGCGCTCGCCACACATGACTGGCAGCAATCCAGCCTGCGGAAATCAGAGCAACCAGCAAAGCCAGTCTGAAATAGGTTTCTTGCTCAAAGTCCCATTTGATCCATGTCCGCTTCATTGCGGCGGCGTAAAAGGTCAGGAAGCACAGCGAGATCACCGGGGCGAGCAAGGGATTAAGAGTGTGGTTTTGACTACCGCCAGATACGGACGGGTTGATGCCTTTTTCGATTTCATTCGGATCTTGGCCCATTGCAGACCCCCTCAATCCCCCCCAACCCGCTCGATCTGCGCGCCGACCAGGGCCAGCTTTTCCTCCAGCCGCTCATACCCGCGATCAAGGTGGTAGAGGCGGTGGACTTGTGTTTCGCCTTCCGCCGCCAGCCCAGCGATGACCAGGCTCATGGATGCGCGCAGGTCGGTGGCCATTACTTCGGCGCCGGTCAGTTTGCCGACCCCGTGGACCACGGCGGTGCGCCCCTTGGTTTCGATATGCGCGCCCATCCGGTTGAGTTCCGGCACGTGCATATAGCGGTTTTCAAAGATCGTTTCTGTCAACACCGAGCTGCCCTCGGCGAGGCAGAGCATTGCCATCAGCTGCGCCTGCATATCGGTGGCAAAGCCGGGGTAGGGTGCGGTGGAAAGAGTGACGGCTTTCAATTTGCCGTCGGACGCGATCTGGATTCCGCCAGCCTTGGGCTCAACGTGGACCCCGGCATCGCGCAGCGCTTGCAGGGTGGCATCCATTTCCTCGGCGACGGCGTGTTTCAGGAACACTTCGCCGCCGGTGATTGCGGCGGCGCAGGCGTAGGAGCCCGCCTCGATCCGGTCGCTCATCACGCGGTAGGTTGCGCCGTGCAGGCGGGGGACGCCGTGGATGGTGATATCGCTGCTGCCGATCCCTTCGATCTGCGCGCCCATTGCGACCAGCAGCTTGCACAGATCGACAATCTCTGGCTCGCGCGCGGCGTTGTGCAGCACCGATTTACCGGTGCACAGCACGGCGGCCATCAGCCCGTTCTCCGTCGCGCCAACCGAAACCACCGGGAAGCTGTAACGCCCGCCGGGCAGGCCGCCATCGGGCGCCACCGCGCGGACATAGCCTGCGGCCATTTCGATCGTCGCGCCGAGCGCTTCGAGCACTTTGAGGTGCAAGTCGATCGGGCGGTTGCCGATCGCGCAGCCGCCGGGCAGCGAAACGGTCGCCTCGCCCATCCGCGCCAGCATTGGACCCAGCACCAGGATTGAGGCGCGCATTTTGCGGACCAGTTCATAAGGCGCGACCGAGCTGGTGATCCGGGGGGCTTCCAGTGTCATCACCCGGCCGAAATCGCCGGGCCGGTTGCCGGCGATGCTGGTCGAAATCCCGAACTGGTTGAGCAGATGCTGGAACCCGTCGATATCGGCCAGCCGCGGCAGATTGCGCAGTGTCAGCGGCTCTTCGGTCAGCAGCGCGCAGGGCAGCAGCGTCAGCGCCGAATTTTTCGCCCCAGAGATGGGAATGGTGCCGGAAAGGCGCTTGCCGCCTTGGATGATGATCTTGTCCATAGGCCCGATTTAGCGGGAAATGGCGCGGCGGCAACCGCCGGTTGCACGCAACCGTTGAAAGCGCGTAAACGCGTCTGCAACACTGATCTGCCAAGGGCCGCAAATGACCGATCAATTGACGCGCAAACCGATCAAGAAGGCCGTGTTTCCGGTTGCCGGGCTGGGCACCCGGTTCCTGCCAGCGACCAAGGCGATCCCCAAGGAAATGCTGCCGATCATCGACCGCCCGTTGATCCAGTACGCGGTCGACGAGGCGCGTGAGGCCGGGATCGAGCAGCTGATCTTTGTGACCGGACGCGGCAAGACCGCGATTGTCGAACATTTTGACACCGCGTTCGAACTCGAAGCGACGATGACCGAGCGTGACCGCTCGCTCGAGGCGCTCGAGCCGACGCGGATTCAGCCCGGCAACCTCGTCACCGTTCGCCAGCAGGTCCCGCTCGGGCTGGGCCACGCGATCTGGTGCGCGCGGGCGATTGTGGGGGATGAACCGTTCGCGATTTTTCTGCCGGATGAGCTGATGATTGGCAGCCCCGGCTGCATGAAGCAGATGGTTGAGGCCTATAATCAGGTCGGCGGCAATCTGATCTCGGTGCTCGAAGTGCCCGAAGATGAGGTGTCCAGTTACGGCGTGATCGCCCCGGGGCGGCGCGATGGTCCGCTGACCGAAGTGCTCGGCTTGGTCGAAAAACCCAAACGCGCAGACGCGCCCAGCAACCTGATCATCTCGGGCCGCTATATCCTTCAGCCCGAAGTGATGCGGGTGCTGGAAAACACCGGCAAAGGCGCGGGCGGCGAAGTGCAGCTGACCGATGCCATGGCCCAGATGATCGGCCAGCAACCGTTCCACGCGGTGACATTCGCGGGCAAACGCTATGACTGCGGCAGCAAAACCGGCTTTGTCGAGGCGACGTTGGCAGTCGCGCTGGAACGCCCGGATATGCGCGACGAAGTGCGGGCGATGGCGCGGCGGCTGCTGGAATGCTAACCCCGCCGTTTCGCGATCCATTCATCCACCCGGCGCTCCAGGATTGACAGTGGCTGCGAGCCCGAGGCGATCAACAGATCGTGGAAGCCCTTGATGTCGAACTTCGCACCGAGTTCTGCCTCCGCCCTACGGCGCAACGCCATGATCTTGAGCATCCCAATCTTGTAGCCCGTCGCCTGGCCAGGCAGCGTGATATAGCGGCGTACTTCCGAACGGGATCGTTCGATCGGCTGACGCCCGGTGGTGTTCATATAGGTCACTGCAGCGTCCTCGGTCCAACCCTTGGCATGCAAGCCGGTGTCGACGACCAGCCGCGCGGCCCGGAACAGTTCCGCATCCAATCGCATGAAATCGGCCGCGACATCGGGGTAGGCACCCATTTCCTTGCACAGCGCTTCGGCATAGAGTGCCCACCCTTCGCCAAAGGCAACATAGCCAGTGACCGCGCGGAACTTCGGCCCGCCTTGCTGGCGGACCTGGATATCGCCCTGCATATTGTGACCGGGCACGGCTTCATGGCACATCAGGGTGTACATCGCCGCTGGATCTGGCCGATTTCCGACCAGATGGACATAGGTTCGGGCTGGGCGCTGGCCATCGGGACTGGGAGCGGAGGCATGGGCCGCGCCGCCCGCAACTTCGGAAAAGGCCGGTTCGCGCACAACTTCGATGCCATAGGCGGGCAGGGTGCGAAACAGCGGTCCCAGCAGAGTACGGGTTTTGGTGACGAAGGCATTGGCGGTGTTCAGATATTCCGCGCGCATGGCATCATCGAATGGCATAGGCGGATACAACCGGGCCCGCTCGGCGTAGAAGGCATGGCGATCCTTGAATCCGGCCTGACGGGCCAGGGTATCCTGCTCTGCTTCAATCCGGGTCACTTCAGATAGGCCGATTGCGTGGATCTGATCGGCTGTCAGGTCGGTTGTGGTATTGAGTTTCAATTCGTTGGCATAGTAATCGCGGCCGCCCGGAAGCGAGACCGCCCCAACGCGTCCGCTGGGCGCGGTCGCAAGGTTGCCCTTGGCCCAGACAATCACCCGGCCATAAGCGGGTTTCAGCGCGAGGATCGCGACCTTGGCATCGACCAGCAACGTGTCAGCGTCAGCTTGAGTCAGCTTGCCGCCTGCGACCAGTGCTGCCGTCTTGCTTTTTACGTCGGCCCACAGCGCTGCATCCGGGCCGGGTCCAAACGGAGCCCCGCTGGTCAAGTTCTCACTGCCCGCGATGATGGTTTCGATCTGGAATTTGGGGGCACGGATTCCGGCCGCATCGCTGACTTTGCTCCGGGCGATTGCTTCATCAAGCACCGCCGGGATGCCGCGCAGGCGGGCGATGTAATTTTTCAGGTCAGTAACATCGGCAACGCTGTGGGTATTGACCAGAAAATCCGGCAGCTGGCTGTGTGCCGAATAGAGCCGCGAATAGAACGGCGGGCGGTGGATACGATTGGCGTGAGACAGCGCGGCGCGCTGTGCTTCCAGGGCCCAGATATCGAAATTGACCTGCGCTTCGGGGGACAGTCTGGCGCGGTCGAACTGCGCTTGCATCCGCGCTGCGCTGCGCTGCCGCCAAGCCACCAGAGCCACTACGGCAGGCTCGCTGATGTCGTTCCAACGATCTGCGCCATCCTTCAGGCCAAGCCGGGTTGCCAGCTGCGGCTGCAGCTTGATCAATTGCGCGAATTCGCCGTCCAGAAAAACGGTCAGCCGGGCATCCTCGGTAACGACCGCGGGCGCTGCGATGCCGGGAGCCTGAATGGCGGGGGCTACTCCCGACAGCATCAAGGCAAAGCTGATGGCGGCAAAGCTGGTGGTGATCTTGCGCATGGTGTTCTGACATCCTCTGGTGGCTGGCAGAGCATAGGCAGCTGATTGATCGGCGTGAAGCCCCGCCATTCCGTTCAATGCTTTGCCGCAGGCCAAGGCTGTTCTAGAGTTGGAGAATGACCCTGATCCTGTTCAACAAGCCCATGAACGTCCTCTCGCAGTTTACTGACGCGGGCACTGAAGGCTCGCCGCGCGCAACCTTGTCGGACTATATTGATGTGCCGAATGTCTATCCGGCCGGGCGGCTTGACCGGGATAGTGAAGGACTGCTGCTGCTGACCGACGATGGCCGCTTGCAAGCACGAATTGCGGATCCCCGGTTCAAATTGCCCAAGACCTATCTGGTGCAGGTGGAAGGCACGGCGGATGATGCCGCGCTGGCACAGCTGCGCGGCGGGGTCCGGCTCAATGACGGCATGACCGCGCCCGCGCTGGCCGAGGCGATAGATCCACCCGAGCTGTGGCCGCGCGATCCGCCGGTGCGGTTTCGCAAATCGGTGCCCGATTGCTGGCTGCGGCTGACGATTTCAGAAGGCCGCAACCGGCAGGTCCGGCGGATGTGTGCGGCGGCCGGCCTGCCGTGCCTGCGGCTGATCCGCTGGTCAGTCGGGGAGTGGACGCTGGAGGGACTGGCGCCGGGCGAATGGCGCGCAGATTGAAAATCCGTCACAACGTTGAAACATCACCATGGCAATTTCAGCCCATGGACAACACACCCGCCAAATTCGACTGGATCCGCTGGCTGGCCAGCATCCCCGGTATCCCCGCTGGTTGGAGCGTTGCTCCAATCACGGCGGCGGCTGACAGCGTCGTGCAGATGCTGGCCCCCGCTGTCATGTTGCCACCACTGGCCGATCAGCCAGACCGGATCGCGGCCTAAACCTCAGTCTTCAAACCCGAGGCAGCCCTGATTGAACAGCGCTGTGAGCAGGTCCAACGCAGCGTCTGAGGCACCGCCGACCGCGAACCGGTCTTCCGCACAAAGCTGCTGCGCCAATGGGGCAAGATCCCCGGTACATTCATAGCTATCGCCATCGACGAACAGCAGCACTTGCTCGGTATCGCCCTGCACAAATGCGAATCGGCTTGCTGGGTTGCGTAGCAGAATTGCACCGTCCGCCAGTGCGGCGCGCAATTCCTTGGCCTCGATTGGTTCTTCGGGTGACCAGTCGATCTCGGGATATTTTCGGGCCGAGGTGTATTCGCCGAACCAGCGCGCGAAAGCGGCTTTGTCGCCCAGCTGTTCGGTGACCATCGCGTGCAACCGCGCGAGTGCTCCGGCCGAAATCTCGCCCGGGTTGGCCTGCGCGGTCAACTCAGGATCGGTGTAACGATCATCGTCTTCCAGATCGGCCAGCAGATCATCGCACCACCCGGCCAGCAATTCGCTGTGCGATGGGGCGCGGAACCCGATCGACAGGGTCATGCAGTCATCGCTCAGCGCCACGCCGTTGTGGGCAAAGCCGGGCGGGACGTAGAGGATGTCGCCGGGCCCCAGTTCCCATTCCTCGGTCGGCACGAAATCAGCCAGTAGCCGCAGTTCGTCGTGCGGCAGCAGCGGCGTTGCCGCATCACAGTGCGCGCCGACTTGCCAGCGGCGGCGGCCCAAGCCCTGAATCAGGAAAACGTCGTAGTGATCGAAATGCGCGCCAACACCGCCGCCATCGCTGGCCACGCTGATCATCACGTCGTCGATCCGCCAGTTGGGCACGAACCGGAATGCATTCAGCAGCGCGGCCACTTCGGGCACGTGATGATCCACCGCTTGAACCAGCAGTGTCCACGGCGCTTTGCCCAGCCCGTCAAAGCGCGCCTCGGCAAACGGGCCTTGTTCGGCGGCGATCCGGTCCGCATCGTGGGTGATCAGCCGCGCCTCAACCCCTTCTTCGCAGGCGAGCCCAGCCAATTCATCCGGGTCAATCGGATTGGCCCATTCCGCCCACGGATCGCGAATCAGGGCGGGCCGTTTTTGCCAGCAATCGCGCAGGAACGCGGCGCTATCGAAATTGAGGAATTGCATAGAACCGCCACCGCCTTTGGCGCTGTCCTAGCTGGCCGTGACCCGCAGCGGTAGTGTCTTCAACCCGCCGACAAAAGTGCTTTTGGCGCGCTTGGGCTCTCCGGCCAGTTCAACACTGTCGATCCGGTCGAGCAGCGCCTCAAACAGCAGCCGCATTTCCATTCGGGCGAGGTGCAGCCCGAGGCACTGGTGCGAACCGCCCCCGAATGCAACGTGGCGGTTAGCTTCGCGGCTGGCGTCGAATTTGCGCGGGTCGGGGAACTGCGCGGGATCGTGGTTGGCCGCGACATAGTTCAGCATCAGCCAGTCCCCGGCCTTGATCGCCACGCCGCCCACTTCGCAATCCTGCGCGGCGGTGCGCATGAAATGCTGCACCGGGGTGGTCCAGCGGATCGCTTCTTCGACAATCCCGGGGACCAGGCTGCGGTCGGCTTTGACCCGGGCGAATTGTGCGGGGTCTTTGGCCAGCGCGAGCATCGCGCCGGCCGTGCTGGCGCTGGTGGTATCGTGCCCGGCAGCGGCGATGATGATATAATACCCGGCCCGGTCACGCGCCGAAATCGGCTCGCCGTCGATCATCGCGGCCGACAGGATTGTCGCGACATCGCTGGTTGGATTGGCCCGGCGCTGCGCGGTCAAACCTTCGAAATAGGCCTCAAAATCAGCGACTGCGCCCTGAACGATCTGGAAAATCTGATCGGGCGCCAGATTGGCCAGTCCGCTTTTGTTGAGGTCTTCATCCTGTCCGCCAAACATCTGCTGGGTCAGGAACAGCATCCGCGGTTCGTCTTCCTCCGGCACACCGAGGATCTGCATCACCACGTGGAGCGGATAGGGCGCCGAAACCAGCGGTACGAAATCGATCGCGCCGTCATTTTCCTGCGCCGCCGCGATCAGCCGGTCAGCGGTCTTGGCAGCCAGCGCGCGGATATCAGCTTCGATATTGCGCAGGTTCTTGGGCATGAACCAATCCTGCGTCAGCCGCCTTAACTTCGGATGCTTGGGCGCATCGAGTGCGACCAGCGAGCTGACCAGATTGGGGCTTTCCTCGCCCTGCGCGGCCGTGATCTGGCGGGCAAAGGCCTCGCCCATCTTGTTGGTGAACACAGTCGCGCGCGGGGCGTTGAGGAAGCCGGCGTTGTCTTTGCTGATCCGCATCACTTCATCATAGCCGGTGACCAGCCAGAACGGGTCGTGATCGCCGGTCGGGCTTTCGACGAGGGTGACCGGACTTTGCGCGCGCAGTTCGTCGAACAGATCGAGCAACGGATCCCAGGCGGCATAGCTACTGGGATCGAGTACGCCGATGGCTTGCTCGGGAGAGGCGACAATCGGGCTGTTGCTGGGCGCGTTCATGGCCTCAGGCTTCCAGCTGGGCAGCGTCATAGGCTGCCTTGTATTCATCGCGGAGATGGCGCTTGTAGAGTTTCCCGGTCAGCTCGCGCGGCAGTTCGGCGCGGAAATCGATCTGGCGCGGCATTTTGACCCGGCTGAGCTGCGGGGCGAGGTAGGCGATCAGTTCGTCGGCCAGTTCGGGGCCCGCGTCCGCCATGTTCAGCGGTTGGACCACTGCCACCACCTTCTCGCCAAAATCGGGATCGGGCGCGCCGATAACCGCAGCATCGGCGACTTTGGGATGGGTCACCAGCAGGTTTTCGATTTCTTGCGGATAGATATTGACCCCGCCCGAAATGATCATGAAGCTCTTGCGGTCGGTCAGGAAGACATAGCCTTCCTCGTCCTCATACCCAACGTCGCCCAAGCTGGTCCAGCCGTGCTTGTTGCGGGCGTCCTGGGTTTTGCCGGGATCATTGTGGTATTCAAACGGGACCATGCCCTCGGTCGGTTCGAAAAAAATCTGGCCTTCGGTCCCGCGCGGCAGTTCATCGCCGTCTTCATCGCAAACCCGGACGATCCCGGTTAGCGCGCGGCCAACTGTGCCGGGCCGTTCCAGCCATTCTGCGCTGTTCACGAAGGTAAATCCGTTGCCCTCGGTTCCGGCGTAATATTCGTACAGCACCGGGCCCCACCATTCGATCATCGACCGTTTGACCGGCACTGGGCATGGCGCGGCGGCGTGGATTGCGCATTTAAGGCTGGAGGTATCGTATTTCCTGCGGGTCTCTTCGGGCAGTTTGAGCATCCGGACAAAGTGCGTCGGGACGAACTGGCTGTCGGTGATCTGGTATTTCTCGATCGCGGCCAGCGCCATTTCGGGATCGAATTTTTCCATTACCACCACGGTTCCACCCAGCTTCTGGATGGTCATCGACCAGCGCAGCGGTGCGGCGTGATAAAGCGGCGCGGGGGACAGATAGACCGAATCGGGTTTGATCCCGAAGGCCATCATGGTCAGCCCGACCAGGGCATTGGCCTGATCGATTGCCGGGTCTTCGGGCAACGGAATCTTGACCCCCTTGGGCCGTCCGGTGGTGCCGCTGGAATAGAGCATATCGACCCCGGCGCGCTCATCGGCAATCGGAGCGGCGGGCATCGCGGCCAGCGCTGTTTCAGCGGAAAGTGCCCCCGGCGTGTCGAACCGCAACTGTTCGACCGTAGGGGAGAGTTTGGCGACTTCATCCAAGATCGGCGCAAGGTAGGCAGAGCCGAACAGCAGCTTTGCGCCGCTATCCTCAAGGATATAAGCAATCTCGGGCGGGGTCAGGCGGCTGGAAATGCCGACATAGTGCAGGCCTGCACGCTGAAAGCCCCAGGTCAGGCAGAAAAACCACGGGTGGTTTTCCATGCACAGCGCAACCGTATCGCCAATCCCGATCCCGCGCGCCCGGAGCAGCTGGGCGACCTGATTGGAGCGGGCGTCAAGTTCGGCAAAGGTGATCGTCTCACCGCTGCCGGCCATGATGATCGCGGGCCGGTCGGGCTGGGTTTTTGCATGGATTGAAGGGTGCATGGTGTTTTGCTCTCCTTGGCGGTCGAGGCCGCTTTGGAAAGGGTTTTAACCGGACGATTAAATGGTGCAAGCGGAGAGTTCTGAATTGCGCATGATCTTGCCCCGGCGCAACAGTTCGCAGGCAAAGAAAAAGGCGGCTTCGCAGCCACCTTGTTCCCAGCATCCTCCCAGAAGCTGATCCCGGCCCGGGTCTATGCCCGGATCCAGATGGGTTATACTTATTCGGCTTCGTCACCGCCGCCCATGGCGGTTTCGGTGGTCGCCGGAAGCGCCCGGCTGCTGCCGTTCATGTAAGGAACCGGATTGACCGCGACACCAGCGATCCGCACTTCATAATGCAGGTGCGAGCCAGTTGAGCGACCGGTCGAGCCGACATAGCCGATCAGATCGCCCTTTTTGACCGATTGGCCCGAAGCAACGTTAAGCCGCGACAGGTGACCAAAGCGGGTCTGGATCTTGCCGCCATGTTCGATTGAAATGTACAGGCCATAGCTGGAAAACCAGTCAGCCTTGCTGATCACGCCATCAGCGGTGGCATAAATCGGCGTGCCGGTTGGCATGGCCAGATCAATGCCCTTGTGGCCGCGACGGCCGCCCAGCACCGGATGGGTGCGCATCCCGAAGCCCGAAGTCGTTGAAGCACCGTCCAGCGGGTTACGTGACGGGATCGAAACTTTGGTCGGAGCGAATGGTGAAGGTGTGAACGCTGTCGCGGCGCTGCCTGGCGTCGAAGCCATGCTGGCGGCGGGGGTGATTGCCAGCTGACCGTTGTCCAGCTGTTTCCAGCCTGAGAAAAGCCGGCGGAATTCATCGTCACCACCCTGCGGCGCCTTGGCAGACTGCGCTGCCCGCAGCGGGGCTGCGACATCGGCATTGGCCGAACTGTTGGCAAAGGCGGGATTAGCCAGACTCAGACCCGCAGCGGCGAGAATGCCGGCGAAGCCTTTAAGCTTGGCGAAAAACGAAACAGCGACCACTCAAACTACCTTAAATCTGCGCCCCGTTTGCCGGGGTTTGCGAACCCTTGTTGCCGGATATGGAACCAATCCGGCTGTCGTGTGTTGAGTGGTGGTTAGACCCCCCGCCAGCTCGACCGGAGGGGTAGACGGGTCATGTCTGCTTACACAACCCCGGTACTGCCTGAGCGCGGTAAACCGGCTTGAAGACGCGCCGAGTCGTTGAACGGTGGCTTAACGGCCTCGCTAAAGTGGCGCGCAACCTATAGTTTTCGTGCGAATCCCCGGCACCACAGCGCGTGCGACAAGGCATTTTGAGCCGATTCCAGCCGCCGCGATTTCATCGTCAAGACTGCGACTCGGTGTTTTGCGCAGCTCCGGCTCCTGCGACTTTTACGCCGCTATTCCGGGCGCGGTTTAAAGCGCTTTGGCCGCCTCGAGCACCTGCGCCGCGTGGCCCTTCACTTTGACCGGGCTCCAGACCTGCGCAATCCGGCCGTCGCTGCCGACCAGCACGGTAGAGCGGACCATGCCCATATAGCTGCGGCCATACATCGATTTTTGGGTCCAGAACCCCAGCGCATCAGACAGCCCGCCGGTTTCGGCGTCGCTGGCCAGCGGCGCTGTCAGGCTGTACTTTTCGATGAATTTGAGGTGCTTTTTGGGCGGATCCTTGCTGATCCCCAGCAAAGCCGTGCCCGCTTTGGTGAATTCGCCGGCCAGCGCCGAAAAATCGATGTTTTCGGTGGTGCAGCCGGGGGTGTCGTCCTTGGGATAGAAGAACAGCACCAGTTTTTGGCCCAGAAACTTGGACAAGTGCAGCGAGCTGCCATCGGGGCTGGTCAGCGCCAGATCGGCCAACAGGTCGCCGGGTGCAGGGGCAATGGTCATGGGGTGAGCTCCAGATTTTCGCCAAATGTGGCCTGCCAGTCGCTTGCCACGATTTGGCGCGATTCGGCCAGACTGGCCAAAAGTTCATCCCAATTGGCGCATTGGCAGCTGCTGGCCAGCACAGCGCGGGCGGCCGGCGGCGGCACTTGTCCATCGGGCGCCAATAGCCGCGCCGCAATCAGGAACCGGGTCTGCCGTGCATGGGCTTCGGCCAGCGCCGGATCGATTCCTCCGCTTGCGGCCAGCTGCGCAACAGCGGCGGAAATCGACGGAACCAGCGCCAGATGATCGCGCAGTTGCAGATACTGGATCAGGAATTCGATATCGACCAGTCCGCCGCGCGCCAGCTTGATATCGAGCGGGCCTTTAGCCGGTTTGTGCTCGGCCATGGTGGCCCGCATTTCCAGCACGTCGCTGCGCAGTTTGGCAGGATCGCGGTCCAGCTCAAGCACGCTGCGCACTATCGCTTCCAGAGCGGCACGTCCTGCCGCAGGGCCGTGCAGTACCCGCGCGCGGGCCAGCGCCATATGCTCCCAGGTCCAGGCATTTTCGCGCTGATAACGCTCAAACGCTGTGAAGCTGACCGCCAACGGACCCTGCGCGCCCGATGGCCGCAGCCGGGTGTCGACCTCATACAGCGCGCCTTCTGCGGTCGGCACTGACAGTGCGGCAATGACCCGCTGGGCCAGCCGGTTGAAATAGAGCGTCGCGCCGAGCGGGCGCGCGCCGCCCGATTCCGCCGAATGCTCGCCAGTAAACAGGAACACCAGATCGAGGTCAGAGGCATGGGTCAGCGCCCCGCCGCCAAGCCGGCCATAGCCCATGATAACCAATTCCCCGCCAGGAATGCGGCCATGAACCCGCTCAAACTCAGCCGTCGCGGCCTGCGCCAGCACCGCCAGCGCCGCTTCGGCCAAGCGCGACAACGCTTGCGCAATCTCGATGGGATCGCGGGTCGCTTCGATCAACTGGACCCCCAGCTTAAAGCGCAATTCACCCACCCGCCGCCGGACCCGGTCAAGCAGCCGTTCGTAGTCGTCATCAGCCTCGCCGCGCGAAAGCTGCGCGATCAGATCTTCGGCACTGCCCGGCAGATCAAACGCGGTGGCATCGATCAGCGGATCAAGCAGATCGGCTCGCCGGGCCAGCGCATCGGCCAGCGGCGGGGCGAGGCCGAGGATCCGCGCCAGCAGCTCGCCCAGCGCGGGCCGCGCTTCGAGCAACCGGAACAGTCCCAGCGCACTGGGTAAGCCGGCCAGCAGTTCCTCCCAGCGCAGCAGCGCGCGTTCCGGCTCTGGCGCTTTTGCAAAGGCTTTCAGCAGCGGCAGCAACATCGCATCAAACGCCTCGCGCGCGGCCTCACTACGCAGCGCGCGCAGCTTTCCCGAACGCCAGCTTTCGATTTTGGCGGCGAGCGCGGCGGGATCAGCAAAACCAAGCTCACCCAGTTTTTCAGCGAGCGCTGCACCGCCGCCCGCCCGCGGAGTAGCCGCACCTTCTTCGGCATACTGCGCCAGCAACCGGTCATAGCGGGTGCCGACAGCCTCGGTAATGGCCGCCAATTCGGCGATCAGCGCCGCGCCGCTGTCCAGCCCTTCCAGCTGCGCGACATTTTCGAGCGCCGCTGGATCGATTGGCAACGAATGGGTCTGTTGATCGGCCACCATCTGCAACCGGTGCTCCAGCGTCCGCAGCCGGTCATAGCTCTCACCCAGCAGCTGCGCGTCATCGCTGGCGATCAGGCCCGCCGCGGCCAGCGCATCAAGACTGGCCCGAGTTCCGCGCAGCCGCAGCGCTGGATTGCGGCCGCCATGGATCAACTGGTGGGTCTGGGCAAAAAATTCGACTTCGCGAATCCCACCGCGGCCTTGTTTGAGGTTGAAGCCAGGACCGGGACGCTTTGGCCCGGCGTGGTTGGCGCGGATCCGCTGCGTCAACCGGCCAATTTCGGCAATCGCCCCGAAATCGAGGCTGCGGCGCCACACGAACGGACGGATCGCGGCAAGGAAGGCCTCACCCGCTGCCACGTCTCCAGCGCAAGCCCGGGCCCGGATGAAAGCGGCGCGCTCCCACGCCAAGGCCGAGCTTTCGTAATGGGTCAGCGCCCCGCCAAGCGGGATCGCCAGCGGACTGACTTCGCTGGCCGGGCGCAGCCGCAGATCGACCCGAAAGACGTAACCTTCGTGGTCAACGTGGCTCATCAGTTGCATCAGCGTGCGCGCCACCCGCTGCGCCGCTTCACCCGGTTCATCGCGTTCGCGGCGGGGCAAAGTCGCGGGATCGTAAAGCAAGATCGGGTCGATATCCGAGCTGTAATTCAATTCGCGCGCGCCCTGTTTGCCCAGCGCCAGCGCGATAAACCCGGCGGGCTCGGCATCGGGCACTCGCACCTGGATCGCAGCGGTGATGGCGGTATCCAGCGCGCGGTCGGCAAAGTCGGACAGCTCGTGGGTCACCCGGGTCAGCGCAAAGGCTCCGGCCAGATCGCCAATCCCCAGCGCGACAGCCAAAGCCAGTTTCTCGCGCCGCAACGCGCTGCCGGTATCGGGCGCACCGGCTCCAGCGGCCTTAGCCCAGACCAGCGCAGCCTCGCCTTCGCCCGCCGCCAGCAACGCCTCCAGCGCCGGCAGCCGGTCCAGCCCGCCCGACAGAAACGGCGAATGCGCCCGGGCGCGGGCGAGGGCAGAGGTCCAGTTGGCGCTCATTTGATGTTGCGATGCCGCTTTGCGAACCCGCAATCAAGCTGTTCGTCGCGCTGCCCTTGCGCTGCAGCCGGGGCTTTGCCAGACAGCGGGCAATCAATACTCTAGCACAAGGGTCTTCCCCGATGCAGCACTCTCGCACCGTTTTCGTCTCGGTTATCGCGCTGGGCGCCGCCGTGGTGCTGTCCGCCGGGGTTTCGGCCCGCGGCGCCAAGGGCGGAGCAATGCCGATCCCGCAGGTCGCCGCGCCGGTTATCTCGCTCGATACGCTGAAGTCAGTGACCAAGGAACTGTCATCCGATGCCTATGAAGGGCGCGGGCCGACTACCCTGGGCGAGGACAAGACGGTTGCCTATATTATCAAACGCTTCAAGGCTGCCGGGCTGCAACCGGGCAACAAGGGCAGCTGGGTGCAGGACGTGCCAACGGTTGAGATTACCGCCGAGAACCCCACCGGGCTGCATATCGATGTGGCCGGGAAAGCAATGCATTTTGACTTTGGCAGGGATTTCGTCGCCGGATCGTACCGGATCACGCCCAAAACCGAACTGAAAGACGCGCCGCTGGTGTTCGTCGGCCACGGTATCAATGCGCCGGAACTGGGCTGGAATGACTATGCCGGGGTCGACATGAAGGGCAAGATCGCGGTCATTCTAGTCAACGATCCCGACTATGCCGCCAAGGATGAAGTGGGCCTCTTCAAGGGCAAGCGGATGACCTATTACGGCCGCTGGACCTACAAGTATGAGGAAGCCGCCCGGCAAGGCGCAGCGGGCGCTCTGATCGTCCACGATACGTTCCCGGCGGCCTATGGCTGGCAAGTGGTCAATTCCAGCTGGACCGGACCGCAGCTGTTCATCCAGTCGGCAGATAACGGGATGAGCAACACGGCGGCCAACGGCTGGATGCAAAAGGGCGTGGCCGAGGCGATTTTCAAAGCCAGCGGACAGGATTTCGCCGCGCTGGATAAATCCTCCAAGGTCAAGGGGTTCAAGCCAGTAACGCTCGGTGCCACGGCCAGCCTTGGGTTTGACAACACGATCAAGCGCGCGGTCAGCCGCAATGTGATCGGGATCATGCCGGGCAAGACCCGCCCGCACGAATATGTCCTTTATACCGGACATTGGGACCATCTGGGCCGCTGCACGCCGGATAAGACCGGCGATGATATCTGCAACGGCGCGATCGACAACGCTACCGGGATCGGCGCTTTGGTGGCCATTGCCGAAGCCAACAGACGCGCCGGACCCGCCGCGCGCAGCCAGGTTTTTCTGGCCGTGACGCTGGAGGAATCGGGTCTGCTCGGTTCGAAATACTATGCCGAAAACCCGGTCTATCCGCTGGCCAGAACGGTGGGCGGGGTCAATATGGACGCGATCGGGATGGGCGGGCTAGCCCGTGACGCGCAGGCCACCGGTGGCGACAAGTCTGAACTGACGGCGTTTCTCAAATCGGCAATGAAGACCATGGGGCTGTACCAGACGCCCGAAGATCATTCAGAGCGCGGCTATTACTACCGCTCAGACCATTTCAGCTTTGCCAAACTGGGCGTGCCGATGTTCGCGGTGGGCCGGGGCAGCGATTGGGTCAGAGGCGGCAAGACAGCGGGTGAGGCCGCGAGCGAAGGCTACACGGTCAACCGCTATCACCAGCCGAGCGACGAGTACGACGAAAGCTGGGATTGGTCCGGACCGGTTCAGGACGTGACGCTGTATTACCGGCTCGGGCGGATGCTGGCGATGAGCAACGCCTGGCCCAACTGGCACAAAGGCGACGAATTCCGCGCGGTCCGCGACAAAAGCCGCAGCGGCGGGAAATAACACGATGAGCGAAGCACCGGTGTGGATGCCGCCCGAATGGCATCCGCAACACTGGTTGTGGGCCGGATTCCCGCACGCTGCCGACGAATGGCCGGGGTTTCTGGGCCGCGCGCAGGAACAGATTGCGGCGTTCGCCAGTGCGGTGGCCGATAGCGGGCAAGAGGTTCGGCTGATCGTCCGTGACGAGGCCACCCGGGCGCGGGCGGCGGCGCTGTGTTCGGGAAAGGTCACGCTGGAAGTGCGGCGCTATGGCGATGTCTGGTTGCGCGATACCGGGCCCTTGGTGGTGGAGCAGGGCGGCAAGCCGGTCGCTCAGCGGTTCGGCTTTAACGGCTGGGGCGGCAAATATTTGATGGACGGCGATCAGGAAATCGGCGCGGAACTGGCGGAGAGCGCGGGCCTGCCGGTTGCCACCGCCGATTGGATACTCGAAGGTGGCGCGCTCGATTGCGATGGCACCGGGCTGGTGGTGACGACCGAGCAATGCCTGCTCAACCCCAACCGCAATCCGCAGCTGTCGCGGGCGGAAATCGCAGCCCGACTGGAGCGTGATCTGGGTTTTGAGCGGGTGCTGTGGCTGGGCGATGGGCTGATCAATGATCACACCGATGGTCACGTCGATAACCTCGCCCGGTTTGTGGCGCCGGGTGTGCTGGCGCTGCCGCGTGCCACCGGCCCGGATGATCCGAATGCGGCGATCTATGCCGATGCCAAGGCCCGGGCCGAGGCGTTTGGCGTGATGGTGCGTGAAGTGCCTTCACCGGGCCGGATGGAGACGGATGGCCGGATTGAGCCGGCCAGCTATATGAATTTCGCAGTTACTTCGCGCGTGGTGGTGGTGCCGATCTATGGCTCGGTCCACGATGCCGATGGCGTCGCCGCCGTCGCCGAACTGTTCCCTGACCGCGACGTGGTCGGGATCATGGCCGATGCGGTGCTGGCGGGCGGCGGCAGTTTCCATTGCGCCAGTCAGCAGATGCCGGTGATTTAATTTCGTCATTGCTTCGCTGCGCTCGCAATGACGAACTTGGGTGACGAAGCAATTGGATTGCCAACCGGTTTCCAATAAGAACGCCCCAATGTCCAAACTCCTGCTCGCCTCGATCCATGATGTCGGCCCGCGATTTGAACGCGAGGTCGATCAATTGGCTGATCAGCTGAGCCGGATCCTCGGCGGGCCGAAATTCGCGATGCTGGTGGTCCCGGATCACTGGGGCGATGCGCCGCTGGCCGCCAACCCGGCCTTTCAGCGCCGGTTGCGCGATTGGTCCGATGCGGGGGTTGAAATGTTCGTCCACGGTTGGTTTCACAGGGATCTGGCCGACCATTCCGGCGCCGCCGCGTTCAAGGCCAAGCATATGACGGCGGGCGAGGGTGAGTTTCTGGGTCTGACCCGCGATGAGGCCAGCCGCCGGATGGCTGATGGCCGCAAACTGGTCGAGGATGTGATCGGCCGCAGCGCGGCGGGGTTCATCGCCCCGGCTTGGCTCTATGGTCCGGGCGCTTTGGCGGCGCTGGCCGACAACGGCTTTGCTTTGGCGGAGGATCACATGAAGGTGTGGGAGCCCGCGAGCGGTAAAGTGCTGGCCACGGGCCCGGTGATCACCTGGGCCAGCCGTTCAAAACCGCGCCAGCTGTCCTCGCGGTTCTTTTCAGGCCTTGCGCGAACGTTTCTGCATCCCCAGAAAGTTGTGCGGATCGCGGTCCATCCGGGCGATACGGCGGTGCCGGCGCTGATCGCGTCAATCGAGGCGACTTACTCCGCTTTTGCCGCGCGCCGCCGGGCTGGGCGTTATGCGGACCTGCTGGCCCCGTGAAAATCGTCGTCCCAATCCATTCGTTCGAGCCGGGCGGGGTTGAGCGGGTTGCGCTTAACCTGTGCGCGGCATGGCAAGCGGGTGGTGACGATGTGACCGTGGTGTTGGGGCGCGAGCAAGGCGCGATGGGGGCCATCGCCCCGGCGCTGAACTATGCGGTGGAGCCTGAACCGTTGCCCACGGCGGCGTTTGAGACGCTATGGCTGTTCTGGGTGCTGCGGCGCTATCTGAAGCGCAATCCGGCCGACGTGCTGTTCGCCGCGGGCAACACCTATGCGATTGTCGCGGTGGCGATGAAGCTGCTGCTGGGGCGGCGCTGTCCGCCGGTTGCGATCAAGCTCAGCAATGACCTGACCCGCAAAGATATGATCGCGCCTTACCGCGCGGCTTATCACTGGTGGCTGCGGATGCAGGGCCGCTGGCTCGATCACTTTGTTGGCATGGCTCAGCCGATGCGCAGCGAAATTGCGCAGTTGATGCGGGTGGCGGATGACGGGATCACGATTATCGAGGATCCGTCGTTGCAAGAGGCGCAGTTTACCGCGCTGGTCGCGTTGCCACGCGATGAGCAAACCCCGCGCGCGCCGCATTATGTCTCGGTCGGGCGGCTGGCCGGGCAAAAAAACTATGCGCTGCTGCTGCGCGCCTTCGCCCGGTTGGATGATCCGGCAGCACGGCTGACGATTGTTGGCGAAGGGGCCGAACGGGCCAAGTTGGAGCGGCTGGCAGCAGAGCTGGGGATTGCGGATCGGCTCAGCCTGCCGGGCCACGTCGCCGATCCGCTGCGCTATTTGGCCGGGGCCAGCGTCTTCGTCCTTTCGTCCGATTACGAGGGCGTTCCGGCTGTGGTAATCGAGGCGCTGGCGGCGGGACTGCCAATGGTCGCCACGCGCTGTTCGGTCTCGCTCCCGGGCCTGCTCGGCGCTGGGCAATTCGGCCAATTGGTCAGCATCGGTGATGAGGCTGGCTTGGCCCGCGCCATGCAGGCGGTGCTGACCATGCCCTTCGATCCCGCCGCCGCCCGCACCGCCGCTGCACCGTTTCGGATCGTCCATGCGGCGGGCCGGTATCGTGATCTCTTTGCAAAACTGGCGGCCAGCGCCTAACGGATTGCGGCCAATTCATCGGATGTTCATGGCCTGAACGTCAATCGCGCGGCGTCGTCTACTTGTGGTGCTGGTTTGAATTGGTGCTGAACTGACGACGGGCCAAGCTGAGGGGCTGCAATCAATGCTTGAAGAGAGCGCTGCCCAAAGCGAGAGCAAACCGCGACTCGAAATTCCGCTCGAAGTGGTGGAAGGGAAGCAGGGCTCGCGGCTGGCCGGGGTCTTCTCGATGCTGGTTTCGCTGGCGATGCTGGTGGTTGTGGCGATCCAGTTCGGCGATCTGTCGATTGCCGCCGTCAGCGGGATGATTCCCACCAGTCCGCTGTTCTGGATGGTTTTTGCCGGATATTATCTGGCCGGGCCGATCAGCGAATGGTTCATTTATCGCCGCCTTTGGGCCATGCCACTGGCGGGTCTTGGTGCGCTGCTGCGCAAGCTGGTCTCCAACGAAATCCTGCTGGGTTATTTGGGCGAAGCGCAGTTCTATGGCTGGGCTCGCAGCCGCTTGAAATTTGTCGCCGCGCCGTTCGGGGCGATCAAGGATGTGACGATCCTGTCGGCGCTGGTCGGCAACTTTGCGACACTGGCGATGCTGGCCTGGGCCTGGCCGCTGATTGCGTCGGGCCAGCTGGGGCTCGAAGGCAAGACGGTGTTCATTTCGCTGGGCGTAGTGCTGGTCACTTCGTTCGTGATCCTGCTGTTCCGGCAGCGGTTGTTTAGCCTCGCGAAAAGCGATCTGTGGTTCATATCGTGGGTCCATTTGGCCCGGATCGCGGCAGTGGTGATTTTTTCAGCGTGGATGTGGCACCTGGTGCTGCCAGAGGTTGAAGTGGCGTTGTGGATCGTGATGGCGACGCTGCGGATGCTGGTCTCGCGCCTGCCGCTGCTGCCCAACAAAGACGTTGTCTTTGCCGGGATTGCCGTGTTCCTGCTGGGCCGTGATGTTGAAATCGCCAGCTTGATGACGCTGATGGCGGTGCTGCTACTGGTTACACATTTGATCGTTGGCGCGCTGTTTGCCGTGCTTGACCTGTTTGATGCGGAGAAAGTTAAATGAAGCCTGTTGTTTTGGCCGCAACCCTGCCGCTGCTGCTGGCGGCCGGTCCGGCCCTGCGTTCGACCCCCGATCTGGGCAAAGCCGAAGGGCGCTGCCGCGCTGGTGAAAACGGCCCGGCCTTGCTGGTCGAAGCCACCGGGTTGAAGGACCGCACTGGCACGATGAAGCTCGAAATTTATCCGGCCAATGAGCAGGATTTTCTGGCTGATGACAATGTGCTGATTGAAGCTGGCAAAACCTTTCGCCGAGTCGAAATGGCAACGCCGGCCAGCGGCCCGGTGGTGCTGTGCGTTCGCATACCGGGACCGGGGACCTATGCTGTCTCGTTGCTGCATGATCGCGACGGTAACCGCAAATTCGGCTGGAAGGTCGACGGGATCGGTTTTTCCGGCAATCCCAAGCTGGGCTGGTCAAAGCCCAAGGCGGCCTCGGCCCGGATGCTGGTCAAGAGCGGCGGGGTTTCGCGAATTTCGGTTGTGATGAATTACAAATCGGGTTTGGGCGTGGGACCGCTGAAGAAAAACTAGGGCGGACCACGCCATGCGGATTGTCGATGTCTGTGCCTTTTACACTCCGCACGGCGGCGGGGTGAAAACCTATATCGAACAAAAACTGCGGTTGGGCCCGCAACTGGGCCATGAGATTATCATTTTGGCTCCGGCGGACCGCTATGAGGTGATTGAGCGCGGACCGAACGCGAGGATTGTCACGATCCCCAGTCCGCGCTTTCCGCTTGATCGCAATTATTGGTACTTCGACGATGAAGACGCGTTGCACGATGCGCTTGATGCGCTTGCCCCCGATTTCGTCGAAGTGTCCTCGCCCTGGCGCAGTCCGTCGATAGTCGGGCGATGGAAAGGCAAGGCTCCGCGCGCGCTGTTCATGCACGCCGATCCACTTTCGGCCTATGCCTATCGCTGGTTCGAACCAGTGTTCAGCCGCGAGACGATTGACCGGCGGTTCGAACCGTTCTGGCAGCATTTGCGGCGGCTCAGCGGCGAATTTGAAACCGTGGTCTGCGCCAGCAGCGAACTGCGTGACCGGCTGACTGAGGGCGGAGTGCCCAATACTGCGCTGATCCCGATGGGGATTGAAGAGGGCGTGTTCGCGCCCGAAAACCGCGATCCGGCGCTGCGGGCGCAGCTGTTGGCGCTGTGCGATCTGCCTGAAACCGCCGGGCTGCTCATAGGGGTAGGGCGGCTGTCGGCGGAAAAGCGCTGGCCGATGGTGATCGACGCGGTGACCGCGGCCAGCGCCGATCTCCCTTTGGGTCTGGTCCTGCTCGGCGGCGGTGGACAGGAACGCAAGATCCTCAAAAGCATCGGCGGCAATCCGCATATCCAGTTGCTCAAGCCCGAACGCAACCGCGCGCGGTTCGCCGCGATCCTCGCCAGCGCTGATGCCCTGGTCCACGGGTGTGAGGCTGAAACGTTCTGCCTGTCGGCGGCAGAGGCCCGGGCCAGCGGAGTCCCGGTGATCGTGCCCGACCGAGGCGGGGCCGCCGATCATGCCGGCGGCGGCGGCGGGATCGCCTATGCTGCGACTGAACCTGAGGCTTTGGCTGGGGCGATTCTGAAAATGGCAGTAGGCGGCTGGCCGCGCACCGCCAGCCCGGTTCAGACCATGCGCGGGCATTTTGAACAACTGTTTGCGCATTACGCGGGTCTGGCGATACGGAACTAAGGCCGAGCCGATCACGCACTTGACTCGCCAAGTCCGCCACTATAGTTTCAATTGAAACCACATCTGTAAAGCGAGACTGCGCCATGGCTGACCTGTTCGACAACCCGCTGGGCCTCGATGGCTTTGAATTCGTCGAATTCTGCGCGCCCGAAAAAGGCCTGCTGGAGCCGGTGTTTGCCGCGATGGGCTTTGCCCGGATTGCGCGCCACCGGTCCAAGGATGTTGAGCTGTGGCGCCAAGGCGGGATCAATCTGATCGCCAATTATGAACCACGCAGCCCGGCGGCCTATTTCGGGGGCGAGCATGGTGCGTCGGCCTGCGGAATGGGTTGGCGGGTCAAAGACGCGGCCAAGGCCTATGCCGCAGCGATTGAGCGCGGGGCCGAGCCGGTTGAAGTGCGAACGGGACCGATGGAACTGCGGCTGCCGGCGATCCGCGGGATCGGCGGATCGATCATTTACCTGATCGACCGCTATCACGGTCAAGATCATGGCGACCTGTCAATTTACGACATCGACTTTGTTTTTGAGGCGGGCGCCGATCACCACCCGGTCGGCGCTGGGTTCCACACAATCGACCACCTGACTCACAACGTTTACGGCGGACGGATGGCGCACTGGGGCAGCTTTTATGAGCGGATCGCCGGTTTCCGCGAGGTCCGGTACTTTGACATCAAAGGTGAATATACCGGGCTGACCAGCCGCGCGATGACTGCACCCGATGGCAAAATCCGCATCCCCTTGAACGAAGAAGGCAAGGCCGGCGGCGGCCAGATTGAGGAATTCCTGCGCCAGTACAATGGTGAAGGGATCCAGCACATTGCTTTTGCCTGTGACGATTTGCTCGGTTGCTGGGACAAGCTGAAAGCGCTCGGCACCCCGTTCATGACCCCGCCGCCTGCGACCTATTATGCGATGCTGGACGAGCGCCTGCCCGGCCACGGCGAACCAGCGGGCGAGCTGCAACAGCGCGGCATCCTGCTCGACGGATCGACGACCGAGGGCGACCCGCGTTTGCTGCTGCAAATCTTCTCCGAAACCGTGATCGGCCCGGTGTTCTTTGAATTCATCCAGCGCAAAAAAGACGAAGGCTTTGGCGAGGGTAACTTCAAGGCCTTGTTTGAAAGCATCGAACGCGATCAGATCGCGCGCGGCGCAATTGGCGTGAAGGAACCCGCGCAATGAGCACTGTCCCCAGCCTGAAGCGGATCCACCACGTCGCCTATCGTTGCCGCGATGCCAAAGAGACGGTCGAGTGGTACGCCCGCGTGCTCGGCATGACTTACACCACCGCTTTTGCCGAAGACAAAGTGCCGTCGACCGGCGAAGACGATCCCTATATGCACGTCTTCCTCGATTGCGGCGGCGGCAATGTGCTGGCCTTTTTCGAGCTGCCACAGCAGCCGCCAATGGGCCGGGACGAGCAAACGCCCGCCTGGGTCCAGCATCTGGCATTCGAGGTTGAAGACCTCAACGCGCTGCTCAGCGCCAAGGCCTATATCGAAAGCCAGGGCATCGACGTGCTGGGGCCAACCTACCACGGGATCTTCCGCTCGATCTATTTCTTCGATCCCAACGGCCACCGGCTGGAACTGGCCTGCAATATCGGCACGCCCGATCAGTATGCGGAACTGCGCGCGGTTGCTCCGGCGATGCTGGCCGAATGGGCCGTGACCCGGCGCGCCCCACGCCATGCCCAGTGGCTGCACGAAGACCCGGCTGAGCGCGGCGATGGGTAAAGGTTAGGTGTCTTCCGGCACAATAACCCGGTTCATCGCCAGCGCTGCCAGCACCAGCGTTCCGGCGGCGAAGGCCAGCGTCCAGATTGGATCGCCGGGGAAGAACGCTTTCATGATCGTTCCCATTACGGTTGCGACCAGCAGCTGCGGGACCACCACGAAGACGTTGAACAGCCCCATATAGATGCCAAGCTTGGCCTGCGGCAGACTGCTTGCCAAAATTGCATAGGGCATCGCGAGGATGCTGGCCCAGGCGATCCCGACACCAACCTCGCTCAGGATCAGCCATTGCGGGTCCTTGAATACGAAAAAGCTGGCGAAGCCCGCCGCACCGCACAGCAACCCGAACATATGGGTGCGGACTTTACCAAACCGACTGGCCAGCAGCGGCAGCAGGGTCAACGCGGCAATCGCGGCGACGCCATTGTAGACCGAGAACAGCACGCCGACCCAGTTGCCGCCGTCCTGATAGGCCGCGCTGTTCGGATCGGTCGCGCCGAAAAAGTCCTTGGCGACAATCGGGGTGGTGTTGAACCACATGATGAACAGCGCCGACCAACTGAAGAACTGAACTAGCGCCAGCCGCTTCATGATCGGCGGCATTCCCGAAAAATCGCCGACGATCGCAGTCAACATCCCGGCTGATTTGCCCGCGCGAGCTTGCCGGATCGCGATGTGGCTGATCAGCCCGTAACCCATCAGCAGTCCGGCCAGCAGGTAGACCTCTTTTTCCAGCCCGAACTGGGAAGTGACTAGCATCGTCGCGGCCCCGGCCATGATCCAGCCAAACGGCCTTCGGCTGTCGCGTGTCGCCAGATTGGCAGCGGCGCTAACGCTGGCTTCTTCGCGCATCGCAAAGGCGGCCATTTCTTCAGGCGTGTATTCTTTGGTGGTAAGCACAGTCCACAGCACTGCCGCGAACAGCGCCGCGCCGCCCGCCCAAAACGAATAGCGCACCGTATCGGGGATCACTCCGGTTGCGGCCTCATTAGCCACGCCCCAGTGATCGAGCAGCCACGGAAACAACGATCCGACCACGGCGCCCACGCCGATAAAGGCGGTTTGTACCGCGTAACCCGCCGTATGCTGATCCTTGCGTAGCATATCGCCGACAAAGGCGCGGAACGGCTCCATCGAGACATTCAGGCTGGCATCGAGCGTCCACAGCAGCAACGCCGCCATCAACAACGCGCCACTGTACGGCATCAGGATCAACGACAGCGCGGCGAGCAGGGCACCCGCCAGAAAATACGGACGCCGCCGGCCCAGTTTTCCCAGCCAGGTCCGGTCACTCATGTGGCCGATCACCGGCTGAACCAGCAGCCCGGTCAGCGGAGCGGCAGCCCACAGCCAGGGCAAATCGTCCATACTGGCGCCAAGAGTCTGGAAAATCCGGCTCATATTGGCGTTTTGAAGGGCAAAGCCGATTTGAATACCAAAGAAGCCGAAGCTGATATTGGCGAGACCCACCCAATTCTGACGCGGTTTTTCCATGGCTTGCGGACCCTCTCCCGTTATTGCGCTGCGGGGTTACATGGCGGCGGGGCGGGGGCAAGTGGCATACGAATACGTAGCGGTCCTGCGCTAGCGGGGTAGGGTTCTGTTGACCTCAGCCAGCCGTGCTCTTTCGCACCACCAGTTTGGCTGGGATTGTGCCGTCGGGCACCGGGCGGTCTTCGATCTGGGCGATCAGGCTAGCAACCAACAATTCACCGCCAGCTTCCAGATCCTGCACCAGCGTGGTCAGCGGCGGGGTGGTCAGACTGGCTGAGGGGATGTTATCAAAACCCATCACTGCGATGTCTTGCGGCACGCGCTTGCCCGCATCGCTGAGCGCCTGGATCGCGCCGATTGCGATCAGATCGCTGGCGGCGAACACCGCATCAAAATCGGCGCCGCTATCGAGCAACGCCTGCGCCGCCTTGCGGCCGTCTTCTTCGCCTGACAGCGCATTGGCCTGCAGCGCGGGATCGGCCGGGTGGCCTGCTGCGCTCAGCGCGGCGCACAGACCCCGGTAGCGTTCGGCAAATTCGGGATAATGCTCATCAGCTTGGCCCAGAAAGGCGATCCGCCGCCGCCCCAGCGCTAGCAAATGCTCGCCCGCTTGCTGCCCGGCCCCGAAATTGTCAGAGCCAACCGTGGCGCCGATATTGTCATCGCGGACCGACCCCCAGCGCACGAACAAGGCGTCGCTGGCAACCAGTTGGCTCAGCCGCTGTTCGTAAACGGTGTAGTCGCCGTAACCGAGCAGGATCAGCCCATCGGCGCGGTGGCTGTCCTGATAGCGGACGTGCCAATCATCCTCCATCTTCTGGAATGAGATCAGCAGGTCGAGGCCGCGGTTGGCGCTGGCGCGGGTGATTGCGCCCAGCATGGCCAGAAAAAACGGATTGATATTGGCCCCGTCCGGTGTCGGGTCTTCGAAAAACAGCAGCGCGATGGTGTTCGCACGCTGTGAACGCAGCGACGAAGCGTTCTTGTCGACCGAATAGTGCAATTCCTGAGCGATCGCCTCGATCCGCTGACGCGTTGAGAGACTGACCGATTTCGAACCACGCAAGGCCCGGCTGACCGTCGGCTGCGAAACCCCGGCCAGATAGGCGATGTCGAAACTTGTTGGCTTGGTGGAGCGCTTTCGGCCCATCCGTCTCTCCCGTCGGACTTTGGCCTACGCCTTTGCAAACAGGCCTGCAATCCGCCCGTTGGGACAGGGCAGCCCGTGGCCCAGCGGCCACAGCAAACCGCAGTGCATAAAATGGGTATACGTATGCCATCTTCCCGTTGCCCCCTCTCGCGCCCTATCCCGTTCTTCAAGGCGGGAAAAAGCAACAATGCTCTCCGCATCAAACAGGGTCTGAACGCCGGGGCCCACCGCTAACCGGCAGTCTTACAGGGAGGGTTCCTAAGTGGCACTTCGCAACACGTATTCCGCGCTCCGCGGCGGTTCAGCTTTGGCTTTGGCCGTTTCGGCTTTGGCCCTGCCCGGCGTGGCTTTCGCGCAAGCCGCTCCGGCTGACGACGAGCCCAGCGGCGAAATCATCGTCACCGGCTTCCGCGCCAGCCTAGAAAGCGCGGTGAACAAGAAAAAGACCTCGGACCAGATCGTCGAATCGATTTCGGCTGAGGACATCGGCAAGTTGCCTGATGCCTCGATCGCTGAATCGATTGCGCGTCTACCGGGCCTGACATCGCAGCGCCTCTCGGGCCGCTCGAACTCGATCACTATCCGCGGGTTCGCTCCGGATTTCTCGACCACGCTGCTTAACGGCCGTGAACAGACCTCAACCGGCGATAACCGTGCGGTTGAATACGATCAGTATCCGTCGGAAATGATCAGCCAGGTCAACGTCTACAAATCACCAATGGCGAGCATCATCGGTCAGGGCCTGTCGGGCACCGTCGATCTGCGCACGATCCGGCCTTTGGCGGCGGGCAAGACCATCTTCTCGGTCGGCGCGCGCGGCACCTATGCCGACAACGGCAAGCTGAACGCCGGTTCCAAGGACAAGGGCTTCCGCGTAAACGGCCTGTTCGTCTCGCAATTCAAGGATGACACCATCGGGCTTGCGCTGGGTGCCAGCTATGTCGATGAATCGTATCAGACCAAGGAATTCAACGCCTGGGGTTATCCAGCCGACGGCGGCAATTCGGTGATCGGCGGATCGAAAAGCTACAATACCTCGTCGCGCCTGACCCGCTTCGGCCTCAACGGCACTTTGGAAGTGAAGCTGACACCGAACCTGTCCAGCACGATCGACGCGTTCTATTCGGACTTCAAGGACGACAACATCAAGCGCGGGATCGAGACGCCGCTCTATTGGTCGAGTGCGACTTTGCAGCCAACCCGAACGATCGAAAACGGTTTCATCACGAAGGGTTCCTTCTCCGGCGTGAAGGGCGTGGTCCGCAACGACGTGTTCCAGCGCAAGTCAAAGCTGTACTCGTTCGGCTGGAATCTCGATTACAAGGGCGACGATGGCTGGGATGCGATGCTTGACGCCAGCTACTCGGGCACCAACCGCAACGAACTCGCGCTCGAAACCTATGCCGGAACCGGCCGGGCCGGCGTCGGTGCGACCGATACACTTGGGTTCACTTCCGGGACCACCGGAACGGTGTTCACCCACAATCTCAACTATGGCGATTACAACACGATCCTGCTGACCAGCCCGCAAGGTTGGGGAGGCACCCAGATCGCGGTCAACGGCACGCGGATCGATGGCGGGCAGGACGGTTACTACAACGACCGGATCGTCAAAGATAAGCTCTATCAGTTCCGCGGTGGGCTGACCCGGCACTTTGACGGCGCGCTCGAAAGCATTCAGGGCGGGATGAGCTATTCGAAGCGCACCAAGTCGCTGGTGCCGGATGAGTATTTTGTCGGCCTGACTGCCAACACCACCGGCAATGTCAGTCTGCCTGTGCCGACCCAGTACCGGTTGGGCACAACCAACCTCGACTTCCTCGGTCTTGGGCCGATGATCAGCTATGATCCGCTCGCGCTGCTTAATGGCGGGGTCTACAAGCTGGTCCCCAACCCCTACGGCGATGTGGTGGTCAAGAGCTATTCGGTCGAAGAAGAGCTGATGACCGGCTATGTTCAGGCCAATATCAAGGCCGATCTCGGATCGGCCAAATTGACGGGCAACTTCGGGGTTCAGGTGATCTTTGCCGACCAAGGTTCGCGGGGCGCTTCGGCAGCCTATCTGGGCAACAATCTGAACGGTTCGCCCAATATTGCCGCCGTGCCGCGCAACGCCAGCCACAGTTATACCGATGTGCTGCCCAGTCTGAACCTTTCGCTTCGGTTTGAAAGTGATTTCGTTATCCGGTTCGCCGCTGCGCGCGAAATCATCCGGCCGCGGCTCGACGATATGCGGGTCTCGACCAGCTATGGCGTAAGCTTCAGCGATCCGGGCGATCCAACCCGCTTCACCTGCCCTGTTGGACGCACCTGCTATGTCGTTCGCGGCGGCTCGGGTAACCCAACCCTAGAACCGTGGCGGGCCAATGCAGTCGACCTGACATTTGAAAAATACTTTGGCACAAAGGGTTTTGTCGGAATCCAGTTGTTCTACAAGGATCTGAAGAGCTACATTTACAACGCGGACCGGCCGTTCGACTTTACCGGCTACCCGACCCAGAATGCGGGCCTTGACGCCAATAACCTCCCGATCATCATCAATCCGCAAGGAACCTTGAATGTGGCGATCAACGGGCAGGGCGGCTCCCTCTACGGGGCCGAACTGGCGGCGACCTTGCCGTTCGGCGAAGTGGTGCCCGCACTCGACGGCTTTGGCCTGACTGGTGGGGCGAGCTATACCAAGAGCAAGATCAAGCCCAATCCGGGCGGCAATGCCGAAGATCTGCCCGGCTATTCGCGGTGGGTCGTCAACGGCACGCTGTTCTTTGAACAGGGCGGGCTCAACCTGCGCGGTTCGGTTCGCTACCGGTCGACCTTCGTGGGTGAAGTATCAGGCTTTGCAGCGAACCGCGTTCGCCGACGGGCGGCTGGAGAAACCATCGTCGATGCGCAGATCGGCTATGACTTCCAGGAGGGCAGCGCGCTCCACGGTCTGTCGTTCTACATTCAGGGTCAGAACCTGACCAACGAGCCGTTCGTGACCGCCAACCCAAGCGATCCACGGCAAGTGATCGACTATCAGGACTATGGCCGCCGGTTCCTGGCCGGGTTCAACTACAAGTTCTAAGCAGTCATGGGGGGCTGGGGAGCGTGGCGGAGATCTGATTTCCGCCATGCTCCCTGCCGACTGCCTTGAATTCCGCCGGGTTTGCCGCTGTGATCGGTGTCTTGCCCGAAAGGGGGACAGGCTATGACTGAACCTGCAATGCGAATCGTGATTGTCGGCGGCGGGACTGCCGGGTGGATGAGCGCGGCTGCCTTGGCCCGCTTTGCCCCGCCGGGCTATGACATCACCCTGGTAGAAAGCGACGCGATCGGCACGGTCGGGGTTGGCGAGGCGACGATCCCGGCGATCCGCCAGTTCAACGACGCGCTGGACATTGATGAAGGTGCATTCCTGTCCGCCACCAAAGGTTCGTTCAAGCTGGGGATCGAATTCGCTGGCTGGCTGCGCGATGGCCACAGCTATATGCATGCCTTTGGCACGGTCGGGCGGCAACTGGGCCTGCTGCCATTTCGCCATTTCTGGGCACGGGGCCGCGCGCAGGGACTGGCCAAGCCGCTGGCGCATTACTCTGCCAATGAACTTGCCGCGCGGACAGGCCGAATGGCGACTGATGCCAGCGGGCCGGGCATTCCCGAAGTGCCCTATGCCTATCACTTTGACGCCGGACTTTATGCGAAATTTCTGCGCGGTTATGCCGAAGCGCGCGGGGTGACCCGGATCGAGGCCAAACTGGTTGGGGCCAGCCGGGCTGATACTGGCGATATTGCCGCCGTTCAAACCGATGACGGGCGCGCAGTCGCTGGCGATTTCTTCGTCGATTGTTCGGGCTTTCGCGGCCTGCTGATCGAGCAGGAGCTGCAAACCGGGTACGAGGATTGGAGCCACTGGCTGCCTTGCAACCGGGCCATCGCGGTGCCGTGCGAACCGACCGGCAACTTTACGCCCTACACCCGCTCCACCGCGCGCAAAGCGGGTTGGCAATGGCGGATCCCGCTGCAACACCGGATCGGCAACGGCTATGTCTTTTGCAGCGACTATATTTCCGAAGACGAGGCGGCGGCAGAACTGCTGGCAAACCTCGATGGTCCGCCTATGGCCGATCCGCGTACGATCCCGTTCGTGACCGGTCGACGCAAGCAGATCTGGAACCGCAATGTGCTGGCGGTTGGCCTGTCGAGCGGGTTCCTTGAGCCGCTCGAATCGACCTCGATACATTTGATCCAGTCAGCGATCACCCGGCTGCTGACCGTGCTGCCGGGCCAGCGGATCGAGCCGGCTGTGGTCGCCGGCTTCAATCGCCGCGCGGCGGCTGAACAGGAAACGATCCGCGATTTTCTGGTGCTCCACTATTGGGCCAACCAACGCCATGGGCAGCCGCTGTGGGACCGAATGCGCGATCTGGAACTGCCCGAAACACTGGCCCAGCGGGTCGATGAATTTCGCAGCGTCTGCCAGATTCAGCCGGGCCAGGACGAACTGTTCACTGAGGTTGCGTGGTTCCAAGTGCTGGTCGGGCAGGGGTTGGTCCCGCGCAGCTGGAACCCGATTGCTGATCGCTACCCGCAGGCCGATCTAGCGGAATTTCTGGGCTCGCTCGAACAGGCCTGCGCCCAAACAGTCCGGCAAATGCCGTCCCATATTGATTGCGTTGCGGCGATCTGCGCCGCCAAGAATGAGGTAGCATCATGAAGCGGACCCTTGCTCTGGCGTTGATCGCGGCGCTGACCTTGCCGTTGGCGGTTCCGGCTGCCGCCGCGCCTGCGCCCAATTACCGCACCCGGACGCCCGAGCAGGAAGTGATCTATTTCGTCCTGCCCGACCGGTTCGACAACGGCGATCCCTCCAATGATCGCGGCGGGCTCAGCGGCGACCGGCTGGTCACCGGGTTCGATCCCACTGCCAAAGGTTTTTATCATGGCGGCGACCTCAAAGGGCTGACCCGCAAGCTCGACTACATTCAAAGCCTGGGAATCACTGCGATCTGGTTTGCCCCAGTGTTCATGAACAAGCCAGTGCAGGGCCCCAAAGGCGATGAAAGCGCCGGATACCACGGCTACTGGATCACCGATTTCACACGCGTTGACCCGCATTTCGGAACCGAAACCGAGTTCAAGAGCTTTGTCGATGCCGCCCACGCGCGCGGGATCAAGGTCTATATGGACATCATCGTCAACCACACGGCGGACGTGATCCAGTACCGTGAGGCCGGGGATTATTCCTATCGCAGCAAGGCCGACTATCCGTTTTCACGCCGCGGCGGGACCGGCGGCGCGCCGATCAATCCGGGTTTCATGGGCGATCACATCGGCGGCGCGGCCAACTGGGCCAAGCTGATCGATCCCTCGTCCGCTTACACACCTTTTGTGCCGGCGGGCGAAGAGCGTGCGAAGACCCCGGCTTGGCTCAATAATCCAGCCTATTACCACAACCGCGGTAATTCCAACTGGGCCGGGGAAAGCGCGCTTTACGGCGATTTCGTCGGGCTTGATGATCTCGCGACCGAGCATCCGCGCGTGGTAGCCGGGTTTATCGAGATTTATGGCAGCTGGATTGACCGCTACGGGATCGACGGCTTCCGGATCGATACGGCCAAGCACGTCAACGCCGAATTCTGGCAGGCCTTTATCCCGGCGATGCAAGCCCGCGCCAAGGCCAAGGGTATTCCCAATTTCCACATCTTTGCCGAAGTTGCGACCGAAGACGTTGATCCGGCGTTGCTGGCCCGGTGGAGCCATATCGCCAATCTGACCGCGCCGATTGACATGGCCTTTGCCGCTGCCGCGCAGCGGGCCGTCTCGGGCAAAACCGGGACCGATGGGCTGGCCCGGATGTTTGAGGATGATCCGATCTACAAAGGCGGCGCAAAGGCCGCACTGCGGCTGCCGACGTTCCTTGGCAACCACGATTTCGGCCGTTTTTCGATGTTCGTGAAGCGCGCCAACCCCGGCATCGGTCAGGACGAGCTGCTGGCCCGGACAATGCTGGGCCACGCCATGCTGCTGACCCTGCGCGGGGTTCCGACGATCTATTCGGGCGATGAGCAAGGTTTTGTTTCCGATGGCAACGACCAGCTGGCGCGCGAAGACATGTTTGCCAGCCGGGTGGCGGTTTACAACGACAACGATCTGATCGGGACCGATGCAACCACGGCACAGGCCAATTTCGACACCCGCCACCCGCTCTACCGCTTGATCGCCGAGCTTTCAGCCGTCCGCCGCGCCACCCCGGCGCTGACAGGCGGCTTGCAAAAAGTCCGGGCGTTTTCGGAACGGCCCGGCCTGCTGGCGATTTCGCGGTTCGATCCCAGAACAGGCCGCGAAGTGGTGCTGATCTTTAATACCTCGGGCCAGGCGCTTACGAATAGGATTGCAGTCGATCCGCGCAGCCTTTCGTTCACGGCGCTGGCCGGGCAATGTTCTCCAAACGCTGCTGCACCCGGCAGCCTGACTGTAACCCTGCCAGCATTCGGTTTTGCCGTCTGTGCGGCCAAACCATAAGTATCAGCACCCCCCCATGAACCGTTTGTCTCGCATCGAAGCCGCCGAACCCGCGACCGGAGCCCAGCCCTGGTGGCGCGGGGCGGCGATCTATCAGGTCTATCCGCGCAGTTTCATGGATGCCAATGGCGATGGGATCGGCGATCTGCCGGGGGTCACCGCGCGGCTCGATTATGTCGCCTCGTTGGGCGTCGATGCGATCTGGATTTCGCCATTCTTCACCTCACCGATGAAGGATTTCGGCTATGACGTGGCCGACTATTGCGGGGTTGATCCGATTTTCGGCACCCTGGCTGATTTTGACGCGCTGGTCGTCCGGGCTCACGATCTTGGCCTCAAGGTGCTGATCGACCAAGTCTATGCGCATACCTCTGACCTGCATGATTGGTTTGGCGAAAGCCGGGCTGCGCGGACCGGTCCTAAATCCGATTGGTATGTCTGGGCCGATGCCAAGCCCGATGGTTCGCCGCCCAGCAACTGGCAGTCGGTGTTCGGCGGCCCGGCCTGGACCTGGGATGCGCGGCGCGGGCAGTATTATTTGCACAATTTCTTGCCTGAACAGCCGCAGCTCAACTGCCACCTGCCCGCGGTCCAGGAAGCACTGCTGGATGCGGCGCGGTTCTGGCTGGATCGCGGGGTCGATGGGTTCCGGCTTGATGCGCTGAACTTTGCGATGCACGATCCGGCGCTGACCGACAATCCGCCCGCGCCCGACAATGGCAAAATCCGCACCCGTCCGTTCGACTTTCAGCAACACCTCCATAACCAGTCACACGGCGATATCCCGGCCTTTGTCGAGCGGATCAGGACGCTGTGCGATAGCTATGGCGCGGTGTTCACTATGGCCGAGGTTGGCGGTAATCAGGCCCTTGCGGAAATGCACGCCTTCACCGCCGGCGAAGCGCGGCTGAACAGCGCCTATGGGTTCGATTTTCTCTATGCTGATCGGCTGTCCCCGGCGCTGATCGCTCAGGCGCTGGGCAATTGGCCCGATACGGCCGAGACTGGCTGGCCCAGCTGGGCATTTGAAAACCACGATGCGCCGCGCGCGCTATCCCGCTGGTGCGGGCCTGAACATCGCGAGACATTTGCCCGGATGAAGACGGTTCTGCTGTGTGCGCTGCGCGGCAATGTGATCCTGTATCAAGGCGAAGAGCTGGGGCTTACTCAAGTGGCGATCCCGTTTGACCGGCTGCAAGACCCCGAAGCGATCGCCAATTGGCCGCTGACCCTGTCCCGCGATGGCGCCCGCACTCCGATGCCCTGGACCGCGCAGGACGAGCATGGCGGCTTTACTGCCGGAGTGCCGTGGTTGCCGATGGGCGAGGACAATCTGGCCAGCGCAGTCGACCGCCAGGAAGCCGATCCGGCCTCGCTGCTGGCACTGACCCGGCAACTGCTGGCCTTGCGCCGCGCTAACCCGGCACTGCGCCATGGCCGCGCCGAAGTGCTTTACGCCGATCATGCGGTTCTGGCGCTGCGCCGGGTGGCGGAGGGCCGTGCGGTGCTGGCGCTGTTCAACCTGTCCGAAAATGCGGCGGACTGGCCGCTACCGCAAGGCCAAAACGGAACTGTTCTGGCGGCGGTGGGCGGCGCAGAACCTGGAAAACTCCCGCCGTTTGGCGCGCTATTGATTGAGGAGAAGGCGTGATGCGCAAGTTTGCAACTTCAGCGGCGCTGGCCGCACTGGCATTTGCCGCCCCGGCTTTTGGGCAGAGCGCCGCCCCGGTTTCGGCCAGCTCGCCCGGCGGAACCGTCAGCGTGGCGGTGACGATCGATGGCGATGGCCGTGCGGCCTATGCTGTCAGCCGCAAAGGCAAACCGATCCTGGCGCCATCGCGGCTAGGCTTTTTGTTTACCGATACCGTCAAGATTGACCGACGGCTTGAAATCACCGGCACCGAAGCCCGCGATTTTGACGAAACCTGGACTCAGCCGTGGGGCGAATGGACCAACATCCGGAACCACTACCGCGAACTGAAAGTCCGCTTTCGCGAGACGACCGCGCTGGCCCGAGTTTTCACCGTCACGTTCCGGATTTACGAGGATGGTGTTGGCTTTCGCTATGAGTTTCCGGGCCAGCCCACCATGCCAACCACCAATATTGCCGAAGAGCTTACCGAATTCGCGTTCGCCAGCGACGGCACCGCCTGGTGGAAACCAGCCTTCCTTTGGAACCGCGAGGAATACCTTTACAACAAGACCGCACTGTCGGCGGTCGCCAACGCCGATACCCCGATCACGATCAAGCTGGCCGATGGTACCCACGTTGCGCTGCATGAAGCAGCGTTGATCGATTATTCCGGCATGGCTGTCGCCCGGACCGAAGGCACCACCTTGCGTGCCGCGCTCCATCCGAGTGCAGGCAAGCCCAAGGTTGAGAAACAGGGCGCTTGGAACACTCCCTGGCGGACTCTGATCATCGCCGATGATGCGGCGGGCATTTACATGAGCCACTTGATGCTGAACCTCAACGAGCCGAACGCATTAGGCGATGTCAGCTATATCAAGCCCGGCAAGTTCGCCGGGGTGTGGTGGAACATGATTAAGGGCGAATGGACCTGGGCACGCGGTCCGCGCCATGGCGCGACCAACGCCAACGTCAAGCGCTATATCGATTTCGCCGCGGCCAACGGTATCCCGCATTTGCTGGTCGAGGGCTGGAATGTCGGCTGGGACGGGGACTGGTTCGGCAACGGCCACGACATGGATTTTGCCCAGCCGACCGAAGAATTCGACGTCGAAATGCTGACCGCCTATGGCAAAAAGAAGGGCGTTCGCCTGATCGGGCACCACGAAACTGGCGGCGCGGCCAGCCACTATGAAAACCAGTTCAACAAGTCGTTCAAATTCGCTGCCGATCACGGTTATATGGTGGTCAAGACTGGCTATGTCACCGATGCCGGGCAGATGGAGCGCGAAGACGCCGACGGAACCAAGTACCGCGAATGGCATCAGGGCCAGTGGATGGTGAACCACCAGCTGCGGGTGGTTCAGGTAGCCGCACGCTACAAGATCGGGATCGACAGCCACGAACCGGTCAAAGGCACCGGGCTGCACCGGACCTATCCCAACTGGGTCGCGCGTGAGGGGATGCGCGGGATGGAATACAACGCCTGGGGCGGCAAGAACCCGCCCGAGCACGAGGCCAATGTGGTCTTCACCCGGATGCTCGAAGGGCCGATGGACTTCACCCCCGGCATTCTCAGCCTTGAAGGCGAGAAAGGCAGCGCGATCCTCTCGACGATTGCCAAGCAACTGGCGCTCTATGTGGTGATCTATTCGCCGGTCCAGATGGTTGCCGACACGCCTGAGAACTATGCCAAATACCCCGCGCCGATGAAATTCATCCGCGACGTGCCGACTGATTGGTCGGAAACCCGGGTGCTCAATGGCGAGATTGGCGACTATGTCACCATCGTCCGCAAACAGCGCGGCGCCGAAGACTGGTTCCTAGGTGCGGTCGGCGATGAAGAGGCCCGCACGGTCAGCTTCAAGCTTGATTTCCTCACTCCCGGCAAGAAATACGTCGCCGAAATCTACCGCGATGGCGACGATGCCGATTACCGAACTGCCAAACGTCATTCGATTGTGATCGAACAGCGCCCGGTCACCAGCACTGCTGCGATGACCTTGCGGCTCGCTCCGGGTGGGGGCGCGGCAGTGCGGTTCCGGCTGGTGAAGTGAAGCGCTAGGCCGGGCGCGGTAAGGCGGTGGTGGCTTTCAGCTTTTCCATTGAGAAGCTGGAGCTGACATCGGCCAGATCGGGCACAGCGGCGATCAGTTTGCGGTAGATTCGGTCATAGTGCGCGATATCGCGGACGACGATCTTGAGCAGGTAATCGACGTCGCCCGCCATCCGGTGGCATTCGCTGATCTCGGCCATCCCGGCGATGCTCTGGCCAAAAGCGGCCAGCCAGGCCGGATCATGGCGCTGGGTCTTGATCGCCACGAACACCGTGGTCGCCAGTCCTAGTTTTTCGGGATCGAGCAAGGCAACCCGGCGGGCAATGATCCCGCTTTCCTCCAGCCGCTTGATCCGCCGCCAGCAGGCGTTGCTGGACAGGCCAACCCGTTCCCCGATTTCATGCACCGCGAGCGCGGCATCGTCTTGCAGGACACCGAGGATCGCCCAGTCTATCAAATCCAATTGCGCTGTAATGTCATTCATTGGGACAAACTAACCGCAAAATCGGCTATTGACCAGAAAAACGGTGATGAAATCGCGTTTAAGACGGAGTATTGTCGTCGCAACACAGGGAGAGTGCCGCATGAATCCGATCAAGCTGTTTACCGAGCACCCAGCCAGCTTAGGCGAGAGCTATGGCGAGCATCTGACCATGGCGGGCGGGTTCGGGCTGCGGATGATCCTGGGCGGCTGTGCTTGCCTGATCCACGGTCTGCTGCCGTTCCTGTTCGTCCGCACCGGCAGCGCGCAGATTTCCGAACTGCACAGCGTGATGGTCGCGAACCGCCGCCGCAATGTGCTGCCCGCGGTGCTAGATTTTGTGATCTAATCGAGCAGCAAAACCGCAAAGCCGAGCGCGCAGGCGAAGCTGGCCAACGTCGCCGTTGCGACCGGAATGATTGCGCGCCAGCCCACTTCGAGCAGCAAGTCCATCCGGCTGCGCATCGCCGTGGCGGTGACTGCCAGCAGCAGCAGACCCTTGGATAGCGTCAGGCCGCTTTTGGCCAGATCAGCCGGGATCGGAATCAGGCTGTTGAGCGTGACCATCCCCAGAAACGCGACGATGAACCACGGCAGCGCAAGCCGCCGCCACAGTGGTTGGCCCTTGGCCTCACCGGCTGGGCCAATCGCCAGGCTGGTAATCGCGACCAGCGGCGCCAGCAGCGCGACCCGCGCCAGTTTGACAATCGTTGCCTGCGCCCCGGCCGCATCGGAAAAGGCAAAGCCGCCGCCGATGGCCTGCGCCACATCATGGATCGACGCACCGATCAGGAACCCGGCTTGCGCATCGCTGAGGCTGAGTTGCTCGGCCAGCACCGGATAGACGGTCATCGCCAAGGCGCTGGCCAGTGAAACGCCCACCAGCGTCAGTGCGAACTGGGCTTGACTGAGCCGCTCCTTGCCAATCACGCCATAGAGCGCGAGTGCGGCGCTGGCCCCGCAGATCGCGGTGGATCCGCCCGCGAGAACTCCGGCATAGCGCGACTGTCCAGCCAGTTTTGCGCCGCCCAGACCCGCCAGCAGCGTCACCGCCATTACCACGCCCAAAGCTGCAAACGGTGCCAGCCCGACCGCAGCAATCTGCATAAAAGTTACTTGCAGGCCGAGCACGACAATCCCCCAACGCAAGCAGGTGCGCGAAGCGAAATCGAGGCCCGCATGGGTCCGTTCGTCCTGAGAGACAAAGTTGAGCGCAAGACCGACCAGCAGCCCGAGCAGGATGATCGGAAAGCCATAATGGTCCGATAGCCAGGCCGCCGCGCCGGCCGCCACCGCGCACAGCGCCAGCCCAGGAAACAGTGGCGGGCGCTTGGCCGTGCCTGGCATGGTTTCGGCCAGATGCAGCTCGCCGAACAGGTCACCGCCGTGCGGCAACCGGTCCCAGTCAATTCCCGATCCAGCCCGTTTTCCGCCGGTTTCGGCCATGCAATCCCCCCAAGGTGTTCAGAACCGTCCCATGGCCGATTTTGCGGGCAAGGCAAAGGGCGGACCTTGAGTGGTCCGCCCTGCTGCCCGATCTGGTGCCGAACTCAATCCTGACCCAGCACCTTGTCCTCATTAGCACGCTGGATCACGTAGTGCCGGATCGCCTCGATCTGCTCAGGGCTGAACTGGCCCTTCCAGGCGACCATTCCGTTCGTGCTGAGCAGGCCATCATGGACGATTTCCTGCCACAGCTTGGGATTGCCGAGCGCGACCGAGTGCCGCAGGTCAGGGTTCAGCACCCCGGCCACCGCAGCGTTGCCATGGCAGACACTGCAGCTGTTGGTATAGAGTTTTGCGCCCAGCGCGAACTGCGCCGGAGTGCCGGTTAGCGGCGGCGGATCGAGCAGACGGGTCGCGCTGGCCGGCATGGCCGCCAGTTGACCGTTGGCACCCAGCTTGAACACCACCAGCCGGCTGATGTTGGGAGTGATCTTGCTGGTCGCAAGCTTGCCCGCAGAGACGTCCCAGACTCCGCCCCAGCCGACCATCACTGCGACATACTGTTCACCGTCGATGCTATAGGTCATCGGTGCGGCAAGGATCCCGCTTTGCGCCGGGAACGACCACAGCTGCTTGCCGGTATCGGCGGCATAGGCCCGGAACTCGCCCAGCGCGGTGCCTTGGAACACCAGATTGCCAGCTGTTGCCAAAGTCCCGCCGTTGGTCGGGGTTTCCAACGGGACCTTCCATTTGACCTTGCCCTCAACCGGATCGAACGCGACCAGTGCCCCGGTCATCGCCGCCTTGGTGGCAGCGCGGATCGCTTTGTCGGCCGGGATATTGCCGGGGGTGGCATCGATCCCCAGCTGGAAGCCGGTGGTGCCCGGTTTCCAATCGGGATCATGGGCATAGACCTGCGGGGTCGAATTGGTCGGGATATAGACCAGCCCGGTCGTGGGGCTATAGCTCATCGGCGACCAGCTATGCGCCCCGACCGCGCCGGGGAAGCCCAAGAACGGCTTGCCGGTTAGCTCGTACTTGGCCTCGGGGTTGACGTCGGGCTTACCAGTTTTGGGATCAAGCCCTTTGGCCCAGTTGATCCCATCGACAAACGGTTTGCCCGAAATGAATTCGCCGGACTTGGCATCCAGCACATAGAAGAACCCGTTCTTGGGCGCGTGCATAATAACATGGCGTTTTTGCCCGCCGATATCGATATCGGCGACAGTGATCTGCTGGTTGGAATCAAAGTCCCAGCGGTCTTCGGGTGTCTCCTGAAAATGCCAGACATATTCGCCGGTATCGGGTTTTACCGCCACGATTGAGGCGGTGTAAAGGCTGTCACCGGCGCCTTCGGTGTTGCGATAGGCCGGGTTCCACGGTTCGGCATTGGCGGTGCCGAAATAAACGAGGTCGGTGACCGGATCATAGGTGATCGAATCCCACACGGTGCCGCCGCCGCCCAGCTTCCAGAACTCGCCCGACCAGGTTTTTACGGCGGCATCGAGATGCTTGCCCTCCTGCGGCTTTGATGGATCGCCGGGCACGGTGTAGAATTTCCACAACTCGTCGCCGGTTTGCGCGTCGAACGCCGCCAGATAGCCGCGAGTGAAATATTCAGCCCCGGCCGAACCGATCAGCACGCGGCCTTTGACGATCCGCGGTGCGCCGGTGATTGCCATATGCGAGTCTTTGGGAATGGTCAGTTTGTCCCACACCACTTTGCCGGTCTTTTGATCGAGCGCGACCAGCCGCCCGTCGAGCGTGCCGACATAAACCTTGTCGCCATACAGCGCGACACCGCGATTGACCGCATCGCAGCAGACATCGACCAGCTTTTCGCGCGGAACCTTGGGATCATAGGCCCATTTGAGCGCGCCAGTTTTGGCGTCGTAGGCTTTGACCATCGACCAGGCGGTGGTGATGTACAGCACGCCATCGTGCATCAGCGGCGTGGCTTCCTGCCCGCGCGCGGTATCAAGATCGGCCGACCAGGCGAGGCCAAGCCCGGAAACGGTTTTGTCATTGATCTGATCGAGCGGGGAAAAACGCTGTTCGGCCCGGTCGCCGCCATAGGTCAGCCATTCGGCCCCCGGGCCCTTGGCGATCATTTCATCCGTAACGCCGCTGGTCGGCGGGGCCGATACCTGTTTGCCGCAAGCAGCCAGCGGCACCAGCATGGCCAAAGCCAAAGCTCTCCCCAGAGCGTTCGAACGCATCGCAATTCCTCTCCGATTGTTGCGCTCCGGTTGCTCCGACTGCGCATTAGGGTCAAGACCCTAAATTTCCGACTAAACCATGTTGCCTGTGTTCGGTCGGGGAATCGAGTCCCAATTCGCGATCTTCACGCGCGGACCCCGAAGCACTGGACCTTGGCGCGGCCTCGGCTACATTCGCGGCGTAGGAGAACAACGATGTGCGATGAACTGACCGCGATTGAAGAAGAGAACGCGCTGGCTTCGGCTGGGCTGAGCCGGCGGGAATTCGCTGCATTGGGCGCGGCCGGGGTGCTGGCCGGCGGCATGGCAGATGCCGCGCTGGCCAAGGGCGTTATGGTCGTGCTGGAAGAAACGGTGCTGATCCCGACGGGCGAAGGCAATATCGACGCGCTGTTCATCCGCCCAGCCAAGGGCAAGCACCCCGCGATTATCCTGTGGCCCGATATCGCCGGGGTCCGCGAAGCATACCGGCTGATGGCCAAGCGGCTGGCGGCAAGCGGTTACGCGGTGCTGGTGGTCAACCAGTATTACCGCAGCGCTCGGGCCCCGATCATGAACTCGATTGCCGAATGGCGCACACCTGAAGGGCAAGCGAAACTGCGCCCGATGATCGGCGCGCTCTCAGCCGATGGGATCACGCGCGATGCCCGGGCGATGGTGGCATGGCTTGACCAGCGCCGCGAAGTGAACCGGAAACGCGGGATCGGCACCAGCGGCTATTGCATGGGCGGGCCGTTCACCGTCCGCACCGCCGCGGCAGTTCCGGGCCGGGTCCGCGCGGCGGCTTCGTTCCACGGCGGCGGACTGGTAACCGATAAGCCGGACAGCCCGCACCGGCTGCTGGCCAGCACCAAAGCCAGTTATCTGATCGCAGTGGCCCGCAACGATGATGCCAAGGCCCCGGCGGACAAAGACACTTTTCGCGATGCCGCCAAGGCTGCCGGGCGATCGGCCGAAGTTGAGGTTTACGCCGCCGATCACGGCTGGTGCACGCTCGATGCGCCGGTCTATGACAAGGCGGAGGCAGAGCGCGCCTGGGCCCGGATGCTGGCACTGTTCAAGACGCTGTAAGGACGCAGATGAAGCTCACTCGATTGTTGCTGGCCACCCTTTTGGGGGCCGCGTTGATGCCAACCGGGTCCGGCGCCGGGGTGCCGGCCGCCGCTGGTGAGCGGGTCAAGCTGGATCGCCGGCGGATCGACCGAACGCTTACGGATCTGGTCGCTAATCACCGCGTCGCGGGGGCTTCGGTGCTGGTTTGGCAGGGCGGGCGCGAGCGCTATTTCGGCGCGGCGGGCTATGCCGACCGCGAAGCCGCGCGGCCATTCGCGCGCGATACGCTGGTCCAGATATTCTCGATGACCAAGCCGGTCACCGGGGTCGCGCTGATGCAATTGTGGGAGCGGGGCAAGTTCCGATTGGATGATCCGCTGGCGCTGCATCTGCCCGAATTTTCTGATGTCCGGGTTTTTGCAGGAGCAGACGCGACCGGAAAGCCGATCTTGCGGGCACCGGCCCGGCCGATCCTGATCCGCGATATTATGCGCCACACCGCCGGGTTCGTTTACGACGAGGCAGAGGGCGCGGTCGGACAGATCTTGCTGGCCGAAGACCCGTATTCGCTTGACCATACCCTGTCCGAATTCGGGCGTCGGCTGGGGCGTGTGCCACTGCTCCACGATCCGGGCCGGCAATGGAATTACAGCGCCGCGGTCGATGTGCAGGCCTTGCTGATCGAGCGGCTGTCGGGCCAGCGCTATGCCGATTATGTCAAGCAGCACATCTTTGCGCCGCTGGGGATGGCGGAAACCGGTTGGGCCCAGCCGCCAGCGGCGCGGGCGCGGTTGGCGCGGATTTACGAGGATAAGAACGGCGCGCTTACGCCAATGCCCGATGCGGATTGGCTCGCTCCCAACTTTGCGGGCAAATCGCTGACGATGGGGGGATCGGGGCTGGTTTCCACTGTCGATGACTATCTGCGCTTTGCCCGGATGCTGCTGGGGCGGGGCAGCCTCGATGGGGTGCGGATCATCAAACCATCGACCCTGGCCCTGATGACGACAGACCAGCTTGACCCCGCGATAGCCGAGCGTTCCTGGCTGCCCGGCAAAGGCGCGCTGGGTTTTGGGTTCGATTTCGCGGTGCGCAAATCACCCCCCAAAAACGCCGCAGAAAATCGCGGTGCAGTGGGTGAATTCTTTTGGGATGGCTGGCCATCGATGCTGTTCTGGGTCGATCCGGCCAACGATATGGTGGTGATTTTTGCCACGCAAAAGCTGCCGTTTGACGGTACCTTGCATCGCGATATCCGGGCAGCAGTCTATGGCGCAAACTATCTTGGTCCAGCCGGCGATCCCTAGGCCTCAGCGCGAACCGGGCTTTTCTTGAGGTTCACCAAGGCCACCATCTCGTCATAAACCTCGATCAGATGGCTGTCGTACCATTGGTCGAGCACGCATTTGACCTGTCCGAAGAAGGGCGGGATTTCCTCGAGCACATAGGACCCGGCATAGGCCGCCCCGGCGTTTTCGCCGTAAAGTTGGGGCAATGCCACGTCGAGTGCCTGGCCTTTCAGATAAGCGATGATTTCATCGACGTGCTGGCGCAGTGCGGCGCGGCGGTTATCGGCGCTGCTGCCGCGCGCAAGGGCTAGCTCTTCTTTGGCCTTATCGAGCAGGCCGGTGAGATAGCCATAGACCCGGTCCATATTCTCACGCTTGAGCGCGATCATCGTCTCGACATATTCCTTGCGGACGCGAATGCGGGCGGTGTCGGGGTGTTCAGATCCTTGAAAGCCCTGGTTCCAGGCGGCGGGGTCTTGTTGGATCATGGCAAGGTTCAATTCACAGGAGGACCGGGTTCGGCCAACGCTATAACTCCGGCAGGGTTGCAATCACGTTAAGTCTGTTGTCCGGTTTCGCTTGCCCCCACGGGCCGGCACGCTAACATCACCGGATTGGTTTTTTGGGAGCGTGCGCGATGGCTGGGGTACTTCTGTTCCTTCTTGGGGTGGTGTTCATTTTCTTGCTGATGGGCGTCCGTGTGGTGCGTCAGGGGTATGTCTATACCATTGAACGGCTTGGCAAATTCCACCTCGCGGCTGAACCCGGTCTGCACGTGATCATTCCGTTCATCGACCGCGTTGGCAACAAGGTGAACATGATGGAGCAGGTTCTGGATATCCCGGGGCAGGAAATCATCACCAAAGACAACGCCATGGTTGGCGTGGACGCGATCGTGTTCTTTCAGGTGCTCGATTCGGGCAAAGCGGCCTACGAAGTGTCGAACCTCTATGTCGCGATCATGCAGCTGACGACGACCAATTTGCGGACCGTGATGGGCTCGATGGACCTCGATGAAACGCTGTCGCGGCGCGACGAGATCAACGCCAAGCTGCTGATGGTGATCGATCACGCGACGGCGCCGTGGGGGGTCAAGATCACCCGGATCGAAATCAAGGACATCCGTCCGCCAGCCGATATTTCCAACGCGATGGCCCGCCAGATGAAAGCCGAGCGCGAAAAGCGCGCCAACATTCTTGAAGCCGAAGGCCTGCGCGCTGCCGAAATTCTGCGCGCGGAAGGCGAAAAGCAAGGCGCAATTCTCTCAGCCGAAGGCCGCAAAGAGGCCGCTTTCCGCGATGCCGAAGCGCGCGAACGCTCGGCTGAGGCCGAAGCCCGCGCCACGCAGGTGGTGTCCGAAGCTATTGCCACCTCGGGCACGCAGGCGCTGAATTACTTCATCGCGCAAAAATATACGGAGGCGGTGGCCGGGTTCGCCAATTCGCCCAATGCCAAGACCATTCTGTTCCCGGTCGAGGCGACCCAGCTGATCGGTTCGATCGGCGGGATTGGCGAACTGGTCCGCGATGCGCTCAGCGACGGGACCCGCAAGTGAACGGGCTCGCCGGGATCGAACCGCACTGGCTCTGGCTCGGGCTGGGGCTGCTGCTGGCAATCGGGGAAATGACGCTTCCCGGCGTGTTTCTGATCTGGATGGCAGGCTCAGCGCTGATCACCGGCTTGGTCAGTTGGCTGGTTCCGACGATTGATATGCCGTGGCTGGTGCTGCTGTTTGCCGGGCTTTCAATGGTTTCGGTCTTCGCCGGGCGGCGCTGGCTGCGCAGCAATCCGGTTGAAGAAGCCGATCCGGGGATGAATGATCGCGGCGCACGCTCGGTCGGTGAGGTGGTGGTGGTCAGCCAGGTAATCGCCGACGGGCGCGGGCGGGTTAAAATGGGTGACAGCGAATGGCTCGCCCATGGCCCTGATGCAGAGCCCGGAACCCGGATGAAAGTTACCGGCCATGACGGCACGGTGCTGGTGGTCGAACACCTCCATTAATCTTCGGACGTTAGGCCCTTACAGCCCTCTCTTGCCGAAGCCACCTGAACGGGCGGGTGCGCGGTTTGTTGGCGGGGAAGGCTGCCGGTTTTCGATGTAGCGCTGCATGATTGTGTCGGGATCAAACGCGCTGCTGGCGCCGGGCGTCTCGTCCAGCTCGGCGTTCTCGGGCCGGTCAAACCTGGGCCCATCGCCATCTCTGCCTTTACCGGTCAGTCGATCGAAGAAACGTTTCAAGGCGAACAGGCACAGTCCTATGGCAACAAGCGTGAGCAACAGCGCCGGGAGGTAATAGGGCGTACCAGCACCTTGACCCTGTCCGGCCTCTTGCACGGCGCGATCACCCATCGCCTCAAACCCTTTGGACAGCGACTGCGGAATGATCGCGAGCAACAGGTAACGAAATGCACCTTTTCGGCGTGTCAAAGTCATCCGACTCTCCTCAACTTCGGATTTTTGCACAGCTTGCTTTAAACTGTCCTAACGTCAGTCGCGGCTAGCTGCGCCTGGAAGCTGCAAAAAGGTATGTTGATCTGTTCAGGCGGGGTTGCACACGATCTTCACATTTCCCCCATTAACGCTGCGCTGCGGATGGCCTAAGGCTGTAAGCTGCGGTGGACACCTCTGCCCGGCGAAAGAGACGAACGAACGCTATGGCCAGAAGTGATTTCAAGCGCGGCGCGCCCCGCAGCAGCAAGCCGGTAAAGCCTGCGCCCACCGGTTTCCGCCGGTTTGCGCGGCGGCTGCTGATCTGGACTTTTGGCTTCGGGGTGCTTGGCGCGCTGTCGCTGTTCGTCGCGGTGCTGCTGGCGGCACGTTCGCTGCCTGATTTTGAATCGATCAAAACCACGCAGAGCGAACAGATGATCGTGGTTCGCGCGCGTGATGGCACCCAGCTGGTCTCGCTCGGGCCAAGCTATGGCAAGTGGCTGAGCCACGGCCAGATCCCGCAAGTGATGAAAGACGCGATGCTCTCAACCGAGGACAAGCGTTATTACAATCACATCGGGATTGATCCGGTCGGCCTGGCCCGTTCGTTCTGGGTGCGGTTTCAAGAGGGGCGGTTCAAGCAGGGCGGCTCAACCATCACCCAGCAGCTGGCTCGGACGGTCTTTCTCAACAATTCCAAGACCTTTGGCCGCAAATTCCGCGAAGGGGTGCTGGCACTGGCGCTCGAATGGAAGTTTTCCAAGGCCCAGATCCTCGAGCTTTATCTCAACAAGGTTTATTTCGGCGGCGGCGCTTACGGCGTTGATTCGGCCAGCCGCAAGTTCTTTGGACACCCTGCCACCACCATGAGCCTGCCCGAAGCCGCGATTGTGGCCGGGCTGGTCAAGGCTCCGTCGCACTATGCCCCCACTGCCGATCCCGAAGCCGCGCGCGGCCGCGGCGGCGTGGTGCTGGGCCTGATGGTCGATAATGGCAAAGTGACCGCAGCGCAGGCGGCGACGGCCAACCTGCCCGGGATCGCATTCGCCCGCGAAACCGGACAGAACTCGGTCCGCTATTTCACCGATTGGGCGCTGCCGCAGTTGGATATTCTGCTGGGCGAATCCGATCAGCCGATCGAAGTCTGGACCACGCTGGACGTCAAGCTGCAAAGCGCGGCGACCGATGCGATCCAGCGCAATGTTCCGGCGGGAACGCAAGGCGCGCTGGTCAGCCTCGACCGCGATGGGGCGGTGCTGGCGCTGGTCGGCGGGACCGATTACGTCACATCCAACTACAACCGCGCCGTCAACGCCGTGCGCCAGCCCGGCTCGGCCTGGAAACTGTTCGTTTATCTCGCCGCGCTTGAGGCCGGGTATACCCCCAATGCCGAAGTGATCGACGAACCGGTGACGATCGAGGGCTGGAGCCCGCGCAATTCGGGCGGCGGCTTTGCCGGCAAGATCGACGTGCGCACCGCCTTTGCCTATTCCAAGAACACCGTCGCGGCGCAGCTGGGGCAGGAAGTGGGCTTTTCGTCCGTAGCCGGCATGGCCAAACGGCTGGGCATCACCACCCCGATCACGACGGTCCCATCAATGGTGCTGGGCACTAACGAAGTGCGGCTGATCGACATGACCCGGGCCTTTGCCACGGTTTCGGCCAAAGGCCGCGCGGTGGAGCCTTACGGCATTATCAAAGTCACCACTACCGATGGCAAAGTGCTGTATCAGCGTGAGAAGAAAGAGGGCGCCGTGCTGATCCCGGCCCATGTCGCTGCCGGAATCACCGATATGCTGCAAAGCGCGGTCAGCGTCGGCACCGGCAAGGCGGCGCAGATCGGGCGGCCCGTGGCCGGCAAAACCGGCACCACCACCGCCAACAAGGATGGCTGGTTCCTCGGCTTTTCCAGCGGCATCACCACCGGCGTGTGGATGGGCCGCGATGATGATCGCCCAGTCAATGGCCTGCAAGGCGGCACCGCCCCGGCCCGCGCCTTTGCCTCGTACATGAAGATCGCCGTCGCTGGCCGTCCGGTCGAGAAGTTTGAAACCGATGCGACCTTGCCGGCCTGGCAATTGGAATCCGATGATCAGGTCCTGCTCAGCGGCAGCCCTGACGATTATCGCTATGTCGATGAACAGGGCAATCTGGTCGAGCCGTTGAAGCAGCCCGGCGAAGACCGGAAACCCGCTGAAGGCGATGGCGGACCAGAGCCGCTGGCCCCGCCGCCCGCCGCCAACGAGGAGTTCCTCGACGAGGCAACCGGCAAGGTCAAACCACCTGCCGCTGCCCCGCCGGGATAATTTATCTGATCCGCACCGCGATATAGACCAGCCCCGGCTGACCGGGACGCAGCACTTGCAGCGTCACGGTCGGCCGTCCCGCGGTCTTGGCGCTGCGGATGATCTTTTCCAGATCGGCAACGCTGACCAGATCGGTCATGTTGGCCGAAACCACAATGTCACCGCGCTGCAGACCGCGGTTGGCCGCATCTGAAGCGCTATCGACGCCGGCGATTACGACGCCGCGCTGGCTGCCCGGCACGCCGAGTTGTTCGGCAATATCCGGCTCCATGGTCAGCACTTTAAGCCCCAGAGCACTGTCCGCCAGGCCCTCGCCCTGGCTAGTCGGATTGGCCAGTCGGTCGGTTTTCGTGGCTGGGCCGAGGCTTTTGGCCAGTTCCTGCTGGGTCGGGCGCTTGACGACGACGGCAGTGAGCGTGACGATCTTGCCGCCGCGCAGGACTTCGAGCGGGATCTTGGTGCCCGGCGCAACGTCAGAGACAATCGCTGACAGCGTCAGGTCGGGCGAGACCGGGCGGTTGTTCACTTTCATCACGATGTCGCCGATTTTGACTCCGGCTTTTTCGGCGGGCTGACCTGGTTGGACCAGCCGAACCAGTTCACCGCGATCGTGCGGCAAGCCGAGCGAATCGGCGATTTCATCGCTGATCGGCTGGATCTGGATACCCAGATAGCCGCGCTCGATCGCCTGACCGCTTTTCAACCGGTCAACGATGGGCCGAGCGGTATCAGACGGAATCGCAAAGCCAATCCCGATGTTCCCGCCGTTGCTGCCGCCGGGCGCGACGATCCAGTTGTTGATGCCGATGACGTTGCCAGCCATATCAAACATCGGTCCGCCCGAGTTGCCCGAATTGATCGAGGCATCGGTCTGGATATAGTGATCGTACGCCCCGGTGCCGGTGCTGCGGTTGACCGAGCTGATGATCCCCGAAGTCACTGTGCCGCCAAGCCCGAACGGGTTGCCGATTGCGATAATCCAATCGCCCGCGCGGGCTTTGTTCGATTGCCCAAACTGGACGAACGGCAGCGGCGCAGGCGCGTCGATTTTCAGCACGGCTATATCAGATTCGGCATCGCGGCCGATAATCCGGGCGTTGTACTGTTTGCCATCGGCCAGTTTGACAGTGACTTCATCGGCCTGTCCTTCGCGGTCGAGGCTGATGACGTGGTTGTTGGTGACGATGTAGCCATCGGACGAGATGATAAAGCCCGATCCGACCGCTTCGGCGACTTTCGACTGGCCGCCGCTACCGCCCGGGGTCAATCCGCCAAAGGGCGAACCGGCCAGCGGGTTTTTGACTTGTACCTTCTGGCGCACCGCGATGTTGACCACGGCGGGTTGCAGCTGCTGGGTCAGATCGGCAAAGCTGACCGGCGCGCCGGCGCGCGGGACCAGCGATTGCATTTGCCCGGCTTCGTTCTGGGCCACTTGCGCACCAACCGGAATTCCGCTGACCAAGGATATCGCTGCGCCGCCGAGCAGCAGCGCTGAAGTTACACCATATGCGTATTTCACAAGTCTTGTTCCTCTTGTCAGGTCAGCCCGCCAGCCCCGCAAATCGGGCCTTTCCCCTTAATAGGGTTTGAACGCCTCAGTTTCCACCAAGGTGCCGAAAATAGCCGCTGCCCGGTGGTAACATCAGCGTTGGCCGGGCCTTCTTGTCATCCTTGGCGGGCGGCGTTCCGAAATGTTCGTCATAGCTGCGCAGCGATTTGAAAAAGGCGTAGAATTCCGGATCACGCCCGCCGCTTTGTTGCAGCAACGTTGCGGCATCGGCTTCGGCCGCGCTGATGATCGCGGCGGCATCTTCGGCGCTTTTTTTGCGAACCAGGTCCACCGCGACTTCCTGACGTTCGCGCATCTGGCTGTATGTGACGCTCAGGCTGGTTTCCTCCAGCGTCACCCGGGCGATCCGCAGGTCGATCACCTGAACCCCGTATTGGCGGGTCTTGGCGTCAAGCGCTTTGGTCAGCAGCGGTGCTGCGCCGCCTGCGCCGGGCCGGGCGATATCGCCGGTGCTGCGCAGGTTGAGCTCTTGCTTCAGCAAAGGCGGCAGCAACGCCTTGAGCTGCTCGTCGAGCCGGGCGGTAGTGCCCAGCGTTTCCGCCAGCTTGACCGGATCAAATATGCGGTAGGTCACATCGGTATCAACCAGCAGCCATTGCTGATCGGTGCTGCGGATCTTTTGCGAGGGATGGCTGAAGTTCAGCAGTCCGCGCGGATACCAGATCGCTTGTTCGATCAGCGGCAGTTTGACCGCGATCCCGGCGCCATCGGCGTTATTCGGATTGAACCGGTTAATCACGCGGTCGGGCTTACCCATCCGTTCGATCACTACCTGCTGGTCCTCGCCGACAATGACAAAACTGGAAGCCAGCAGCAATACCATCATCGCTATCGCAAACAGACCATAGCGGAACTGGTGGAAAAACGCGCCCATCTCAGCGTCCTCCCTGCGGGGCCGCAGCGGGCGCGGCAGGGCCGCCAATCCCGACGGTGTTGGCGTTCAGCACCTTGTCCATCGTTTCATGGTACATCCGGGTCCGCCAGACGCTGGGCGCAAGCCGGTAGTTGGCAAAGGCGCGGTCAAACGCCTGCGCTTCTTCCCGCGCCGAATAGCGGATCTTGATGGCCCACTTGTTAGCGGTTTCGCGGTTCTTGGCCGCATCGCTGGTGGCGGTTTCGAGCGATTTGAAAGTCTCAGCCAATTTGGCCGGTGGGCGGGTCTGAGCCACTTCTACTCCGGAAATCGACACCCCCGCTTTCATCGCATCGAGCAGTTGCTGGAGCCGGGTTTGAGTCCGCTGCTGCAATTCGGCATTTCGCTTGCCGCCCATAATTTCATCAAAACCCATTTCAGCCACGGACCCGCGGATCGCCGCATCGGCCAGCCGCCGCAGCGCTGCTTCGCCATCGGGGAAGGCGTTGCCGAAGGCGCGCAGATCACTCACCCGCCAATTAACCTGCAACCGCAGGTCGATCACTTCGCCATCGCGGGTCAGCATCAGCGTTTCGGCGTCCTTTTCAGGCAGCAAAGTGACCATTTCCTTGCCCATATCGCGCCGCGCAACCTGCTGGACCGGCCAGGGCAGGGTAAAGTTCAAACCCGGTCCAATCGTCCCGGCATAGCGCCCGAAGGTTGTGACCACGGCCCGCTCGCCTTGTGCCAAGACATGGACCGATGTCGATAGCAGCCAACCGCTGGCCGCTCCCAGCAATGCCAGACCCAGCCAAGCCGGTTTGGGCGCACCGCGCGCTGGGCCCGAACCGCCGCCGCCGCGAGAGCGGAAAATGTCCTCGATATTGGCAGAGCGGCGCTGGCTGGGCTCTTCGCCGCTGCCTGCCCAAGGATTGCGCGGCGGTTCACCCTTGGCGGCTGGTGCCATTGCTGGCGGAATTGCGGCTGCAGGATCGGGTGCTGCGATCGGCGCGGCCTCATCGGCATCCGGCGCAGCGTCGGCGCTTTGTGGTTGCTGCGTCTTGGGCGCTGCTTTTTTCCGAACCCGCTTGGGGCCATCCGTCTCATTCATATCTGTCACTATAGGGTGGCGCGGGGCAAAAAACAGGGGCGATTGCGGAATTTGTCTTGCCAGCTTGCAGTGAAAGGGCTTCGGGATCGCCGGATGAACACACCCGCAGCCGATCCCGAACAACTCCGCACTCTGCTGCCCCCGCTGGCAGTGACCCGGCTTCAGTCCCTGCGCGTCAAACATGGCATCGCGATTGCCGTGCTCGATGCCGGCGGGTTGGACGCACTTGAACGCGGCCAGCTGGAAGCAGCAGTCAAGCAGGCGCTGACCGGCCAGCCGGGTGTGACCGAAGTACGGGTCGCGTTGATGGCCGATAAGGCGCGGCTGCAGATCATCGCGGTCGGCTCGGGCAAAGGCGGGGTCGGCAAAAGCACCGTCTCGGCCAATCTGGCGGTCGCGCTGGCGCGGATGGGGCGTAAGGTCGGACTGGTCGATGCCGATATCTATGGCCCATCGCAGCCGCTTCTGCTCGGCAACGCAGGGATCAAGCCCGAAGCGCGCGGCAACAAGCTGATCCCGGTGCCTAGCGCATGGGGCGTGCCGGTGCTGTCGATGGGCCAGCTGATCGAGCCGGGCAAAGCGATTGCTTGGCGCGGACCGATGGTAGGCAAAGCGTTGGGCCAGTTGATCGAGGCCGAATGGGGCGACGCCGAAGTGCTGATCGTCGATCTGCCGCCCGGCACCGGCGATGTTCAGCTGACCATGCTCCAGCGTTACAAGCCGGCCGGGGCAGTGATCGTTTCAACCCCGCAAGACCTCGCGCTGATCGACGCGCGACGCGCGATCCAGCTGTTCGAAGTGGGCCAGATGCCGGTGATCGGGATGGTCGAGAATATGGCCGGATATGCCTGTCCGCATTGTGGAGAGGTCAGCGATCCGTTTGGTTGCGGCGGGGCTGAGGCCGCAGCAAGCGAAATGGGCATGGCCTTTTTGGGCCGGATTCCGCTGCAATTGGCGATCCGCGAAGCCAGCGATGCCGGAACACCCCCGGCGGCCGGAGATGGCCCGGCGGCAGAAGCATTTGCGGACCTGGCGAAACGTGTGGCAACTTGGCTGGACAACCAGTGACTTATTCGGCCCACAAGGTCTAAGGTGGCAGCGAAGGGCAGGGGCAACCCATGAGATTTTCGCGGCGCGGGGTACTGATCGGAGCAGGGGTAACCGGCGGGCTGGTCGCCGCCTGGGCACTCAGCCCGCGCAGCTTTGCGCCGCCGCTGGTCGCCGGCGAAGGCGAATTTGCCTTTGATGCCTGGCTCAAGATCGGCAAGGACGGGGTGGTCAGCGTGGCTGTCCCGGACCTTGAGATGGGCCAGGGTATCACCACGCTGATCCCGCAGATCGTTGCCTACGAACTGGGCGCTGACTGGCGCCAGATCGCGGTTGAACCGGCCCCGATCAGCGGCGCTTATGGCAACGCCCCGCTGGCGGCGCATTGGGCACCATTGTGGGTGCCGCTGGCACCTGGACTGGCCGATACACCCGGCAGCCTGCTGGCCCGCCGTTTTGCCGAGGGCGATGCCTTTATGGTCACTGCCGAGGGCACCGCGCTGACCGCGCATGAAACCGCCGCCCGGATTGCCGCCGCCAGTGCGCGGGCGGTACTGGCCATGGCCGCGGCGGACCGCTGGGATCTGGCGTGGGAAGAATGCGACGCGCAGGACGGCTTTATCGTTCACAACAAGCGGCGGCTGGCCTTTGCCGAACTGGTCGAAGAAGCCGCGCAATATACGCCGCCCAGCCCGGCGGTCGCCCGCTCGCAACCGCCACAGGAGCGCGGCGCGGAATTTCCGGCGGGCGCACCGCTGCGCTTTCCCCGGCTTGATCTGCCGAGCAAAGTCGATGGTTCCTATTCCTTCGCGGGCGATGTCCGCCTACCCGATATGGTCTATGCCGCGATCCGCCACGCGCCGGTGGGCGATTGCACCCTCGGCAGCTTTAATGCGGATGGTGCCAAGGCGGTGCCGGGGCTGATCCGGCTGATCGAAAACAAGGCTTGGCTGGCGGCGATCGCCAGCGATTGGTGGGCCGCCGAACGCGCCCTGACTATCGCCGCGCCCAAGTTTCGCCCCGGCAATCTGGCTGACAGTGCCAAGATCGACGAACTGCTCGAAGCCGCACTGCGCAAAGGCAAATCCAGCCGGATCGCCGAACTGGGTGATCCGGACGCGTGGCTGAGCGAGCGGTTTGAGCACGTTGCGCGCTATACCATTGCACCTGCGCTCCACGCTGGACTTGAAACTGCGACAGTGACGGCGCGGTTTGAGATTGGCCGGATCGAACTGTGGCTGGCCAGTCAGGCCCCGCAAGCCGCGCGGCTGGCAGTGGCTAAGGCGCTGGGGCTCTCGGCTGAGAGCGTGGTGATTTACCCGATGCCAGCTGGCGGCAGCTTTGATGCCCGGCTGGATCATGCCCACGCGGTTGAGGCCGCGCTGATTGCGCGTGAGGCGGGCAAGCCGGTGCAGCTGATCTGGTCGCGCTGGCAAGAGCATCTGGCGGTGCCGCCGCGCACTCCGGCCCGCGCCGTATTGGCTGCGCGGGCGGCGCCTGACGGCACGTTGACCGCGCTGAAACTGCGGATTGCGATGCCGGGGACTGCGCGCGAATTCGGCGCGCGGCTGTTCGATCAGGCCAGCCGCCGCGACGCGCTGGAACAACAAGGCGGAGCCGATCCGCTCGCCATGGCGGGACTGGTCCCGGTCTATGCGGTGCAGCATCTGGTGGTGGAGCACGTGCCGGTCGCGATCCCGTTGCCGACGGGCCGCCTGCGCGGCAATTCGCACGGGATCGGGGCGTTTCTGATCGAGACATTTATTGACGAGCTGGCCGGGCGCGCCAATCGTGAGCCGTTGTCCTACCGGATCGCGATGCTGGGGCATGACATCAAGCTGGCCAATTGCCTGCAACGCGCCGCCACGCTGGCCGAATGGAACGGCGGGGCGGGCGGAACCGGCCAAGGGCTGGCCTGTTTCAAAATGGCCATGGCGGGCCGCGAGGGCCGAATCGCGCTGGTCGCCAGTGCGCGGCTGGACGAGCGCGGGGTGCGGGTTGATAAGCTGACTGCGGTGGCTGACATCGGCCGGATCGTGAATGTCGATATCGCCCGCCAGCAGATCGAAGG
>JAYURW010000149.1:0-12707 GCA_043756025.1 Novosphingobium sp. | reverse complement strand
TCAATGTCGCGACCACTGCGCGTGCCCCTCCACCATCCTTCGGATGGTCCCCCTCCCCGGTTCGGGGAGGATCGCCGAACTGTCCTACTCTGCGCAATCTTGCCATAAGGGCCGCGAAATGCTGCATTCCCCGCCCTTCCCCGCTGCGACTGCCGCCCACCACAGGGTGACGCAGGGTGACACAAAGTGACGAAAGGCGGCGGAAAGTGATTTTGTTTCCTTGGACCCTGTCAGACATGTCAACTTGTTCAGGTTCACCATGCCGCTAACCCTCGCCACCACCACGCCGGGCGAGCCGGAAATTTTCGCCTCGCTGCAAGGTGAAGGGCCGAGCATGGGGCGGCCGGTGGCCTTTGTCCGGCTGTCACGCTGTAACCTCGCCTGCACTTGGTGCGACACGGCGTACACTTGGCGGTTTGAGGGCGACAACCGCGCGCACCGCGATGATCGAACGTTTGAGCGCACGATCAATCAGGTCACGCTGGACGAGGCCGATGTCGCAACACGGATCATGGCGCTGGGTCAGGACCGGCTGGTGATCACCGGCGGCGAGCCGCTGCTGCAAGGCGCGGCGCTGGCGCGGATGGTGGCGCTGCTGGACGGGATTTCGGTTGAGATCGAAACCAACGGAACGGTCGCGCCGCACCCCGCGCTTGATCCGCTGGTGGCGCAGTACAACGTCAGTCCCAAGCTGGCGCATTCGGGCAATCTGGTGGATTTGGCGCTGCTGCCCGAGCGGCTGGCGAGCTGGGCAAGTGAACCTAAAGCGTACTTCAAGTTTGTGATTTCCGCGTCAGAAGACCTGAGCGAAGTGCTGGAGTTGATCGACCGCTATGGCATGGACCGCGCCCGGGTTTACCTCATGCCCGAAGGCACAAGCAGCACTGTGCTGCGGGAGCGCGAACGCTGGCTCGCCCCGCTGGCGCTAGAGCATGGCCTGCGGCTGAGCGACCGCCTGCACATCCACCTGTACGGCGATACGCGCGGCACCTAGCGCCGGATTAGCGCCACGTTAACGCCCTTGGGCGCGCCAGCGCTGGACGGTCCGCTGGACCATTTCCTCTTCGCCGCCGCTGGCGTTCCACAGCTCGGTAAAGCTCGGATCGGCCGACGCAGGCCGCTTCATTTCTTCGAGTTCATCGAAAGCCACGCGGATCGGGATCGAGACACCCTCGCCGCAGATGATGCATTCGCGGTTGCGCAACGCCGGGATCGAATCGAGGAAGCCGCGCGCGCCTTCGGGCATGGCGGCTTTAACGAAGGCTTGGTCACGGTCGTTGTTGAGCCGCATCGAAATGATCGTGCCGCACTGCGAAAGCACGCCTTCGGCCAGATCCGACGGGCGCTGGGTAATCAGGCCCAGCGAGACGCCGTACTTTCGGCCTTCCTTGGCAATCCGGCTAAGGATCCGGCCAACCGACGATCCATCGGAGTTTTTCTCATTCGGAACATAACGGTGGGCTTCTTCGCAAACCAGCAGCACTGGGCGGGTCTTTTCATCGCGCGACCAGATCGCAAAATCGAACACCAACCGGCTCAATACCGCAACCACGGTTGAGGTTACATCCGAAGGAACACCGGATACGTCGATGATCGAGATCGGTTTGCCGTTGCTCGGCATCCGGAAAATCTTGGCAATAAATTCGGCCATCGTATCGCCGACCAGCATCCCGGAAAATAGGAACTGATAGCGCGGATCGGCTTTCAATTCGTCGATCTTGGTCCGGATCCGCATGAACGGGGCCGAGCTGGTGGCCTTGTCGAGCTTGCCCATTTCGGTCTGGATCAGGTTGGTCAGATCCGACAACAGATAGGGGATCGGGCTATCGACCGTGATCTTGCCCATGCTTTCGGCGAGCCGGTTCTTGGACCGCGCTGCCAGCAGGCACTTTGAGAGAATGTCGGAATCTTCCTGCCGGTCATTACCGGTGGTGGTCAGGAACACTTCGCAATGCTCCTCAAAATTCATCAGCCAATAGGGCATGTTGAGGTTCGACACGTCAAAGATCATCCCGGTCTGCTTGAAGGCAGCGGAATATTCACCGTGCGGATCGATCATCACGATGTGCCCTTCGGGGGCGTGCTCGCAAATCCGGTGCAGGATCAGCGCGGCGCTGGTCGATTTGCCGGTCCCGGTCGAGCCGAGCAGCGCGAAATGCTTGCCCAACATTGCATCGACATAAAGGCCCGCGCGGATGTCTTTGGTTGGAAAGACGGTACCGACCTGGATGCTGGAGCGTCCGTCAGAAGCGTAAATCTGTTTGAGGTCGTTGCTGGTCGCGGGATAAATCAGCGCGCCGGGAATCGGATAGCGGGTGACACCGCGGCGGAACGAGTGGATCCGGCCGGTTAGCCGTTCCTCATCGCCTTCGCCCATGAAATCAATGCTGGCCATGATCCCGCCGGGGGTCTTGGAATCCTGCCGCTGGGTGCGGACTGACGCAAGCAGCCAGCCCTTGCCGACCCGGATCTTGACTTGGCTGCCGACTTGGCCGGCCAGCGCTACCGACGGATCGCTATCACCCGAACATTCCTGCAAACGCTGCAAATCAAGCGCGATAGCCGATCCCGAACCGGCGATTTCCAGGACGATACCAATCGGTTCGCGGGCGTTGTCAAATTCCGGCGCGGCGTCTTTCGTTGAGGCCGGCCCGGCAGCATCAACGGGAGTTCCCGCCCCCTGCGCTACGCGTCCTGCACCAAAACCCCTTGCACCAGCATCGGTCATCGTAATCGTACCCACATTCTTGAACCGCCCCTGCGGTCTTGCAGGAAAGGACTAGCTCAGAGTGGTTAAGATTGGGCTAAACGAGCGGTTAAACCAAGGCAAACAGCCGTCCGGCGAGGAAGCCCATTGCGACCGACATCGCGACTGCCAGCAGGCCGTAAAAAAAGCCATTATACTCGGCAAATTGGGCCACAGCGCGTTCAAATCCCAGCTTCTTCACTTCGACCCGGGCAATCGCCGATGCCACCACCCGGCCTTTGGTGATCGCAAAGGTTTCAGCAGTATAGGTCCCGGTCTGGACGCTCGAGGGCAGTTTGATCCGGGCCTGATAGAGCACCTGTTCGGACACTTTCACGCCGTTTGGATCGTCCTTGTATAGCTGTTCGCGCTGCATCAGATCGACCAGACCGGCGGAGAACCGCGTCTGTTCCTTGGGGTTGTAGGCGCCGATCGGTGACAATTGCAGCCACGGCAGGCCAAGTTCGTAAATCGCGGCAGTCTTGTCATCGACAATCCGGCTGATCGGTCTGGATGAGGCCACCGCGAAAAAGGTTGGGGCCGAGCGAAACTCGGTGCTTTGGGCATTGACCCAGATCCCGGCGATGCGGCGTTTTTCGCGCAATATGATCGAGCGGGTCGGCCCTTTGAGAACGACGACAATGTCATAGTCCTGCCCAGCGCGGGTTCCATCGGGAGTCAGGATCGCGCCGAACAGCAGCAGTTCAGTGCCGCGGAAACCCTGCCGCACTTGCACTTCATGCTGCGATACTTCGGGCACCAGGATCGGATCGCGCGCGCCGCCCAGCAGCAACAAGCAGAGCAAGGCCAGCAGCACCCTCATGATGGAGTCACTGTATAGATTTCGTCCGGCGCCCAGCCGAGCTCCAGCGCCATCCGCATCGCCACCAGCAAAACAATCGCTGCCAACCCAAACCGGAGCCGTTCAGCGGGGATTTTCTGGGCCAGTTGCGCGCCGATCTGCGCGCCCGAAACCGATCCGATCAGCAGCAACACCGCCAAGACGATATCGACCGCGCGGGTGGTCAGGGCGTGCATCATCGTGGTCATCATGGTCACAAACAGGATCTGAAACAACGAGGTGCCCACCACCACGGCGGCGCTCATCCCCAGGATATAGAGCATCGCCGGGACCAGCACGAAGCCGCCGCCGATCCCCATCAGCATCGTCAGTATCCCGGTGAACACGCCCAGCAACAGCGGCGCCAGCGGGGAAATGTAGAGACCGGAGCGATAGAACCGCCAGCGCAGCGGCAGGCTCGCAACCATCGGATGGTGCCGCCGCTTGGCCGTAGGCAAGGGCACGCCGGTCCGCTGGGCTTTCAGCACTTGCCAGCTTTCGCGCGCCATCACGCCGCCAATCCCGCCGAGCATCAGCACATAAAGCACGTTTATCACGACATCGATCTGGCCCAGTTCCTGCAGCAAACGGAACAGCCCAGCGCCAATCAGCGTGCCAATCAGCCCGCCCGCGACCATCACCCCGCCCATCTGGTAATCGACCCCGCCGCGTTTGGTGTGCGCCAATACACCCGACACCGATGCACCGGTGACCTGGCTGGCCGCCGATGCCGCAGCAACGGTCGGCGGGATGCCATAGAAGATCATCAGCGGCGTGGTCAGGAACCCGCCGCCGACGCCGAACATGCCCGACAAGATGCCCGTCAGCGCGCCAAGCGCGACGATAATCAGGCCGTTGACCGCAAGGTTGGCTATCGGAAGGTAGACGTCCATCTGTTGAATTCCAGACTAGCCCAGCCAGACGGCCAAAAAAAGGCTGTTGCCCTAGAAACCCGCAGAAAGTGTGATCGCCGCGCCCGAACCGGGCGCCGCGTTGCCCGAAATGCGGAAGCGGTAGTCAGCTGAGAGCCTTCCGCCAACCGGACCAATCGGCAGATCGAGCGTCGCAGTTGGCCCGGCATCGACCCGGCTAGCCCCTTTTTGCGCCCCGCCCCAGACCCCAGCGCCAATCCGCAGCTCAAGCCCGCCGCCGCGCAACAGCGGCTTTTCGATCCGGGCCTGGCCATCGACAAACGCCGTATGATCCTTGCCGCCGACCCAGCCGGCCTGGCCATAGGCTTCAGCCCTGAAGCCCAGTGGCAGTTTGGCCGGGGGCAGCTCGCTGACCAGCGCGACAGCCGGGCGAATTACAGTCCCGCTGGTGGTCCGGGTCGCGCGGCCTTCGCCCATTACGGCCACTGGAATCCGGCCCAGCGGACGGAACGCAAAACCGGCGGCAAGCTCTTCGCCGCGGGGATAGTGCAGCCCGCTGCTGGCCCGCAGGTACAGCGTCGGGCGCAAGGCGCTCGCTGGAGACAGACGGTAGCGCAGCACCAGCCCGGCCTGACTTCCGCCATAGGCGCCCGAGGTTAGGCTGGCACCCGGCAGTCCTGACCCGGGCAGGTTGTAGCCCACCCCGCCCTGCCGCCACAGCAGCCAGCCATCACCCGACCAGCGCCGCGCCTCTGCCCCGGCTGTCGGCAGATAGGGCACAGGAACGCGGCTCGGTTGCGGCGCGGCGGCCATGGCATTTTCGGGCATCGGCATAGCCGAGACACCGGCCTGGAGCAGCAATTGATGGTCTGCCGCCAACCGCGGCGCGACTGCCTGCGGTGCTACCGTAGTGGGTGACGGCAGAGCTTCCGGATCTTGAACCCGCAAAGTTGGCGGCGTCAGTGGTGCGCCACTGCGCGGAGCAAATGTTTCAGGCGCGAGCCGTGGGGCTGTGGTTGCAGCCGGCAAAACCGTAACCGGATCTTGCGCAGGATTGCTCGCCGGTTTGGTGGAGGTCGCGCCGGGCATCTGCGCGGCGGCTGCGACCGGTTCGGCTGCAAAGTCGGCCGAACTGGCCAATACGGCGGTTCGGGCGCCGACCCAGACCAGCATCAGGATGCCCAGCGCATAGAGCGGCTGCCCCCGGCGGGTGGAGCGTCTGGGCAGTTTCATGCCCGGGCCCGATACAAGGTGCGGTGCGCGATCATGTTGGCCGGGTGCAGATCGTGGGCCGTCTTGTCCCACACCACCTTGCCGGTTCGCAGCGAATGGTAATAGGCCACCAGCGCACGCCGCCCGGCCATGATTGAAATGATATTGGCCAGCGGTATTCGCAAAACGGCGAAGATTGCCTCAACTGGACCGTATTCGCGGGCCGTAAACATCGCCCGCAATCCGGCCCGCCAAACAAAGCCGCCGAAACTTATCAGCAACATCACTTTGAGCGGCGCAGACAGCGGCATGGGGGCTGTATAACCCGCTGAGTGCGCGCCCAGCAAAACCGCATCGACGATCAGCAACAGATAGGCCGCCGCCAGCACCAACGCGGTCAGCGGGCCGCGCCGATCGCGCAGCGCCATCCACAGTTCCACGGCGTTGCCGCCCCAACCCATCCGGTCCCAGCCCTGAAAGGCGATGCCGTGAATCCAGCGGGTCTTTTGCCGCACCGCTGCATCAAGCCGGTCTGGGAAGAACGAACCGGTTGCGACCAGCGCCCCGGCATCATCGCGCAACCGCAGAAATGCGCTGCCCCGCCCTTGTTGGGAGAGGATCAGGCCAAGCTCGTAATCCTCGGTCAGGCATTCGGGCGCGAACGGTCCGGCTTCTCCTTGCATGGCGCGGCGCTGCGCCAGTTCGCTCAGCGCCGCCCGCGAAAACCCGCAGCCGACCCCGGCGGCGGGTAAAGGCGCGCCCAAGGCGGAGCGGACCAGCATCGCCTTGGCATGGGTCTCGGCAAATTCATCGGCATAGTGCCCAGCGATCCAGCGCGAACCCGCTTGCAATTCTGGACGCACCGGCAATTGCACGAAATCGCGCAGCACCAGCGCCGCGTCGATCGCCTGAAGCGCGGCCGGGTGGACCATATCCTCGGCATCATGAAGGATCACGCTGGCAAAGGCCCGGCCCGAGCGTGCCTCATCAGCGGCCATCGCGCGGTGCAGCCGGTTGAGGCAATCAGCCTTGGTCGTCGGCCCAGCCACCCCGTGGACCACAACCCGCACGCGCGGATCACCAGCCGCCGCAGCGCTGGCCGCCGCCAGTGTCGCCGGATCGTTGCGGTAACAGCCGACGTAGATCGTCAGTTCCCGCTGCGGCCAGGCCGACAACATATGGACGATCGTGGTGCCGACCACCGGGGCTTCCTGAAAGGCCGGGATCAGCACCGCAGCCTGACCAGATAGGGCTTGCGCTCCGTACCCGACCGGCAGCCGCTCGGTTCGTGCCCGCCCAGTCAGCCGCAGCCAGAGCCAGGTCAGATCAATCGCAAATTCGTCGATCAAGCCAATGCAGAACCAAAATGCGGCAAAGGCCAACAGCTCACGCTCGAACAGCATCAGCCATTCAAGTGCGACTTGTACTTGTGAGATCGCCCCGGCCATTTTCTGAACATCGCCCCCGCCAGTAATGCACGAACGCTGAGCCTATCGGCATTCCCTATTTGTGGCAATGCGATCATTGGTGCCCGATTTATTTGCAAATATCAAAACTTCGGTTCTTTTTCAGACTATTGCGAAATCCTATTCTTATTTTTTGCGGGCATCGCAAATTGCGATCATCCACTTGTAGCAGACTTTCGGGGTCTGTGGATCAACGTGATTCGAATCGGCATCCCACTGGCACGGTTCCGGTTTTGGTTGTCAGCCATGGCGAATTGGGCGATTTGCCGGGCATGACCAGTAAGCGCCATCCGTTCTCCCCGCTCGCGACACTCGCCGCCCGTCTGTTTGGCGGAGAGGCCGGGGCTGGAGTTTTGCTGATCGCGGTCGCCGTGCTGGCCATGATCGCGGCCAATTCGCCGCTGGCCCACGCCTATCACGCGCTGTTCCACAGCGACCTGCCGTGGACGCCGATTGCCAAGCTGAACACTGCTCACCTGTGGATCAACGATGCGCTGATGGCGCTGTTCTTCTTCGTGGTCGGGCTGGAGATCAAACGCGAAGTGCTGGACGGCGAACTGGCTACCCCGGCGCGGCGGCGCTTGCCGGTGATGGCAGCAGGGGCGGGAATGCTGTTCCCGGCGCTGATCTATCTGGCAGTGGCAGGAGCCGAACCCTACCTGCGGCCCGGCTGGGCAATCCCGGCGGCAACCGACATTGCCTTTGCGCTAGGGGTGCTGGCCCTGATCGGCACGCGGGCGCCGCCCAGCCTGCGGTTGTTCCTGCTGACTGTTGCGATTGTTGACGATCTGGGTGCGGTGGCGATCATCGCGCTGTTTTATACTGCGGCTTTGAAGCTCGGCTGGTTGGCACTGGCGGCAGCCGCGCTGGGCGGCCTCGTCTGGCTCAATCGGCGCGGTGAGACGCGCGGGTTGCCTTATGCAATGCTGGGGCTCGCGCTGTGGTTTGCGGTGCTGCATTCGGGGGTTCACGCTACGGTCGCCGGAGTGCTGGCGGCATTGACCGTACCGCTCAAACTCGACCTGCGGGGCGACAGCCTGCTGCTGCGGATGGAACACGCGCTCGCGCCGCTAAGTGCGTATCTGATTGTCCCGCTGTTCGGTTTTGCCAATGCCGGGGTGGCATTGACCGGCATCTCACTCTCCGCTGTTCTCGCGCCGTTGCCATTGGGGATCGCGCTAGGGTTGCTGCTGGGCAAGCAGATCGGCATCCTCGGCGCGATCTGGGCGGCGCAGCGATTTCGCTTTGCCCAGCCGCCCGCCGGGGCCAGCTGGTCGCAGTTATGGGGTATGGCGCTGCTCTGCGGGATCGGTTTTACGATGAGCCTGTTCATCGCTCAGCTGGGCTTTCCGGCTAGCCCGGCACTGGTCGACGAGGCCAAGCTAGGCGTGCTGCTGGGCTCGCTGCTGTCGGCGGTGGCGGGCTACGGTGTACTGCGGTTTGCCGCAAAGAGCGCCTGACCCAGCCTACCAGCTTCCGGTATTTGCCATGCTGGCCCAAGGCTCCTGCGGCGGCAGGTTGCCGTCTTGCAGCAGCTCGACCGAAATCCCGTCGGGTGTCTTGACGAACGCCATGTGCCCATCGCGCGGCGGACGGTGGACGGTATGGCCCGCCGCCAGCAGCGCCGAGCACGTCGCGTAGATATCCTCTACCCGGTAAGCGAGGTGGCCAAAATTGCGCCCGCCATCATAGTCCTGCGGATCCCAGTTGTGAGTCAGCTCGACTTCGGCCACGTCTTCTTGCCCCGGCGCAGCCAGAAAAATCAGCGTGAAGCGGCCTTGTTCGCTCGAAAAGCGGCGCACTTCGTTCACCCCGATCAGCTTGAAAAAGGCGATCGTGGCGTCTGGATCGGTAACCCGGATCATCGAATGGAGAAATTTGGTCATAGCGCGACCTTAAAGCGAAAGGCCCGCCCCGGACAAGCCGGAACGGGCCTTCTGCACATTCAGCGCGATCAAATCAGAACGACAGCTTGACCGTTCCAACCACGGCATCGTTCGAAAAGCTGTCGATCGAGTTGCCGTCAACGCCAACGTAAGCCACGCCGACCGTCAGGTTCTTGGTCACGGCAGCGGTTGCGCCAACCGAATAGTCAAACCCGCCATCGGTGCTGGCACCGGTCAGCAACTTTGGCGAGAGCGCGCCATCGGTATAACCCAGATGGGCACTGACGCTGACCGGGGTGTTGGGAATGCCGACGCCCAGATCGGTGTAGACATAGACGTTGTCCTGGCCGCCGAGCGAATCCTGTTCCCAGGCATAAGCCACACCGACCTTGGCCGTCGCCGGTCCAAGCGTGCCCGAAAGCGAGGCATAGGGTTCAAGAACGTTGGCATTGCCAAAACTGCCGCCAGGATAAACGTAATAGGTCACGCCGACATCGGCGGTCAGCCCGCTGGAAATCTTGCCGGTCCAGCCAGCGTAGATATCGACTTCGGTTGAACCGTAAATGTCGAAGGCATCCTGTTCGAGGCTGGAGCCCCAGGCGCCGACATAGAACCCGCTGGAATGGCTGGCCTGAATGCTGCCCTGCACTGCGACGTCGCCGCCAGAGAGGGACAGACCGCGGAAGCGGTAGTCGCTGACCAAGGCGACGTTGCCGGTGATGGTCAAATCGGATGGCGGATCGGTTTCGTCAGCAAAGGCGGGGACCGCTGCCAAACCGCTGCCGAGAAGAAATGAAGCGGCAACGAGGCCGCGGATGGACGTGAGCATGGCAATCTTCCTTCGATTGTTGGTCGCTTCGTCCCACCTGCGTCCGCTGCCTGACCCCTCGTGGACGGGGGTTATTGCGGCTGACGACCATGTTTCAACACAATTTTGCTGCACTGCACAAGGCGCGATTGTCATTTCCTTGCGCGAACCGGCTGAACTGTGACATTCGCGCCACGCCGCACCCGCTCTGCCGCTGCGCCATTGTTCGTTAAGCCCTGCGCCGCTATAGCGCCGCCAAGGATCAGCCCGGCCATGTTATCCAAGTTTCGCAATCTGTTCAGCGCCGCTGAGAGCGCCCCGCCGCCTGCCATCCCGGCCGGGTGCCGCGCTTATGCCGTAGGCGACGTCCACGGGCGGGCCGATCTGTTTACCGCGCTGATCGCGGCGGTCGATGCCGATGATGCGGGGCGCGAACCGGCCCGAACCACAGTGGTGTTGCTCGGCGATCTGGTCGACCGAGGGCCGGATAGCGCCGGTGTGATCGCGCTCGCGCGCGGTTGGCATAGCCGCCGCCCAGTCCGCGCACTGATGGGCAATCATGAGGAAATGTTCCTCGAAGCTCTCGAAAATGAAGAAGTGCTGCGCCAGTTCCTCCGGTTCGGCGGGCGCGAAACGGTGCTGTCCTATCCAATCGATCCGGTGACCTATACTGCGGCCAACTTGTCCGAAACACAGGCACTGATGCGGGCCGCCGTTCCGGCTGAAGACCTCGCCTATCTGCGTGCGATGGAAGACATGGTGGCGATCGGCGATTACCTGTTCGTCCATGCCGGGATCCGCCCCGGAGTGCCGCTCGATCAGCAGCGCACCGGCGATCTGCGCTGGATCCGCGAGCCCTTCACCAGCCACCGCGAAAGCTTTGGCCCGGTGGTGGTCTATGGCCACACGATTTACGAGCGTCCCGAAATCGGCTCAAACCGGATCGGGATTGATACCGGTGCCTATCAATCCGGCCGCCTGACCGCGATCGGCTTGGAAGGCACCAACCGCTGGCTGATCGAAGCCACTGAAACAGGCGGCACGATCGACGTGTCGCAAAGGAGCGTCGCATGAAGATAGCAATGGTCGGGTCGGGCTATGTCGGGCTGGTATCGGGGGCTTGCTTTGCCGATTTTGGCCACGACGTGGTCTGCATCGACAAGGACCAGTCCAAGATCGACAGCTTGCACGCCGGGGTCATGCCGATTTTTGAGCCAGGCCTGGCCGAACTAGTTGGCTCCAACGTCAAATCCGGGCGACTGACTTTCACCACAGACTTGTCTGAAGGCATCGCTGGGGCCGCCGCAATCTTCATCGCGGTCGGCACCCCCAGCCGCCGCGGCGATGGTCATGCTGACCTGTCCTACGTATATGCCGTGGCCGAAGAGATTGGCGCGAACCTGCAAAACGACGCGGTGATCGTCACCAAATCCACCGTGCCGGTCGGCACCGGTGATGAGGTGGAACGGATCCTGTCCGAAGCGGGCCTGACCGTAAAATTCGCGGTTGCTTCCAACCCCGAATTCCTACGCGAAGGCGCCGCGATCGGTGATTTCAAGCACCCTGACCGGATCGTCGTTGGCACTGAAGACGAATGGGCCCGCAGCGTGATGAACGAGGTTTACCGGCCGCTGTTCCTTAACAAATCGCCGATCCTGTTCACTTCGCGCCGCTCGTCCGAACTGATCAAATATGCCGCCAACGCCTTCCTTGCGGTCAAGATCACTTTCATCAACGAAATGGCTGATCTGTGCGAAAAGGTTGGCGCCGATGTGCAGGATGTCTCGCGCGGGATCGGGATGGATGGGCGGATCGGCTCCAAATTCCTCCACGCCGGGCCCGGCTATGGCGGATCGTGCTTCCCCAAAGACACCCTCGCGCTGCTCAAGACCGCTGAGGATTATGAAGCGCCGACCCGGATCGTCGAGGCGGTGGTCAAAGTCAACGAAGCCCGCAAACGCGCGATGGGCCGCAAAGTGATCGACGCGCTGGGCGGAATGGACGCCGCGCGCGGCAAAAAGGTCGCGCTGCTCGGGCTGACTTTCAAGCCCAACACCGACGATATGCGCGATGCCCCCAGCATCGCAATCGCGCTCGCGCTGGCCGATGCCGGGGTCGAAGTCGCCGGGTACGACCCCGAAGGCATGGAATTGGCCCGGCCGCTGATGCCCGAAGTGGCGATGCAAAAGGGCGTTTACGACGCCATCGCCGGGGCGGACGCAACTGTGATCGTCACCGAATGGGATGCCTTCCGCGCGCTCGATTTTGCCCGGATCAAACGGATCGCCAAGGCCCCGGTGCTGGTCGATCTGCGCAACGTCTATGACCCCGCCGAAGTGCGGGCCAAGGGGTTTGTGTATACGAGTGTTGGGCGGCCTTAGCCGGAGATCACCGCGCTTTGATCCTGCTGGTTAGATGGAACTGCCAACAGCGGTCACAGCGATAGGCGCGGAGCGGAAAATCGGCTTTGGCGGCGGCCAGAAGCGCATCCTCCCGCGTTCCATAACGCGCCTTTTTGGTGCAGACACTCAGCCGCGTTCGCATCGAAATTCCTCAGGTCCCAAATTTCGCCAGGGGGCCTGTAAGCCGGGTTCTGTAGCGCGGACGGTATCCCAAGAGAGACCGTATCCGCACTGGCAGCCATTCCTCTAGGCCGCACATTGCTGCGCGGCTCAAGCGACCAACCCGGGCGATCGGTGCGAAACACACCAGCTGATCCTTGCGGATCAGCGCGCCGCCCCTATTCGGTCTTGCTCCGGGTGGGGTTTACCTTGCGAGGACTGTTACCAGCCCCCCGGTGCGCTCTTACCGCACCCTTTCAGCCTTACCTGTGCTCGAAAGCCATCGGCGGTCTACTCTCTGTGGCACTTTCCCTA
>JAYURW010000148.1:0-5299 GCA_043756025.1 Novosphingobium sp. | reverse complement strand
ATTGAGCGCGAGGGGCGCCAGTGGCAACTGCTGATCGGGCGCGGGACCGATTATGTTTCCGAGCGCGGCTTGGCGGCGGCGTGCGAGCGGGTCGATATCGTTATTGCTCCGCGCTATCTGCCATGGTCGTGCAAGCCGCGCTGGATCAAAGCTGACCGGCGCATGCTTGATCAGAGCGGCGGACTGACGATTGACCTGACCAAAGGCGACGTGCGCAGCGTTGCCGGTGATCAGGGCCAGCACGGTTGGTGGAAACCGCCCGCCAGCCGCCCAAGGCCGCCCAAGCCTGATCCAACAGTTCCGAGTTGCGCCCCTGCAGCGCCTTAGTGATAGCGCCGGAGCAATCCAGCCAGTTTGCCCTGAACCACCACTTCGCGCGGATCATAGATCTGCGGTTCGTAGGCGGCGTTGGCTGGATCGAGCCGGACCCGCCCATTTTCACGGTGCAAGTACTTCAGCGTGGCTTCTTCGCCGCGGACCAGCGCGACCACGATTTCACCATCGCGGGCTACATCGGTACGGCGGATCAGCGCGTAGTCACCGTCAAAAATCCCGGCATCGATCATTGAATCGCCGGAAACCTCAAGCGCGTAGTGTTCGCCCGCGCCCAGCAAAGCGGCGGGAACCGGCAGCATCGCCGTGGTTTCCATCGCTTCCATCGGAACGCCTGCTGCAATCCGGCCATGGAGCGGAATTTCGATCACATCATTGGCCGGAGCTGCACGGGCCGGTTCGGGCCGCTTGAGCGTGACGACATTGTCGCTGCGTGCCGGAACCTTATTGGACACGTCCTCGGGCTGCTTGAGCACTTCCAATGCCCGGGCGCGATTGGGCAAACGGCGGATAAATCCGCGTTCTTCCAAGGCAGAAATCAGCCGGTGCACGCCAGACTTGGATTTGAGATCGAGCGCTTCCTTCATTTCTTCAAACGAAGGGGAAACCCCGGTTTCTTCCAGGCGGACCTGGATGAAGCGGATCAACTCGTGTTGCTTGCGGGTGAGCATTGGCCTGTCACTCCCAGTGAGCCTGCGGAAAAGCGAGCGGGCTGAAACACCGATGTTCCTGCGCCGTTCAGTGAACGAATGCGGAACAAGTAAGCAACAGAAAATCTGAAGTCAAGCAATACCGCCATTTCCGAGCAGATAGACCGAAACCGCTGCTCCGGCCCGCACTGCCGGGGTATCGATGGCCCGCACAATCAGCGCGTTGCTGGCGGCCATTGCGGTCAGCGCGCCGCTATCCTGATTATGCCGCGCGGTCACGCGATGTCCGTCCCAGCTGGCCCGAATGAACTCCTGCCGCTTGGCTCCCGCGGGCAGGTCCTCCGCCGCAATTGCCGTGATCGCGAGCGGCAGCGGCTGCCCAGCACCGAGCAATGCGCGCAGCAGCGGCAGCAGGAACAGATAGGCTGCAACATGGCTGGAAACCGGGTTTCCGGGCAGCCCCAGCAGCAATTGCGCTCCGCGCCGGGCCAGCAGGATCGGCTTGCCGGGTTTGATCGCAACTTTCCAGAAGTCGATCTCCGCTCCCCAGGCCTCCAGCGCCGGGCGGATCAAATCGTGATCTCCAACCGAAGCCCCGCCGCTGGTCACCACCAGATCGGCGCTTTCGGTCTGGGCCAAAGCCTTTGCCAAAGCCGCCAGCGTGTCTGGCACAGGACCGATCCGCTCGATGGTGCAGGGGACTGCCGATTGGACCAACGCCGCCAGCATCGCGCTGTTGCTGGCAGGGATCTGGTGCAGGGCGCAGCTCTCGGGATCGCTGGAAAGCTCGTCGCCGCTGTCGATCACCACGATCCGGGGCACGCGGCGAACCGCAACCAGGCGGTGTCCCGCGCCCAACACCAAGGCCAGCTGCGCCGGACCCAACCGGGTCCCGGCGGCAAGCAATTGCGCGCCAATTTCAAAGTCCATGCCGGCGCTGCGAATATGCCTGCCCGTTGGACTGGGCGCAGTGCCGGTCAGCATCAGCCGATCATCATCTCGCGCGGTATCTTCTTGCATCAGCACCATGTCTGCGCCGCTTGGGAGCAGCGCCCCGGTGGCAATCCGAACGGCCTCGCCCAGGCCGACAGCGGCGGCAAAGGGATGCCCACAAGCGCTCTCTCCGGTCACCCGCCAGGGGCCGGGCAGATCGGCGGCACGCAGGGCAAAGCCGTCCATCGCCGAAAGGTCCGCCGGGGGCTGGGTTCGCCGTGCGATCAGTGGCTCGGCCAGATAGCGCCCCAAGGCCTCTGTCACCGGAACCCGTTCCAACGGCAAAGGCACCGCCATCGCCAGCAGCCGCGCCTGAGCCTCGGCAAGCGAGAGCAGTGCCATCAGGCCGGTGCCTTCCAGTCGCTCGATTTACCGCCGCGCTTTTCAAGCAAGCGGATGCCGGAAATAACCATCGCTTTGTCGAGCGCCTTGGCCATATCGTAAAGTGTCAGGAGTGCCACGGAAACCGCTGTAAGGGCTTCCATTTCCACCCCGGTGCGCCCCGTAAGCGAGGCGCTGGCGGTGACCCGCACTGCACCAGCCTCAATTTCAAAATCAACCGTCACCGCGTCCAGCGCCAGCGGGTGACACAGCGGAATGAGCTCGGCGGTCTTTTTTGCCGCCATGATCCCGGCAATCCGTGCGGCGGCGAGCACATCGCCTTTGGGCACCGCGCCATCGCGGATCGCGGTGAGGGTGGGGGGCGACATCGATATCCGCCCCTCAGCCACCGCAACGCGCCGTGTTTCAGCTTTGCCGCCGATGTCGACCATCCGGGCTTTGCCCTGGGCATCGAGGTGGGTGAGTTCAGCCATTGAGAAGCGCCTTGGTCGCCGCCGTGACGTCATTTTGCCGCATCAGGCTTTCGCCGACCAGGAAAGTGCGGATGCCACTGGCCTCCAGCCGCAGCAGATCGGCGTGGCCATTGATGCCGCTTTCGCTGACCAGCAGAGTTCCTTTGGGCGCCAACGCGGCGAGGCGCTCGCTGGTGGCAAGATCAGTGACAAAGCGCTTAAGGTCGCGATTATTGACGCCGATAAGTCTTGATTTCAAGCGGCTTGCTCGCTCCATCTCGGCTTCATTATGAACCTCAATCAGCACGTCCATCCGGCGCTCCAGCGTCGCTGCCTCAATCTCAGCCATCATGCCATCATCCAGCGCGGCGACGATAATCAGGATCGCATCGGCGCCGATTGCGCGGGCCTCAGCCACTTGCCAGGGATCGATCATGAAATCCTTGCGCAGCACCGGCAGATCACAGGCTCCGCGAGCAGCCACCAAATAGTCCTCATGCCCCTGAAAATAGGGCGCATCGGTCAGCACCGAAAGGCACGCTGCGCCGCCCGCCTGATAGGCGCGGGCATGGGCAGCCGGATCGAAATCGGCGCGGATCAGGCCCTTGGACGGGCTGGCCTGCTTGATCTCGGCAATCAGGGCATAGCCGGTCGCAGCCTTGGCCCGCAGCGCCGCTTCAAATCCGCGCGGAGCGGTTTGGGTGGCGGCACGGGCATCGAGTTCGGTCAGCGACGTAAGCGCCTTGCGCGCGGACACTTCAAGCCGCTTGGTATCGCAGATTTCGGTGAGTTTGTCTGTCATTGAATTTTGGTAGGCCCTTTTGCGGCATTAATTGCAGCAGCTTTTGCAAGTATTTCCGCTTTTGCTGTACCGTATTGGCTTTCGAGTACGTACTCGAACATTTCGAAAGCATCTAGCACATCGGAGCGTTCGAGGGTTCCAACATGGCTACCAATGTTTCCAAGCCATTTTGTAGCAAGCAATATTGTGCCGCAATCTTGATCGGATTTCTGGAATTCAACGATCCTGTGGTGAAGAAAAATTGTCTTACCTTTTGGGTCTTTTGCAGGAACCCCAACGTCATCCATCAAGCATTCGACGGCTTGTCGAACTTGGTTAGCCGCAGACTCAGGACTTGGCCATATGAGGCTTGCGGATCGAGACACGGCGTCGATAATTGAAATCGGGGTCGCCGCCGGGATCGCGATGGGAATAGGCGCAGGTGAAATCGATTCCACAGTAAAGACGTTGCCCGTTACGTATTCATCATACCCAACCTGCCAGTGATAAACCTTCGCGGAGCCGCAGACTATCGCGATCTCTCTGCAGGACGGCAGGCTACATTCAAAAAATGCCATGAATCGGTTTTGAATCCAATCCGGCTCCCATGCTTCTTGATCATGTTCAGCGATCGATAGTCCAGTCTCGCGAATTTGGATATCCTGTGTGGCAACGGAAAGGTGGCCAACTCCGCAAGTCGGGCATGGCCAATCAGGTAACTGATCTTTGTGTGTGTCTGCCCACAGTTTGCGGTCATGCTTCAAGAGCTGAACCTTTCGTCAGGCTTGGTCATTTCACAGTCTCAACCCAGCAATCGAGCAAAGCCTTGGCCAGCCCTTTATCCAGTGCCTCAGCAGCTTCCTCAACCCCTTCGAGCAGGTCCGAAACCTGCCCCGCCACGATCAGTGCGGCGGCGGAATTGAGTAAGACGGCATCGCGGTAGGCGCCGGTTTCGCCCAGCAGCAAGCGGCGGATCGCAGCGGCATTGAACGCAGCATCGCCGCCGCGCAGGTCAGCCAGTGCGCGGGGAATCAGGCCCGCATCGCCCGGGGTGATCTCGATTGGCAGCGGCGGCAGGCCGATTGCGGCGAGGTAGCTGGTGCCTTCGATTGAAAGCTCGTCCAGCCCTTCTGCCCCCGAAACGATCAGCGCGGCATCGGTGCCAAGCAGCTGCATCGCATCGCGGTACAGCGCGATCAGATTGGGGTGGGATACCCCGACCAGCTGGCGGGTGACGCCAGCGGGGTTGGCGAGCGGCCCGAGCAGGTTGAAAATCGTCCGCCGCCCCAACGCTCTGCGGATCGGTGCGATGCGGCCAAGTGCGGGGTGGTGGGCCTGGGCAAACAGGAAGGCGATACCCAGATCGCCCAGCGTTTCCTCGGCCATGTCTGAGGCCCGGGCGAGGTTAAGGCCAAGTGCTTCCAAGGTGTCTGCCCCGCCAGCCAGACTTGAGGCAGCGCGGTTGCCGTGCTTGGCAACCGGTACGTCGCAAGCGGCAACAACCAGCGCGACGGCGGTTGAGACGTTCAGACTATGCTGCCCATCACCGCCGGTGCCGCAGACGTCGATCGCGCCAGCCGGGCCGGTGATCCGTTTCATCCGGGCGCGCATCGCCCGGACTGCGCCGGCAATTTCCTGCGCAGTTTCGCCGCGGTCGGCGAGTTCGATCAAATTGGAGGCGATTGCTTCATCCGCCATTTCGCCATCGAGCATCTGCCCGAATAGCGCTTCGGCCTCGACTTGGTTCA